>JAZROJ010000102.1:0-1779 GCA_045648625.1 Candidatus Scatovivens sp.
AAAAATATAAAAGGAGGTAGAGTTATACAAGATTTATTAAAAGGAACATTAAATGAAAAAGATAAAATTGCTCCAGGATATATTAATAATAAAAATCCAAAATTCTTAGAAATAGATGGAGTATATTTTGGTGGAATTTTAGTAGTAGATTATGCAAGAGAATATAATGAAATTATATTGAAGAATTTAATGAATAGTAATTTAAATATGAATATCTCTATATTTTATGAAAAATTAGATTCATATAAAACTATAAAAGATCTAACGTATTTTATAGGAAATGTTGGTGTAGATTTAAAAACAGGTAACACAAACAGAGAAGATATAGATATTGCGGCATTTAGTTATAATGATGCTAAATATATTAGAAAAGAAATGCAAATAAATAATGAAGACTTATATTATTTGTATATTTATATAGTTGTTATTTCAGAAAATGAAAAAGAATTAGAAAAAAATTTATTAAAAGTAGAAGGAATTGTGCAATCTTCAGGAATGATAACTAGAAAAGCTAATTTTAGAGAAGAACAAGTTTTTATGGCTAATTTACCTTTGTTTCAAAATTTAAAAGAAATAAAAGAAGCGACAAGAAGAAATGTCTTAACAACAGGGGTAACAGCAACGTATCCTTTTATTTCTTCTAATATTTGTGATGAGGAAGGAATTTTTATAGGACACAATATTTATAATAATACTATGATTTTTGTAGATCGCTTTGATAAAGAAAAATATAAAAATGCTAATATGTGTATATTTGGTACAAGTGGAGCTGGAAAATCTTTTTATACTAAATTATTAATATTAAGATATAGATTATTAGGAATTTCTCAGTATGTAATTGATCCAGAAAGAGAATATGGAAAAGTTTGTGAAAATTTAGATGGAATATGGATAAAATTCGGACCAACTTCTGAAACTTATATTAATATTCTTGATATAAGGGAAGAAAGCATTGAAGAAGAAAAAGGTTTTTTAGCTACAAAACTTTCTAAGTTAAAAGGATTTTTTTGTTTGATTTTTGGAAATTTAGATGAAGAAGAAACTGCTATTTTAGAGGAAAAATTAATAAAAGTATATGAGCAAAAACAAATTACTTTTGATGATAGTTCACTATACAAAAAAGACTATTCTTCAGGAAAACTTGTTTTTAAAAATTCGAATGATATGCCTATTTTAGAAGATTTGTATGAAGAACTTGCAAAAGATGAAAAAACAAGGTATTTAAAAACAAAATTATATCCTTTAGTATATGGCTCTTTAAAATTTTTAAACAATCATACAAATATTGATTTGGAAAATAAATTAATTGTTGCAGATATTTATGAATTGGGAGAAGAAAATTTAAAATATGGACTTTTTATTTTTACAGAATTATTTTGGGATCAGATAAAAAAAGATAGAAATGCAAAGAAGGCAATTTATTTAGATGAAATATGGAGATTGATAGGAGTTACTTCAAATGAATTTGTTGCAAGTTTTATTTATAAAATATTTAAAACAATACGTAAGTATGGAGGAAGTGCTGTTGCTATAACACAAGATGTTTCCGATTTATTTAGCTTAGAAGAAGGAGTATATGGAAAAAGTATATTAAATAATTCTAGCATTAAAACTTTTTTTTCTTTAGAAGAAGAAAATATTATGGTATTGGAAAAATATGCAAATTTGTCAGAAAAGGAAAAGATAGAAATAAAATCTTTAAAAACTGGAGAGAGTTTGATGATAATAGGAAATAATAGAATTTTAGTAAAAGTAGATGCTTCAGAAAAAGAAAAAAAT
>JAZROJ010000103.1:0-12325 GCA_045648625.1 Candidatus Scatovivens sp.
TTTTATCAAAAAGTGAAATAAAAGTAGGAAGCATAGCAATAAGATAAATTATAAAAACTTTAAAAATTGAAATATATTGATATTCTTTCATAAAACACCTTTCTAAAATCATAAAAATTATGCACAAATTGTATCATAAAAATTAAGAAAAGAGAATAAAAAAAAGTAATAAATAATACAAACAATATATAAAAATATAAATGAGAATAAAATGAAACAATTTTGAAATATTTTTGAAATGAAAAAGAAATATAAAAAATAAAAAAAAATTAAAAAAACTATTGCAAAATAAAATCTTATATATTAAAATTTAAGTGAAGTGGAGAGAAGTGGTAGAAAGTGGTAGAAAAATGAAAGGAGATTATGCTTTGTGCTAATAGGTGAATACGAGCATTCTCTAGATGTTAAAGGCAGATTGATAATGCCTGCAAAACTAAGAGAAGATATTGGTGAAAAGTTTATAATCACAAAAGGCCTTGATGGATGTTTATTTGCATTCTCTTTAGAAGAATGGAAAAATTTTGAACAAAAATTAAGAGCACTTCCAATTTCTAATAAAGATGCCAGAGCTTTCTCAAGATTTTTCTTCGCAGGAGCAAATGATTGCGAAATTGATAAACAAGGTAGATTTCTTATTTCAAATAATTTGAGAGAATTTGCTGAATTAACAAAAGATGTAGTTATAGTAGGTATGGATTCTAGAATCGAAATTTGGAGTAAAGAAAAATGGGAAGCTTGTGATGAAGAAATTTCAGCAGATGAAATAGCTGAAAAAATGCAAATGCTTGGTATATAACTTGCTAAAGTTTATATAAAAATTCAAAAGATAAAAAAATAAAGTACAAAAGCTAAAAAAACACAAAAGATAAAGTATACAAATGATAAAGCACACAAAAGATAAAAATTTAAGTTTAAAATATTACCAAAGACAAAGTCATACAAAAGATAAAATTATACAAAAGATGTAAAATTCACAAAAGAATTTTATATTACAAAAGAGTTTTTACTACGAAAGAAGATACATATAATTTACAAAAGTAAATTTATACAAAAGAAAAAACAAAATACAAAAGATAAATTTTACATTTAAAGCATGACAGTTGGTAGAAACTACCAACTGTTTATGCTATTTACAAAATAACATAAATTTTATCGAGAGGTAGCGTTTTGGAATTTAATCACAAATCAGTTATGCTAGAAGAATGCATTGAAGGACTAAACATAAAACCAAATGGCATATATGTAGATGGCACAATGGGTGGTGCAGGCCACAGCAAAGAAATTGTAAAAAGAATATCTGATAAAGGGCTTCTTATTGGAATCGATAGAGATGAAGAAGCTATTTGTGTTGCAAAAGAAAGATTAAAAGATTTTAATAATGTAAAATTTGTTCATGATAACCATGATAATATAAATTTAATATTAGAAAATTTAGAATTATCTGGTGTAGATGGAATTTTGTTAGATTTGGGTGTTTCATCATATCAACTAGATGAAAGAAATAGAGGTTTTAGCTACATGGGAAATGGTGAGCTAGATATGAGAATGGATCAAACTCAAAGCTTAACAGCAAAAGATGTAGTAAATACTTATAAAGAAGAAGAGTTAGCGCGTATTATATATGAATATGGAGAAGAAAAATTTTCAAGACAAATCGCTAGAAAAATTGTAGAATATAGAAATCAAAAACAGATAGAAACTACAGATGAATTAGTTAAAATTATAGAAAAAGTAATACCTTATCATAAAGGTGAAGGACATCCAGCGAAAAGAACATTTCAAGCAATTAGAATAGAAGTTAATAATGAAATAGAACCTTTATATAAAACAGTAATGGATTGTATAGAAGCTTTAAATCCAAACGGAAGATTATGTATTTTAACATTTCATTCATTAGAAGATAGAGCAGTAAAAAATGCATTTCAAGATGCTTCTGGAAAATGTACATGTCCACCAGGATTACCATATTGTGTATGTGGTGCTGTATCAAAAGGAAAAATTATTACAAGAAAACCAATGTTACCAACAGAAGAAGAGCAAAATGAAAATTCGAGAAGTAGAAGTGCAAAACTAAGGATATTTGAAAAAATATAACAATTTATTTCAAAAAATATACAAGAGAGGAGGGAAAATATGGCAGGAAGAAATTATGGATATCAATATGATACAAATCCAAGAAAAATAAAACCAGAATATCAGAAAAAAACAGTAAAAAAGAAAAAGCCAGTAGTAAAAAAATCTGAGCCAGTAAAAAAAGAAAATATAAAAAAGAAATATGAAAATGATAATATAAAAAAAGCTAAACCAGATATAAAATCTAAAGTATATTTAGCTATAAAATGTGGATTAATATTTGTAATTTTATTCTTAATCATATTTAGAAACTCTCAAGTTAACGAAAGTTTTGCAAAAATACAAGAATTGAAAGCTAAGATAACTAATATACAAAAAGAAAAAGATCAATTAGAGGTAAGTATACAAAATAGTATAAATTTAAATAATATTGAATTAGCAGCAAAAGAAAAATTAGGAATGCAAAAACGTACAGCTAAACAAACAATATATATAAATTTATCAAAAAAAGATTATGTAGAGCCAAAATCTGAAAAGATAATTTTAGAAGAGAATAATGATTTTTGGACAAACTTATGGGAAAAAATAACTAATATATTTTAAAAGACTAGAAATTGTGAAAAACAGTTTTTAGTCTTTTTTTGTGTGTTAATTAATAAGATGTAATATTATAAAACTATTAATTAACAGGAGGATAATATGCAAAGTAATATTTTAAGTTCAAAAAAGAAAATGATATGGATATTTATAAGTGTTAATTTTATATGGATAATACTTGTTGGAAAATTAGGTTTTATACAATTTGTTCAAGGAAAAGAATTAGAGCAAAAATCTATAGAACAGCAAAATATAAGTAGGAAAATAACAGCGAGTAGAGGAACTATTTATGATTCAACAGAAAAAAATATTTTAGCACAAAGTAGTACCGTTGAAACTGTAACAGTAAATCCTGTAAATATTGCAAAAGAAAATAAAGAAAAAGTAGCAAAAGCATTTTCAGAAATTTTTGAATTAGATTATGAAAAAATGTTAAAAAGAGTAAGTAAAAATAGTTCTATTGAAAATATAATAAAAAGAGTAGATAAAGAAAAAACAGACAAATTAAGAATATGGATGAAAGAAAATAATATTTATGCAGGAATAAATATTGATGAAGATACTAAAAGATATTATCCATATTCAAGCTTAGCTTCTCATATTATTGGATTTGTTGGAAGTGATAATCAAGGATTAGATGGAATAGAAGCTAAATATGATAGTATTTTAACAGGAAACAATGGCAGTATAAGTAAAATGATTGATGCAAAAGGAAAGAATTTTGGAAATGAAGGAGAAAGCTATTCAAATCCTATTAGAGGCAAAGATTTAGTATTAACTATTGATATGAATATTCAAGCAATAGTAGAAAAATATTTAGAAGAAGCTTGCATTGACAATGTATGTACAGATGGTGGAAATATAATTATGATGAACCCTCAAAATGGGGATATTTTAGCAATGGCAACTTATCCATATTATGATTTGAATAATCCTTATCAAATAAATAATGAAGAATTAAAGCAAGTATGGTCAGAACTTGAATTAAAAGATAAAAATACAGCGCTACAAGCAATGTGGAGGAATAAAGCGATTACAGATACATATGAGCCAGGTTCTACTTTTAAATTAGTAACTGCTTCAGCGTCAGTAGAAGAAGGTATAGCTAGTAGTGATACCTCTGGATCTTTTTGTTGTAATGGAAGTATTGAGATTGCTGGTGTAAGAATAAAATGTTGGAGATATTATAGACCTCATGGTAGTCAAAGTTTAAGAGAAGGTTTGATGAATTCTTGTAATCCGGTTTTTATAGGTTTAGGACAGAAATTAGGTGTAGCAAAATATTATGAATATTTAAATAAATTTGGATTGCTTCAGAAGACTGGAATAGATTTGATAGGTGAGGCTAATAGTATATTTTTAAAACAAGAAAAGGTTGGTCCAGTAGAACTTGCTACAATTAGTTTCGGACAGAGATTTGAAGTAACACCTATTCAAATGATTACAATGGTATCTGCAATAGCTAATAAAGGTAAATATGTACAACCAAGAATTGTGAAAAAAATTATAGATAATCAAACAGGTGAAGAAAATATAATAGAACCAATTTATAAGAATCAAGTTATTTCAGAAAAAACAGCAGAAGCAGTACTGAGTATGATGACTTCTGTTGTAGCAGAAGGGACTGGTAAAAATGCAAGAGTTGAAGGATATAATATTGGAGGAAAAACAGGAACTTCTGAAGATGGTGTAAATACAGGAAAATATGTAACTTCATTTATTGGGGTTGCTCCTACTGATAATCCACAAATAGCTATTTTAGTTACTTTATATAATCCGACAGGAGAAGGTGGGCACCAAGGAGGTGGTGTAGCAGCTCCTGTTGCTGGCAAAATTTTTAATGAAGTTATTAACTATTTAGAAATTAAGCCTCAAAATTAGAAGAATGACTGAAAGTGTTGAAAAAACTGAAAAAATGAGGTATAATATAGATGCAACAAAATTGTTCTCAAACAACAGGAGGTAAACTAATATGAAAGAGAATGTTGTGTCTAAGCGGCGCATGCCTGCATGTGCAAAACTTGAAAAAGTGATTTCTTGTGAAAAGTATGGCGAAATCGCAGCCATCTTTACTTGGAACGGAAATCAAATAACCTTTTTCCGGGCGGACTTTTTGGAAATTAAAAGTGTAGCATGGTATTTTGCAGAAAAATTCACAGAAGATTGCTATCACGAAGAGCTTCCCTATGAAGTTTTAGAAAGTATCAGAAAAAATGATGGATTCTTTCTTTCCAAAAATTTCTTGAGCTTTTCAAAAGATGGAAATGTGGTTTCAACAGAAGACGGAGAACCTATTACGCATTCTAATTATGATGAAGCAAAGCTTTTTGCAGCATGTTTGAATGTTCCTGAGTTGAAAAGCGACCTGATGTATGGCGTTATTTATGACGTCTTAGGAAAGTGGTTAATTGAAACCGGCACATTAACCAAGGAAGAATGGATTAACAGTCCTACAACCGAAGAAGAGCAAAAGCAAATTCTCGAAAGAGATTGCGGAGGTTGGAATTTGGAAGAACTGCTTGGCAACATTTTCAATATGGAATGGACGCAAGAATATTTCAGCAAAGATTATGTTGTAGCAAGAGAAGGCATTCCAGGAACTGATGGAGAGGGAAACTATCCCTCTAGAATGCGGTATTCCTATCGCAAAAACATGAGAAATTCAAAGGCTAAAATAAGAGCCTTCATGTATTTCGAATAAGACACAAAAAAGAAGACTCGTGAATGCGGGTCTTCTTTCATTATAAAATCCATATTATAGCGGTTGAAAATTATGTAAATCTATGATAAGATAATAAGCATATTGAAATTTTCCAAAGTTTATTATTTTTAATAGTTGTTTAACCATAAATATAATAAATTAGGAAATACCAAGAACAATTAGAAATTCCCAAAAAAAATTACAACGAAAAGGAGAAAGGTTATGAAATTTTGGGCAAAAGTAAATTTAAATGGAATGGAGGAGGGAAAAACACTACTTGAAGGCTTTTTTGAGGATTTTAATCCTCAAAGTAGCTTAAAGATTAAAGGCGGTGAAGCAGAGCTAGAAGTTATTTTTGATGAATTTCCTAGAAATATTATCAAAGCGATATCAGAATGTACAGACTTTGAGTTCGATTACCACCCAGAACCTAATGCTGTGCTAAAACGGGAAGAAGTTTTAAGCACAGATTTTGCAAAATCAGAAGAGATATCTGAAAAAACGGAAAAGGAAATTATATCCGAAAAAACTTTGAAATCTGAAGAACAAATTCAAAATGAATCTACAGAAATTGATGAGATTCTATCAGAAGAAGAATCAAATTCTGAGAAAACGGTATCAAAAGAAGAATCAAATCCAGAGCAAATGATATCAGATGAAAAGTCAGGGGCTGAGGATAATCGTATTGCTTCTGTGGAAGAAAAACATCAGTCTGAGGAAAAGGGAACAAAATCCAAAAAGCGTAATCGCAAAAACTTAAATCTTGAGAGTGAAGAGCTTCAAGAAATTGCTAAAAAATCTACTTCATATGATGATTTTGTGAGATTGGTTACAGAATGGATAAACTTTAGCCGAAGAAACGATAAGTTTATACATATCGTGCAAACTGCAACAAAGCTTGATGAATTCACATGGGATGATTTGGAAGCAAAACTGTCTCTCAAAGGAATTTCTATCAATATTTCAGATAGAAATTTAATGAGTAAGGTGGTTACAGAAAAACTTAAAGGAAGTAAAAATCCTCTAAGAATTCTTGAACTTGTAAAAGCAATTACTTTGTACAAGAATTATGAGTTTGCAAATCAAATGGTTAATTCTGAAAACACAAATGTCAAAGAAAAACATCCTGCATATTCAATTTTTGAAAATATCTTTAATGAGGTTGATAAAGCTACACCTATTGAAACAAGAATAAGAAAAGTTCTTGTTGCTATGGGAGCAAATGCTTTTGGGGAAGACTCATTTGAAAAAATCTGTAAAGATTTGTCTGAAATGATGCTTATGAAAGATATTGATGTAGAGAAATCTATATCAGATAATGAGGAAAGAATGAGAATATTCACTTTGGTGAATAGTTTCGTAAGTAAAGCAGGTGGTTCAAGAATAAAAGTAGTAGATTTTATCAAAGTGCTACAGCAAGGAATTTTGACAGAAGATGAAATTAAAAATGTCGCAAATTCCTAAAAAATTCCAAATTGGTATTACAAAAAAACTCCAGATGTATCTGGGGTTTTTTATTTCTTATAAAGTAAAAATAGATTGAAATACAAAAAAAATCGTGTTATAATTTCATAAATCAAAATAAGAAATTTCTAAATTTATTAATAAAAGGAAAATTATGTTATGAATAAACAAGTTGAGGAAGAAGAAATAAAAGATTTGTTGAAAAAAGGGTTTGACGAAGAATCTATTGCTTTTGAATTTGATATATCTATAGAGTATGTGAAAAAATGTAAAACAGATTTAAAAGATAAAGAACAAACAGAAAAAAATGTTGAACAAGAAATTCAAGCAAAATTAGATATTTTAGAAAATGAAAAAGAAACAAAATTTGAAGATGAGACAACAAAAGAAATAATTACTGAAAAAGAAGAAATAGGATTTAATTTAGAAGATCAAGAAAGCTATAATAAATTAGAGAAAATGAGAGAAAAATATAATAAATTATATTTTTCAACAAATACAATTAGTCAAGAAAATGTATCTCAAAGTCTAACAGAAGAGCAAAAGAAAAAAGTAGAAGATGTAATAAAACTAGTTGAAGAAAAAATAGAAAAAATAAAAGAAAATACTGATTCAAAAGAAAAAAGAAAGTTTGCAATGGAAATTTTAAAAGGAACTAAGGAGATAGAAGATTATAATTTAACTTTTGAATTATCAGAAAAATTAAGTAACTTAATTTTTGCAAAAGAGCTAAGTTACTTAAGTAAATGGTCTGGTGATAGTTATAATTATTACATAAATGGAAAAAGAAAAGTTTTTGGAAACCAACTTGTAAAAAATATTATAAAACAGGCAGAAAAAACAGAAGATATAGTAGAATTAAAATTCCTTATAAGCAAGATAACACCAGAGATGAAAAATATTTGTATAATGAATGCTAATAATGCTGTAAACAATATAAATGATAAGATATTAAAATTAAGACAAAAACTAGCAATTGATAAATTTAAAAACAATATTTCAGAAGAAATAGAAAACTGTATTAAAGATTTTGCAAATGGTGATTTTGATTTAGAAAAAATAAATTTAGCCATAGAAATTGAAGCAAAAAATAGAGTAGAAAATAAACCTCAAAATAATTTTTTTAGTATAACGGAAGAACAAGAAAAAAGACAAATTTTGTATCAAATAAGAAGTTCTCTTACAGAAAAAGGAGATAAATATCCTATAAAAAATCCAGAATTAGCTATTTCACAAATGCAAGAGATATTTGAAGGAAAAGATATGGCTATAAGAATGGTAGTTAAAAATTTAATAGCACAAAAAAGATATAATAAGGCGCAAAAAATTTGTGATACATATACTTCAAAAGGAAATGATGAAAATATAAGAAAATATGTTAAAAGCTTAGAAGGTGAAATTGCTAGAGCGAAATTAAGTGACTTTGTTCTTGATAATTTAAAAAATATAAAACCAATAAAGCAACAAGCATCATTTTTTAGATTGTTAGAATATGGAATAAAAAAAGAAAATATTCATTTAGAAACAATTTCATTAGGAAAAAGTGAAGATGGCTTAAAAGACATAACATTACAAGATATTTGGCCGCAACCTTTAAAAAAATATGAAAAACAAAAATAAATAAAATTATATGAAGACCCTTAAAATTTTGAAATGATAAAGAAAGTATGTGTAAAATCTTTTTAACTTTTCAAATTTTGTAGGGTTTTGGTAATTATTTACAAAATTAAAAATATAATATAAATAACAAAAATTGACAGAAAAATATATGTATGATAAAATCACTTTGCCAAAAAGTATTAAGATAAAAATTTATTTTTTTACTTAAATTTGACGAAAAATAGGAGGACATCAAAGTGGAAAAGCAATATATTCAAATGATTGAAAAAGAAGGATTAACACGTGAAGAGTTTTTACCAATGTGGAAAAAATTCAAACAAGGATTAAACAAAGGAGAAATTAGAGTAGCCGAAAAAACAGAAGACAGTTGGAAAGTAAACCAATGGGTAAAAAAATTTATTTTACTTGGTTTTAAATATGGAGAAGTTATAGAATTTCCAGATGGAACAATAGACAAAGATACAATGGGCGAAAGAAAAATTTCTGTAGAAGAAAAGGTAAGAAAAGTATCTCCAACAGTATCTGTTAGAGATGGAGTTTATATAGGAAAAGGTGTTACATTTATGCCGCCATGTTATACTAATATAGGTGCTTACATAGATGATGGTTCTATGGTTGATTCATTAGCTTTAGTTGGATCTTGTGCTCAAATAGGAAAAAACATACATATAGGCGCAGGAGTTATTATAGGAGGAGTAATAGAACCAGTTGGAGCTTATCCAGTTATTATCGAAGATAATGCATTTATAGGAGCAGGAAGTAAGATAACAGAAGGTACAATAGTAAAAAAAGGTGCTGTAATAGGTGCAGGAGTAACAATTACAGGAAGTACACCAGTATATGATAATGTTAATGGAACTGTTATTTTACCAAATGAAAATGGTCAAATAATTATTCCTGAAAATGCAGTTGTAATTCCAGGTGCTAAAAAAGTAGAATCAAAAATTGAAGGAATAGAACTTTTAAAAGAAGTACCAATAATCGTGAAATATGGTACAAAAATAGAATTAGAAGATTTATTAAGATAAGAAATTCCCCATGGTCAAAGACTATGGGGAATATTATAATGTATTAAAACATAAAAATAATATAGTATAAATTTTATTTATAGTAATAAAAAATAGAAATCGATTTTCAGAATAATATGAGAGGAAGAAAAAAATGGCAGAAGTAAATGAAAGTTTTTTAAACTTAGAAAATGATTATTTATTTTCAACAATATTAGAAAAAACAGAAAAATATCAAAAAGAACATTCAGATAAAAAAATCATAAGATTAGGAATTGGAGATGTTTCGTTACCTTTAGGGAGAACTGTGATTGATGCAATTCATAAGGCAACAAATGAAATGGCAAATAAAGAAACATTCCAAGGATATGGTAAAGTACAAGGCTATGATTTTTTGATTGATAAAATTATAAAAAATGAATACCAAACAAGAGGTGTAGATTTATTACCAAATGAAGTGTTTATTTCCTCTGGTACAAAAGGTGATTTATCAGGAATTATAGAATTATTATCAATTAATAATCGAGTAGCAATAGTAGATCCCGTTTATCCAGCATATAGAGATACTAATATTATGATGGGGAGAAATGATATTGTTTACTTAGAGGCTAAAGAAGAAAATAACTTTATACCTGAAATTCCTTCAGAACATGTAGATATTATTTATCTGTGTTCACCAAACAATCCAACTGGTAGTGTTATGACTAAACAAGATTTACAAAAATGGGTTAATTATGCAAAAGAAAACCAAGCTATAATTTTATATGATTCTGTATATGAAGCTTTTATTACAGAAGAAAATATACCTCATAGTATTTACGAAATAGATGGAGCTAAAGAAGTTGCTATAGAATTTAGAAGTTATTCGAAATTAGCAGGATTTACAGGTGTTAGATTATCTTTTTGTGTAGTACCTAAAGATATAAAATTATCCACAAAAACTGGTGAAAAAGTGGAAATTAACAATTTATGGAGAAGAAGGCAAAGTACTAAATTTGGAGCAGCCCCATATATTACACAAAGAGCAGCAGAAGCAATTTATACAGAAGAAGGAAAAGAGCAAATTAAACAAAATATTTGTTATTATCAAGAAAATGCAAAATATATAAAAAATGAGTTAGAAAAAATAGGTTTTAAAGTATATGGAGGAACAAATTCACCTTATATTTGGTTAAAAACTCCATCAAATATGAGCTCTTGGCAATTTTTTGATAAATTATTAAATGAAGCTGGAATTGTTGGAACTCCAGGTGTTGGATTTGGAAAATGTGGAGAAGGCTTTTTTAGATTAACAGCTTTTTCAAGTAAAGAAGATACTATAGAGGCAATAGAGAGAATCATAAAATTATTTAGTAATAAAAATTAATTTTTTTAATATGAGAATATAAAATAAAATGCAAATATTTTTATTCTTAAATATAAAAGTAGTTTAAAATCAAAGAAAGGATATTTCTTTATTATGAATATAGAAGAAAAAATTAGATTATTGCAAAATCAAATGGAAATAGATAAAGATTATTTATATGCACATCCAGAATCAGGATTGCAAGAATTTAAAACTTCTGAGTATATAATTAAAAGATTAAAAGAAATTGGGTATACAGATATCAAAAATGATATATATGCAACAGGAATTGTGGCTACAATAAAAGGCGATGAAGAAGGACAATGTATTTTGTTTAGAAGTGAAATGGATGCAGTAATTATGGATGAAACTGGTAGAACAAAACATAGTTGCGGTCATCATGCACATATGACTATATTACTTGCTCTTGCTCAAATTTTAATGAATGAAAAGAATAATATAAGAGGTATTGTAAAAATATTATTTCAGCCAGACGAAGAAGGTGCTGGTGGTGCTAATAAAATGATTGAAAAAGGAGTATTAGAAAAACCTAAAGTAGATAAAGTTTTCGCTGTTCACGTATGGAGCGAATTAAAAGAAGATACTATTGCAATAAAACCAGGTGCAGTAATGGCTTCAACAGATCCTTTTGAAATTACAGTATATGGCAGAGGTGGTCATGCGGCTATTCCAGAGAAATGCATAGATACTGTTTATATTGCAAACAAAATAAGTATGGCAGTAAAAGAAATGTCTATAATAAGCGATAATGAAGATAATAAAGTTGTATTAGGAATAACAGCAATAACTGGTGGAAAAAATAATAATGTAATACCAGATAAAGTGTATTTAAAAGGAATTTGTAGAACTTTTAATAATGATATTAGAACAAAAACAAAACAAGATTTAGAATTAAAAGTAGAAGAGATTGCAAGAAAGATGGGGGGAAAAGCAGAATTACTATTTACAGGCAATTATCCAGCAACTATAAATTCTGAAAACGAAGCTAATGACATACAAGAAATAGCAAGAAGTGTTGTGCCTGAAATTATAACAGATTATAGAACTATGTGTTCTGAAGATTTTTCATATTTCTTAGAAAAAGTTCCTGGTGCAATGATTTTTATAGGTTGCCAGCAAGATAAATATTACCCTCAACATAATGAAAATTTTACAGTTGGCATAAATCCAGTTCTTATAGGAACACAACTTTTCTATAATATTGCAAAAAAATATTTATTTTAATAATACAATGAAGGATTCATATATATATTATGAAAAAATAAAACGAATCGTAAGTAAATGAAATAGAAGTTCTTTATAAATTTTATGGAAAGAGTTCATTTTCGAAGAAAATGGAAGGGTGCCATAAAATTTGTTTAGAACTTCTTTGAAATTTACTTTAAGCGAGTTATTTTTGAATAATATATATATGAATTTTTCAATATTATTATTTAAAAATTTATAATATAAAAATAAAATACGGTATAAAATGTTATTTTTAAAATAATATTAAAA
>JAZROJ010000104.1:0-13819 GCA_045648625.1 Candidatus Scatovivens sp.
ATTTTTAAAAAAGTAGACATAATATTATAATTGTGTTATACTATAATAGTTTGGTTAAAAAACAAACATTTCTGAGATTGAATAATTACAGTTTCGGAAAACATAAATTGTTTCAAGAAAGAGGTATGACTTAATGAAAAATGGCATCTTACTTAAAAGTTTACTTGTTATATCAGAGCGGTTAGAAATTGGAACTAGGCGCAAGCATTTTCCAGGATTAACTATCCCGGAAATCAGAGACGAGCTTGAAAAGCTAGGAATTGACAGGCACATACTCATTGAAGCCAAAACCACTGAAGTTGCAGTAATTACTCCCAAAGGGATTTTGATGCAAATAAGAGGAGATGAACACAATATTTTAAGTTTGTGGGGTGGTTTTGTAAGAGATAACGAAGAACCCGATGAAGCAGCTATCAGGAGACTATATGAAGAGGCGGGGGTAGTGGTAAACAAAGAACAACTTAAATTTGTTGATCACTATACTCATTCTCACACATATGAAAATGGCGATAAATGTCATTATCTGACATATAGGTATACAGTCCATTTGGATTACGTACCTGAAGTTGTTTCAAAGGATAACAGTACTCTTGGCGGAATGCTCATCAAACACACTATTCCTAACACTCAGCTGTCTTTTGTCCACGATTTGCTCTGGGAATTTAACGAAGTAGAGTAAAGAAATAATTTAATCTCGCTTTCATTTGAAGGCGAGATTTTTTTAAAAAAATACAGGTAAAATTATGTAACATGAAATAGTAAATTATTTAAAATTTATTCCTTTTGTCCTTTAAAGTATTGAAGAATCACCCAAATACTGATATAATTCATAAGTAAATTGATTTATTTAAGGAGAACAAATGTCAAATTTAGTAATCGGAATAGAAGGTTTAGTAGGAGCTGGAAAAACCAGTATTTGTCGAGAAATTTTAAAACAAATTCCTAATACAGTATTAGTTAATGGTGGAAACATATACAGAGCAATTGTTTATGCAATGATGAAAAATGGAAAACAGTTAGAAGAAATAAGAAAAGCTGGTAAACAAATTGATATAAAAGAAATGATGGATTTGTTTAAAATTGAAATAAAAATTGAAAATCAAGAAACAATATTATATATGAATAATCAAAAATTAGATGAACAAGTTTTACAATCAAAAGATGCTTCTTTAGCAGTTTCTGTTGTAGGTGGAAGTGCAGATAATAAGAATTTATTTGCTTTTGCCAAAAAACTTGTAGATGATTTAAAAATAAAATATCATGTAATTTTAGCAGGAAGAAGTGTAATGAAAATTTATTCTGAATGTGATTATCATTTTTTTATTGTTGCTAGTTTAGAAGAACG
Organism: Candidatus Scatovivens sp.; assembly: GCA_045648625.1. GTDB lineage: Bacteria > Bacillota > Clostridia > TANB77 > CAG-508 > Scatovivens. The sequence goes on from JAZROJ010000104.1 coordinate 1,346, forward strand.
TGTTAGAAGAAAATGCATACAATATGGTAATACAGAATCAGAAAAAGAAATAAAAGAGAATATAGAAAAAAGAGATAATTTACAAAAACAAGCAGGATTTTATGATTATAGTCCAATCACTAAAGAAATAGATGTTACAAACTGTAAAACAGTACAAGATTCTACTAAATTAGTATTACAAAATATAAATTTTTAAAACAAAAGATAATATTCAAAATATTTTTAAAACAGATATTTAGTATTTTAGTATTAAATTATGGAGGTTAAATAATGGAATACATAAATGAAAAATTAATTGAATTTAATCAATATTTAAAAGGTAAAAAAGTTGCCATTATTGGAGTTGGAGTAAGCAACATACCACTTATCGATTATTTACATGATTTAAAATCAGAAGTAATGGTTTTTGACGGAAAAGAAATTGATGATATAGACAAAAGAATAGTTGATAAATTAGTTGATTATGGAATGTTATTTTCATTTGGCAAAAATTATTTAGATAAATTAATAGGATTTGATATTATCTTTCGTTCTCCAAGCTGTTTACCAACAGTTCCAGAACTTGTAAAAGAAGCAGAAAGAGGAGCTATAATAACTACTGAAGTAGAAATGGTAATAGAGCTTTGTCCAGGTCTAGTAATAGGGGTTACAGGAAGTGATGGGAAAACAACTACTACAACATTAATTTATGAAATACTAAAAGAAGAAGGTTATAATTGTTTTGTTGGAGGAAATATAGGAACACCACTATTTACTAAAATAGGAGAGATGTTACCAGAAGATATCATAGTTTTAGAATTAAGTAGTTTTCAATTAATGAATATGAAAATAAGCCCACAAATATCTGTTATAACAAATATTACTCCAAATCATCTAAATATTCATACAGATATGGAAGAATATATTGATTCTAAAAAGAACATTTTCAAAAATCAAGATAAAGATGGATTAGTAATATTAAATTATGATAATGAAATAACACGTAGTTGTGAACCAGAAGCACCTGGAAAAGCTATATTGTTTAGTAGCAAAAATAAAATTCAAAACGGATATATTGTAGACGATAATAAAATTAAAATATGTGAAAATGGTTTAAGAAAACATGTTTTTGACACTAAGAATATGAAACTAAGAGGTGTTCACAATTTTGAAAATGCTTGTTGTGCAATAATAGCTACAAAAGACTTAGTAAAACCAGAAACTGTAGAAAAAGTACTAACAGAATTTAAAGGAGTAGAACATCGTTTAGAACTTATAAAAGAAACTAAAGATAGAGTTAAATGGTATAATGATTCAGTAAGCTCAAGTCCTACAAGAACAATCGCTGGATTAAATGCTTTTGCATTAAAAAATATAATTTTGATTGCAGGAGGATATGATAAAAATTTAGATTATACCGTTTTGGCAAAGCCTATTTTAGAAAATTGCAAAGCTTTAGTTTTACTTGGTCAAACTTCTGAAAAAATAGAAAAAGCCGTAAAAAATGAATTAAAAAAATCGAAAACAGAATTACCTATATACAGATGTGAATCTTTAAAACAAACAGTTTTAACAGCAGATAGTATATCTAAAAAAGGAGATATTGTATTATTTTCTCCAGCTAGCGCAAGTTTTGATATGTTTAAAAATTTTGCAGAAAGAGGAGATTTATTTAAACAATATGTAAAAGAAATTGTTTAAATCCTTAAAAAGAGAGCGTTTTTAATGTAAACATATTATTTTCTAGCTTTATCAAATATGCATTTTAAATATATTTTACCAATAGATATTTTGTCTATTGGTATTTTTTATTATTAAAAACATATAATGTAGTATTAAAGGAGGAAGAAAAATGTTTTATTCAAATAATAATAATTATATGCAAGATCTATATGCATATAATCAAATGCCATTAAATAATACATATAGTTCTTATGGAAATCCAGCAATGCCAGGAGCTGGAAATGAAAACATGGCATTTTCTACTATGAATGGAGGGTTTGCTCCAAACACAAATCCTATGAACAATCAAAATATGTTTTTCAACAATCAAAATGGTGCTATGAATCCGAACATGAGTTCTAATATGAATAATCAGATGAATTTACAAAATCCAAATAATCTATATCCAAGTATTTATAGAATTATTAATCCAGTAGTTAGTAGAGTGGTATCTGGAACTAATTTACCATATTTAACAGAAGATAGTTTAAACAATATGGTAGATACTGTTTATAATATAATAGAGGGGCAAATTGATATAGAAGATGACTTAGAACCTATATCTCAAAATGATGTGGGTAATAGAGGAGTAACAACAACTACAACAACAAACACAAACAGTCAAAATCCACCTTCAAATACTAATACAAGGACAACAACTACAACAGACACTAGAAATTCAATAAACACTCAAACAAATGCAAGAAGTATTAATGAACAAACACCAAGTGTTTCTAACATATCTAATTCCAGAAACAGAAGACGCCTTTCAAATGATTCTCTTCTTAAAGATCTTATCAAAATTCTTATTTTAAGACAGATATTCTCAAGAAATTGGATGCAACAAATGCCTTTCAATTACTCAAATGGATATCAAAATCAATTCTTATATAATCCAAATGTAATGCCTTTTTAATTTAATTTTTGGATCTAAATTTTAAAAAATCTCATATATATTTCGATTTTTATATTATATGAATTTTATGTAATATGAATAAATTACTTCTTCTTGAATATAATTATAATAAGAAGAGGTAATTTATGGATTATATCTGTTTTATAAAAAAAATAATTATAACAATTTTTATACTGATAGCTTTCTTATTTGTATGTAAGTTATCAGTATTTTACATTCCTTTTTTAATAGCTTATATTTTGTCTTTACTTATGGAACCTCTTATTAAATGGATTAAAAATAAAACTCATATTACACGAAAGGTAAGTAGTATATTAGTACTTATTGCATTTTTTTCTATATTGGTAGGATTATTGACATGGGGAATAATAAGTTTAATTTCAGAAGCTACAAATCTTCTTAGTGGATTAAACATATATTTGGAAAAAGGAATTGCTTGGATCCAAAGTGTTTTTGAGAAATTTAATTTTCAAAATTTTAATCTTCCTAAAGAAGTAGGAATTATCACTCAAAATACGGTGACTGATTTTTTGAATTCAATTACAAATGGAATTAAAGATTTTCTAACTAAATTTCTAAATTATTTGAGCTCTATTCCTAATTTAATTATTTATATAATTATAACTGTTTTAGCTACGTATTTTATTACATCAGATAAGTTTTATATTTTAGATAGAATGGAACATCATTTATCAAAAAAAATGGTAGGGAAAATAACAAAACATGTTAGAGAAATAACCTCTTCTTTAGGAGGATATTTGAAAGCTCAAATAAGTTTAATAACAATATCTTTTTTGATTGTTTTAATAGGATTAAATATATTTAAATTTATTGGAATGGATATTAAATATCCTATACTAATGGCTATAGTAATAGGTTTTGTTGATGCACTTCCAATACTAGGCACAGGAACAATTATGATACCCTGGATTATTTTTGTTTTTCTAAATAACAATTATCCTTTAGGTTTTAGTTTATTAGGACTTTACATTGTTACTATTGTTATTAGACAATTATTAGAACCTAAAATTGTAAGTAATCATATTGGAATTCATCCAATATTTACATTGATAGCAATGTATACCGGTTTTAAAATAATAGGTATAATTGGTATGTTACTTGGACCAATTATACTTATCATTTTAAAAAATATTTTTGCAGAGAATATAGATAAAGGATTGCTTACTGCAATGACTGATACAGATTAATAAATTACACAAGTAGGAACGAAACTATCATCTGGCATTGGTACAGTGTCTGATGATGGTTTATTTATTTTGTCAATTTTATTAATTTTAAGAACTGGCATATCGACATTGTTATAAGAATCTTTAGTTATTTCTCCAGTAATATTTACCCAAGTATAGTTTTCAAATGCAGAAGCTTTTTCGTATGAGCATAAAAAACCAACAACAACTGTTTGGTTATTTCCAACATCCATATCTCTAGCTAAAATAAATTGATTATCTTTTAAATCTTTTACTCTATATACATATCCTGAAAAAGAAATTTTTTGTCCTATATATGTATCTATATCATTATGAACAGCCTTTAAAATATTAGTATAATTTTCTGGCTTAATTGTTGCAACTTCTGAAGAGGGAATAGAATCATCTATTAGATTTTTCTCTGGACCGGCAGCACTTAAAATATTAACCATTGTAGTAAGTATAATAGCTAAAACAATAATCCCAAACAAAATAAGCATAATTTTAAAAATTCCACTTTTGTTAACTTTAAAATTGTATATAAACATAACCTCAATCTCCTTTAGTTCTTTTTGTTTCATTTTATGTTGTTAGTAAAAAAATATGTATAAAAAACCATATAATATTTTGAGGTTTTATATTTGTTTTTGCTTGCAAAAAGGCTTAAATAATGATATATTCTTATGGAATAATTAAAATTGCATTAATTAAAAATTTATTATGATGCTAAAAAATAGTCTATATAAATAGGAGGCAAATAAATGGGACTTTTTAGTAAAATTTTTAGAAACTATAGTGAAAAAGAAGTAAAAAGAATTATGCCTATAGTAGAAAAAATTAACAGTTTAGAACCAGAAATTTCAAAATTAACTGATGAAGAATTAACTTCAAAAACAAATTATTTTAAAAAAGAATTAGCAAATGGGAAAACTTTAGATGATATATTACCAGAAGCTTTTGCAGTAGTAAGAGAAGCTTCTAAAAGAGTTTTAGGAATGAGACATTTTGATGTACAATTAATAGGAGGTATTATTTTACATCAAGGTAGAATTTCTGAAATGAGAACAGGTGAAGGAAAAACATTAGTTGCAACATTACCTGTATATTTAAATGCTTTAACAGGAAAAGGTGTACACGTAGTTACAGTAAACGAATATCTAGCAAAAAGAGATAGTGAATGGATGGGAAAACTATATCGTTTTCTTGGCTTATCTGTTGGATTAGTTTTATCAAGAATGCCACATATTGCAAAACAAAAAGCTTATAATTCTGATATTACTTATGGAACTAATAATGAATTCGGTTTTGACTATTTAAGAGATAATATGGTTATTCATAAAGAAGAAATGGTACAAAGAGAATTAAATTATGCTATTGTAGACGAAATAGATAGTATTTTAATAGATGAAGCACGTACACCACTTATTATTTCTGGAAGAGCAAACAAATCTTCAGATTTATATAAAAAAGCTGATAGTTTTGTTAGAAGATTAAAAGCCAAAGTTATTATTGAAGAGGATATTAAAGATTTAGACCAAACAGAAGATAATGAAAAATATGACTATATAGTAGACTTAAAAGCTAAATCAGCAACACTTACTCAAAAAGGTATAGAAAAAGCTGAAAGAGAATTTGGATTAGAAAATTTAAATGATATTTCAAATTCAGATATAGTTCATAACATTAATCAAGCATTAAGAGCTCATGGAATAATGAAAAGAGATATTGACTACATTGTAAAAGATGGAGAAGTACTTATAGTAGATGAATTTACAGGTAGAATAATGTATGGAAGAAGATATAATGAAGGGCTACATCAAGCTATTGAAGCTAAAGAAGGAGTTAAAATAGCTGATGAATCAAAAACATTAGCAACAATTACATTCCAAAATTATTTTAGAATGTATGAAAAATTATCTGGTATGACAGGTACTGCTATGACAGAAGAAAACGAATTTAGAGAAATTTATAATTTAGATGTTATAGAAATACCAACTAACAAACCACTTATCAGAAAAGATCAAACAGATATCATTTACAAAAACGAAGCAGCTAAATTTAGAGCAGTTATAGCAGATATTAGAAAAAGCTATGAAAAAGGTCAACCAGTATTAGTAGGTACTGTTTCTATCGAAAATTCTGAAAAGATTAGTAGATTATTAAATGTAGAAGGTATTCCTCATGAAGTTTTAAATGCTAAAAACCACGAAAAAGAAGCAGAAATTATTGCTCAAGCTGGTAAATATAAAGCTGTAACAATAGCAACAAATATGGCAGGACGTGGTACAGATATTATGCTTGGAGGTAATAGCGAATATCTTGCAAAACAAGAAATGAGAAAACTTCAATACAGAGAAGAACTTATAGAACAAGCAACAGCTTTTAATGAAACAAAAGACGAAGAAATTTTAGAAGCAAGATCTAAATTCAAAGAATTAGAAACAAAATATCATAATGAAATCAAAGAAGAAAAAGAAAAAGTTTTAGCTGTTGGTGGATTAAAAATTATTGGTACAGAAAGACACGAATCTAGAAGAATTGATAATCAGTTAAGAGGACGTAGTGGTCGTCAAGGTGATCCAGGTGAAACAAGATTTTATTTAGGACTAGATGATGATTTATTAAAAATATTTGGTGGAGATTTAATAACAAAAATATTCGAAAAAGGAAATGTACCAGAAGATTTACCTATTGAAGTTGGTTTAATAGCAAAAACAATAGAAGGTGCACAAAGTAAAGTAGAAGGCAGAAACTTCTCTATTAGAAAACATATTTTAAGCTATGATGATGTAATGAATATCCAAAGGGAAATTATATATTCTCAAAGAAGAAAAGTTTTAAATGGAAATAATGTAAGAGATAATATTATAGATATGATTAATTCTTCTTGCGAAATGATAGTTGACACTTATAGAGGAGAAATTGAAGATGGAGCTTTAAATAAAGAAGCTATTTTGAATGAAATTAAAGTAAATTTAAATATGACTTCAATCGAAGCATTAAATGACAAAAAAGTATCAGCTGATAAACTTTTAAAAGAATTACAAGACAAAGCAATTAAACAATATGAAGAAAAAGAAAAAGCAATAGGTGAAGAAATTAGAGAAGTAGAAAGAGTTGTTTTATTAAAAGTTGTTGACACTAAATGGATGGAACATATTGATTCAATGGATGAATTAAAAAATGGTATAGGACTAAGAGCTTATGGTCAAAAAGATCCTGTTGTTCAATATAGATTTGAAGGCGGAGAAATGTTTGATGAAATGATTTCTCAAATCAAATTAGAGGTTGCAAAAATAATGCTTCATATTGTTAAAGCAGAAAATAATATAAAAAGAGAATCTAGTGCCAATATTACTAATGCTGGGTTGGATTCAAGTAGTGTAAGCCAAATGCATATAGAAGGAGAAAGCATGCCTAAAACACCTAATTCTAGCTCTACAGAAAAAAGACAACCAATTGTAAACGATAGTCCTAAAGTAGGTAGAAATGATCCTTGCCCATGTGGTTCGGGAAAAAAATATAAGCAATGCTGTGGCAAGAACGCATAGTAGTAATGTTTTAAAGCTTTTGATACGTTGCGAGAGCTTATCTTAAAAAATTCTAAACATCATAAAAATGTTCGAAGAAAGGAAACTTAAATTAGTGTTAGAATTAGAAGAGAATATAAAGTATTTAAATAATTTAAAATCTAAATTATTAGAAATATCTAAATCAATGAAACTTTCAAATCTAAAAGAAGATGTTTCTATTTTAGAAAAAGAAACTTTAGAACCTAATTTTTGGAATGATGCAGAAAAATCATCTACAACATTCTCAAAACTTAAAAGTTTGCAAAGGAAAATAAACAACTATACTAAGTTGGAAACAGAGGTAAATAATTTAATTGAAATGAATGAACTTTTACAAATGGAATTAGATGAACATTTAGTAAAAGAATTATTGCAAAGTTCTGAAAAATTAGAAAAAGAAATAGAAAAATTGGAAATAGAAACACTTTTTTCAGGAAAATATGATAACAATAATGCAATTATAACATTACATCCAGGAGCAGGAGGAACAGAATCACAAGATTGGGTACAAATGCTTTATAGAATGTATGGAAAATGGGCAAGTAGTAATGGTTTTTCTTTAAAAGAGCTTGATTATTTACCAGGTGATGAAGCTGGAATTAAAAGTGTAACAGCTCTTGTTTCTGGAGAAAATGCTTATGGATATTTAAAATGTGAAATGGGGGTTCATAGATTAGTTAGAATTTCGCCGTTTGACAGTGGAGGAAGAAGACATACTTCATTTGCATCTTTAGAGGTTTTGCCTGAAATTACAGATGATATTGAAATTGAAATTGATCAAAATGATTTAAGAATAGATACTTATAGAGCATCTGGTGCAGGCCGGACAGCACATAAACAAAACAGATTCTGCAGTCAGAATTACTCATATACCAACAAATATTGTGGTTTCATGTCAATCAGAAAGATCTCAAACAATGAATAAAGAAACAGCAATGAGAATGCTGAAATCAAAATTGTTAGATTTAAAAGAAAAAGAAAATAAAGCTACTATTTCTGAATTAAAAGGAGAACAAAGAGATATTGCATGGGGAAGTCAAATTCGTTCTTATGTATTTTGTCCTTACACTTTAGTAAAAGATCATCGTACAAATTATGAAGTAGGAAATGTAGAAGCAGTAATGAATGGAGAGATTACAGAATTTATGCAAGAATACTTGAAAAACTTATAAAAATTATATTTGACCATTCGACATTTTTCTGTTAAAATAGACTTATGAAGTCTATTAAACGGAGGTGAATAATATGGCTGAAAAAGAATGTCAATATTGTTATTGGTGGAAAGGTGATCACTCAACAACAAAAGCAGATTGTGATAAAACAGGAAGATACAAAAAATACAATGATGATTGTGATTGCGGAAAATGGGCAAAAAAATAAATTTAAATATGTATTAAATAAAAAACAATTTGGTGAACAAAAAAATTACTAAATTGTTTTTTATATTATAGAAAAATTAATGCATTAGTCAAATATGAAGACATAAAATATAAAGATGAAAATCTTAAAAATTAACTTATAAAAATTTTAATTAAAAACCTTTGTAAAATATGTAAAATATGTTATAATGTGGTTTGAAACCTCATAAAGTTTTAAAATTCACTAAATTAGAATTTTAAAATATACTATAAATATAATCTTTATGAATATTACAAAATAAATTTTAAATTTAAAATTTATTTTTATAAATACAAAAAGAGGTATACAAATGGGATTAATTGTACAAAAATTTGGAGGAAGTTCTGTATCGGATTTAACAAAATTAAATCTAGTTTCAGAACATATTATTAAGGAAGTAAAAAAAAGAAACAAAGTAGTAGCTGTTGTATCTGCTCAAGGAAAAACAACAGACAGATTAATTTCTGAAGAATTAGAAATTACACAAACACCTAATAAAAGAGAACATGATGTATTAGTATCAACTGGAGAGCAAGTTACTATTGCAAAACTAGCTTTATTATTAAATAGCAAAGATTATAAAGCAATTTCATTAACTGGATGGCAAATACCAATTATAACAAATAGTGAATTTTCAAATAGCAGAATTCGTTATATTCATAATGAAACAATAGAAGAATTCTTAAACTCAGGAAATATAGTAATTGTTGCAGGTTTCCAAGGTGTAGATGAAAATGGGAATATCACAACATTAGGTAGAGGTGGCTCTGATACCACAGCAGTAGCATTAGCAGCTAGTTTAAAAGCTGAAAGATGTGATATATATACAGATGTAGACGGTATCTATACTTCTGATCCACGTATTGTAGAAAATGTAAAAAAAATAGAAAAAATTGACTACAATGAAATGTTAGAACTATCTAGTTTAGGCGCAAAAGTACTTCACAATAGGTGTGTAGAAATAGGTAAAAAATATAATGTTCCAATATATGTAAAATCGACTTTTGAAAAAGATAGCATAGGCACACTTGTTACAAATCATGATTTAGAAGATTTAGTAATAAATGGTGTTGCAAAAGATGATTATATATCACGAATTACAATTGTTGGAATGGATAATAAAATAGGAAGAACATACACATTATTTAAATTATTATCAGAAAATCAAATAAATGTGGATGTAATTATTCAATCTTTTGGGGAACATATTTCAAAAGATATTTCATTTACAGTAAAAATGAATGATTTACAAAAAACATTACACGTTCTAGAAGAAAACAAATCTTTACTAAAAGCAAAAGAAATATTACATTGTGAAGATTTATCAAAAGTTTCAATCATTGGAGTTGGAATAGCAAACAAGCCAGGAGTTGCTGCAACAATGTTTGAAGCATTATACGAAAACAATATCAACATGCATATGGTTTCTACTTCTGAAATAAAAATTTCAGTTTTAGTAAATTCAAATGAAGCGGATAATGCTGTTAGAGCAATTCACAAAAAGTTTTTTTAAAAATTTAATATTCAAGATGATACCTATATTTTCTATAAAATTAGTTTTAAAGAAAATATAGGTATATTTTTTATTTATATGAATACATATATCTTATAAAATGCAAAGGGGGATAAAAAGATGGAAGACTTTAAAAAAAATTCAACAACTTATCAAAATATCATATTAGAAAATAGAGAAAAATTAAACATTACAGGTGTTTTAGATGTGTTTAGTTTTGATGACCAAATTATAATTGTACAAACAGAATTAGGATTATTAACTATAAAAGGTGAGAATTTAAAAATAAACAAATTAAGTTTAGATACTTCAGATTTTATAGTTAATGGAAGCGTTGCTAGTTTAAATTATACAAATTCAGATGTAGTAAAAAAAGGACATAACATATTAAGTAAAATTTTTAAATGAGGTTTTGATTAATGTATGAATTTTCACAAGAACAAATTTTTATTTTTTTCTTTATAATAGGAATTATAATCGGAGTTACATTTGATATATTTAGAGTATTACGAAAAAATTTTAAAACCCCAGATTTTATTACTTTTATTGAAGATATATCATTTCTTATTTTTTCTGGATTATTAATGTTATATGGAATTATAAATCTAAATAATGGAGAAATTAGATTCTATTTGTTTATAGCTATTTTCCTTGGAATATCAATTTATTCTTTGACAATAAGTAAGATGTGTGTTATAATATTAACTGTATTTGTTAAGGTTTGTAAAAAAATAATTTTATTTCCATTTTTTTGTTATAAAAATATTTTCAAATCGAGAAAAATACATGAATAAAAAGGATTTTATACTTTTTTATAGAATAATATATGTATAAAAATAAATTGGAGAGATACGTAAGATGAACTTCTCTAAATCAAATAAATTATTTAATATAATATTATTTCTTTTTATAGTATATGCATTACTAACTTTTAGCGAGCAACAAAAAAAGTTAGCTTCATATGAAAAAGATATAGCATATTATTCAGAGCAAATCGAAGATTTAAATCAAGAAAAAGAAGAATTATTAACCATTCAAGAAAATGTAAACTCTCCAGAATATATTGAAGAAATGGCAAGAGAAAGATTAGATATGTATTTACCAAATGAAAGAGTATATATAGATATTAGCAAATAATTACAATTACTGTTTTTATTTGATAATATCTATTTATTAAATTTCAATTTTTAAAAATTTATTTTTATTTTTTCTTAAAATTTTATTTCGAAAACTAATATTTCCACAAAAATAATTATATATAAGACAATAACTTAAAGGGGGCTATTTTAACATGGAATTAGAAGGCTTATCGTTAATAGATTTACGAAATTTAGCCAAAGATAAGGGTGTAGAGAACACATCAAAACTAAAAAAATCTGAATTAATTGAAAAAATTTTAGAAATCTGTAACTCTAAAAATTTAGCACAAGAGAATGTATCAAAAATTGAAGAAAAAGAGCAATCAGACATATCTAATGATGCAGAATACAAATTAACTGGTGAAAACGACGAATATGTGCAAGGAATTTTAGAATTATTACCAGATGGATACGGATTTTTGCGTGGAGATAATTATTTATCAACTACAAAAGACGTATATGTATCTCCAGTGCAAATTAGAAGATTTAAATTAGACACAGGAGATATGATAAAAGGAATAAAAAGAACACCAAAAGAAGGTGAAAAATTTCCTGCATTAATATTTGTTGGAGAAGTAAATGGAGAACATCCAGAAAAATCCATGAAAAGAAAACGTTTTGACGACTTAACACCAATTTATCCAACTAAAAAATTAAAATTAGAAACATCACAAAATGAATTTACAATGAGATTAATGGATTTAATGGCACCAATTGGTAAAGGACAAAGAGGTATGATTGTTGCACCACCTAAAGCTGGAAAAACAACTATATTAAAGAAAATAGCAAATAGTATTTCAGAAAATAATCCAGAAGTAGAATTAATAGTTTTATTAATTGATGAGAGACCAGAAGAAGTTACAGATATGAAACGTTCTATAAAAGGAGAAGTAATTTATTCTACTTTTGACGAACAACCAGAACATCATGTAAAAGTTGCAGAAATGGTTATTGAAAGAGCAAAAAGATTAACAGAACAAAACAAAGATGTAGTAGTTTTACTTGATAGTATAACTCGTTTAGCAAG
>JAZROJ010000105.1:0-1928 GCA_045648625.1 Candidatus Scatovivens sp.
GGCATAGCTATAAATAATCCATTTTGGCTTTCGATAACTTTGATATCATGGATAACAAATTCATTATCGAATGTTACAGAAGCAACAGCTTTCATTCTGTTTTCTGAATTTACTTTTCTTAAACGTACATCTGTTATTTGCATTTTTTAAGCACCTCTTTCTTATCGTTTTAATACATATATTATTATTATTTGTATGTACTAATTTATATATACTACATAAAACATTTTTTTCCTTCTATTTTTTTACATTTTTATTTATATTTTATTTCTTGTCACACATATTTTTCCAAAATAATATAATAATATTATTATATTGTTTCTTGTTTTCAATTTTACTTGAAATTATACAATTATAATAGTATAATTGCTTTAGATTTTTTAGGAGGCGTTAATTTTGGAATTAGATTTAAAAGATTTAAAAAAATATAATCATATCCATCTTATTGGAATTGGTGGAATTAGTATGAGTGCAATTGCTGAAACATTACATAACTGGAATTACACAGTTACAGGTTCAGATGCTGCAAAAAGTGATATAACAGACAAACTAAATTCTCATGGAATTGTTACAACAATTGGTCATGATTTAGAAAATGCTAAAAAAGCTGATTTAATTGTTTATTCTGCAGCTATTAATGATTCTGATCCAGAAATAGTTATTGCAAAAGAAAATAACATCCCTTTAGTTGGTAGAGGACAATTTGTTGGATACCTTACAAAGTTATATAAAGAAGCAATTTGTGTTTCTGGTACACATGGAAAAACCACTACTACTTCTATGTTATCTATTTGCTTTATTAATGCTGAAAAAGACCCTACAATTGAAGTTGGAGCTATTTTAGATCCTATTGGTGGAAATTATCGTGTTGGAAATAGTGAATACTTTATTTTAGAATCTTGTGAATATAAAGGAAATTTTTTAAAATTCTTTCCTAATACAGAAATTATTTTAAATATAGATAATGACCATTTAGATTACTATAAATCTTTTGATAATATAGTAAAAACTTTTCAAGATTTTTGTCTTATTCTTGAAGAAGATGGTTTATTAGTAACAAATGCTGATGATAATAATTGTTTGCATTTAAAAGATATTACAAAAAGCAAGTTTATTTCTTACGGTATAGATAATCAAGATGCAGATTTTGTTGCAAAAAATATCAAGTTTGATAATAATGGTTTTGCTAATTTTGATATTTATAAAAACAAACAATTTTTTGTTAATATTCAACTTTCTGTAGCTGGAAAACATAATATTTTAAACGCTTTAGCTTGTACTGCAGTTTGTGATTATTATGGAATTTCAAAAGATATAATTGCTTCTTCTTTAAAAGAATTTTCTGGTGCAGCTAGAAGATTACAATTTAAAGGAAGCTTAGAAAACAATGTTTCAATTTTTGATGATTATGCTCATCATCCTACTGAAATACTAGCAACAGCTAATGCTATAAAAAACAAGAAATATAATGAAACTTGGGTAGTTTTCCAACCACATACTTATAGTAGAACAAAAAGTCTTTTAGAAGATTTTGCTAAATCAATTATAAATTTTGACCATATTATTATTTTAGATATTTATGCTGCCAGAGAACAAAATACTTTCAATATCTCTTCATTAGACTTAGTTAAAGAAATTGAAAAATTAAATAAAAATGCAATTTATATGCCTGATTTTAATGAAGTAGTAGATTTCTTAAAATCAAATGTAAAAGAAAATGACATTATTTTAACTCTAGGCGCTGGAACAGTTACTGAAATTGGTCCAATGCTATTAAAATAATAATTATGTAAATTTAAATAAAACAAATTTATACACTAAACTTGACAAAACCTATTTTTAATACAACTTATAAGTATAAAATATAAAATTAAAAATTTTAAAAATAAGTATATAAGTTTAAAGAGAGAAAATATTTTGCGTATCTA
>JAZROJ010000106.1:0-4282 GCA_045648625.1 Candidatus Scatovivens sp.
CGGAAGTAGTCAAAGCTACAAGGACAAAGAAAAGTCCACAGTGTTAACATAAATTATACCATGATTTGGTATAAAAAATATATACATGGGTTTATAGGTAAATCCCATTTAAAAACCTAAATATATTATACAAGGACTAAATGTCCGAAAAACATACGTCCCCAAAAGGACAAAAGGAGGAAAAAATGGCTGTAAAAATATTAGCTGAATTGGTAAAAAAAGAAAAATTAATTGAGGGAATTTATAAATTTTCTGTAAAAGCTCCTCAAATTGCAGAAACTGCAAAAGCAGGTCAATTTTTAGAAATAAAAGTTTCAAAAACAGGAGAACCATTTTTAAGAAGACCTATTAGTATTTATAATTTAGATAAAGAAAATGGTATAGTAGAATTTATTTTTCAAGTAAAAGGAAAAGGTACAGAACTTCTTTCAGAGTTAAAAGAAGGAGAAGAAATAGATATAATGGGGCCTCTTGGGTTTGGTACTTTTGAAATAAAAGAATATAATAATGTAGCAATTATTGGTGGGGGAATAGGTGTATATCCTCTATATGAGCTTACAAAAGAGTTAAAAGGAAAAGCTAATCTAAATGTATATATGGGATTTAGAGATAAATCTTTAGTTACATGTGAAAAAGAATTTGAAGATATAGGATTAAATAAATTAGTTGTTACAACAGATGATGGAAGTTATAAAGAAAAAGGTTATGCAATAGATTTTATGAAAAAGGATATTGAAGAACATAATGTTGATATGATTTTTGCTTGTGGTCCACTTCCAATGTTAAAAGCAATAAGACAATATGCTATTGACAATAATATTTCTTGCCAAATTTCGTTAGAAGAAAGAATGGGATGTGGAATTGGTGCTTGTTTAGGTTGTGCTGTAAAAGTAATTTCAGGAAAAGAACCAAGATTTGGTCATGTTTGTAAAGAAGGACCAGTATTTAATGCAAGAGATGTAGAAATTTAGGAGTATCTTATGAATTTAGAAATTAACTTTTTTGGAAAAAAAGTAAATATAAAAAACTTAATAAAAACAGTTGCAAAAATAGGGCTTATATTATTAATTTTTATTAGTGTTTATTTATTAAATCATTCAGTATTATTAAGCCCAGATGATTATAATTATACTTTTGTACAAGGTGGTTATCCAGGACAAAGAGTTGATAGTTTAGAGAGTTGTATTCAAACAGGAAAGTTTTTTTATCAGAATTGGACAGGAAGAGTAATACCTCATGTACTTATAGGAATTTTTAGAAATATTAATCCTAATATATATGAGATTGTAAATACTGTGGTATTTATGATATTTGTACTTTTAATACCAAAAGTATTGAATAAAAAAACAAGCTTTTTATCAATACTTTCTGTGTTTGGATATTTAGCATTTAGTATGATGTTTGGAGAAAAATTTGCTTGGATTAGTGGTGCTTTTAATTATTTGTGGCCAAGCACTATGCTATTAATTTTAATTTATTATTTCTATAAATATTTTATAGATGAAAAAAGATTAAACTTATTATCACAAATAGCAATTATTTTATTTTCTTTTATTACAGGTTTTATGCACGAAAATACAGCTTTTGTTGGAGGAGCATTTTTAGTTTGTTTAATAGGTTTTAAAATTAAAGACTTTTTAAATTTCGATACAAAAAAGAAAATTGTAATTATATTTGTTTTTGTAATGTTTTGTTTAGGAGCTTTAGCTAATATATTTGCACCAGGAAATTTTACGAGAATGGATCAAGTAGATAGTGGATTTTCTCTTAGTTTTTTAGATAATTATAAAATAAATAAACGTCCAATACAGTTTGTAATTTGGAGTATGGTAATAGTATTTGTTTTAGAAAATTTAGAAATGAACAAAGATGAAAAAATAGCAATTTTTAAATTTCAAAATTTTAAAAATTATAATTATAAAATATTAAAAGAAGAATTTTTATATTTTATATTACCAGCATTACTTGCTACTTTACCAATGGCTGTAATAGGATATTTCCCACCAAGAGCATTTTTAGCATATGAGCTTATGTTTATGATAGTTCTTGCTAAAAATGTTACAATTATATCAGAATATTTAGATACAAAAAGTATTCTAGTAGCATGTATATCTGTACTATTTACATTAGTAGTTTTTGCAAGATATTCTCCTAGTACTCTTGCTCAAATAAATTATATTATTCCTTATAAAAATCAAGTAACTGCACAATATGAGGAAGCAGCTGCAAAAGGTGAAAAAGATGTTTTAGTAACAGCGTTTGAGTATTTACCTTGGATTCATGTGGAAGAATATATTAATATACACAATTTCTTTCCAGAGTTAAATTGGAAAATGCCTACAAATCAGTTAATATCTATGTATTATGGTTTTGAGAGATTAACAGCAATTAAAGATGATGAATATTTAATTGAAATTAAAGTTGATACAGAAGGAATAAATCCTTATGAAGTTATTGAATTAGAAACAGAAAGAAAAATTTATACAATGGAATATGATAATGAAATTCGTTTCACTGTACCTAAAGATAAATTAGGAGTGTATTTACTAGATTGTAGACAAAATGGATTAGAAAACAAAATATTAGATTATTCAGTAAGAAGTGTTGAAGAGGATATAACTAATCAAACTAACTTAGAGAAAATAATTATAAAATAATAAAAGGTTTATGGGTAATTCCTTATAAAACCCAAATATATAAATAAGGAGAGCATGATAAGTCATGCAAATAATAAGATGAAAACAGAAGTAGATTTATGTGGAATAAAAATGAAAAATCCTGTAACAGTAGCTTCAGGAACTTTTGGATATGGAAGAGAGTATTCTAATTTTATAGATTTAAATAAACTAGGTGGAATTATAACTAAAGGAACATCTTTGAAATTAAGACCAGGAAATCCAGCTCCAAGAATTTGTGAAGTGCCAGGAGGAATGTTAAATAGTATAGGGCTTCAAAATCCAGGAGTAGAATATTTTGCAAAATACGATTTGCCATGGCTTAGAAATTTTGATACAAAAATAATAGTTAATGCTTGTGGAAGCACAATAGAAGATTATGTAGAATTATGTAGAATATTAAATACGCTAGATATTGATGGTGTTGAATTAAATCTTTCTTGTCCAAATGTAAAAGCTGGATGTTTAGCATTTGGAACAAGTTATGAAGGCGTAAAAGAAGTAACTTCTCAAGTAAGAAAAGTATTAACAGATAAACCATTAATTGTAAAATTAACACCAAATGTAACAGATATTACTCAACCAGCAAAAGGTGCTGAAGATGCAGGTGCTGACGGGGTTTCAGGAATAAATACTTTACTTGGAATGAAAATAGATATTGATAAAAGAAGACCTGTTTTAGCCAATAATACTGGTGGATATTCAGGACCTGGAATTCGTTCTGTAGGTGTAAGAATGGTATACCAAATGTCTAAAGCGATAAATATTCCAATACTTGGTATGGGTGGAATTATGAATGGTGAAGATGCTATAGAATATATGTTAGCAGGTGCAACAGCTGTATCAATAGGAGCTGGAAATTTCACAGATCCAGAAATAAGTATTAAAACTATAGAAGGTATTGAAAATTATATGAAAAAACATAATATAGAAGATATAAATTCAATCATAGGAACTGTTCAAATGAATTAATTTTAAAAGTATATTTCAAATAATTTAAAAAAATAATAAATAATAACCAATAAAAATGAAGAGGGATTAAAATGGTAACTTTAATAATAATTTTAGCAATCGTAGTAGTATTTATAATATTTGAATTTAATAAATTTGTAACTTTAAAAAATAAAGTAAAACATTCTAAATCAACTATAGAAGTATATTTAAATCAGAGATTTGATTTAATTCCTAATTTAGTTGAAATAGTAAAAGGATATGCAAAATATGAAGAAAATGTTTTAGCAAAAATAGCAGAATTAAGGCAAATTTATAATTCAGAGAAAAATAAAGATTTAAGTAAAGCTGCAGAAATAAATCATGAATGTAATAAAATATTTGCGGTTGCAGAAAATAATCCAGATTTAAAAGGGAATGAGCAATTTACAAATTTACAAAAAAATCTTGCTAAAATAGAAAATAATTTACAAGCAGCTAGAAGATTATATAATGGAGATGTTACATTATATAATACTACTATTTCAACTTTTCCAGATAATATATTAGCAATAATATTTGGATTTAAAGAAGAAACATTATTTCAAATAGAAGAATATAAAAAAGAAAATATTTCAATAGATTTATAGAATTTAAAGTGAAATTTCTAAGAAGGA
>JAZROJ010000107.1:0-11669 GCA_045648625.1 Candidatus Scatovivens sp.
TCTACTGTTTCATTTTCTATTCCAGGAAATAGTCCATTTACAACATTACCATTATATTTTTTATTAAAAACTATATTATATATTTTATTGTTTATCGTTCTTGCTGATATACCTTCTTCAAAATATTCGTAATAATTTTCAAAAATGCTATCTTTTGTTCCTAAATAAATTCCGCTATCCCAGTTATTGTTTACTAAATATTGGATTTCAGGAGAATCTATTTTAAGTAAACTCTCCTCAAATTCTATATATTTAGCTAAATCTTTTTGAGAGTCCATATATATAAAATAGTTAGAAATACCATTTATAATTATTCCTGAAACTTTGTACTCTTTACATATTACCTCTATCACAATGTCTCTTTGTTCATCTATCATCCTAAAATTGCAATATAACAATACTTTTGCTACATCATTAATAACATTGTTAAAGAATTTCTCATTACTAATATCACCATCATATAAATCACATTTAAATACAAGTCTTATATCTATTTTATATTCATCTATATCACTTGATTCTTCACTTAAATATGTACACTTATAATAATTTAAAACTTCTTCTACTGTTTTTAAATTTTCATATGCAACATTTTTGTTTCTATTATTTTGTATAAAAAATAATAAAACTATAAGGCTAGTGATGGCTAAGCAAAATAGAACTAAAAAAATGATTGTTACCATATTCTTTTTCTTTTCTAATAAATTTCTAGCATCTATTTTACTCATTTTCACCACTCAACTTTTCTTTTCTACTTTTTTCTGTAATTTCTAAATAATCATCTTTTGAATTTAAAGAAACCTTTCCTTCTTTAACTAATTGTTTTGTTTTATCAGTAAAACAATAATTTTTGTAAAAAGTTATTCCCAAAGAATTATTATCTTTAATATTTATTTCTACACCTCTTGATGGATAAGTTATTTTTGCATATTGTATATCAAAATCATATTCACATATATCATAATTTATCCATTTATTAGTAACTCTTTCTATAAATGTTTTTAAATCTTTTGTAAAAATATATTCTTCAAGCCATTTTTCAAAAGTATAATTTTCAAAATAGCTATAACCATATACTACTATTTCATCTTCATAAAAAAATGCATATAGATCTTTGGTTCTGTATAGAAGATATCCCTCTTTAGCACTACCACCATTGAGTCCGTTATATTTTTCTTCTATTTTTTCTAATTCAGTCCCAACTTTTATATTATCAAAAACGTTTTCTTGGTAGTCTTTAGTGAAAATGATACTTTTAACTCTAGAATCATATATTTTCATTAAAATTTTTCCTTCATTAAAAGATGTATATCCATTTTCTAATAAGACACCTTCGCCTATTGTGTTCTTTACACCTTTGAAAAATAAATTTTTGTTAATCAAACTACTTAATTCATCTGAAGAAACATGTAAATTTACCTTATCCATTATTTCTACTTCATCAACAGCAACATATGTTTCTCCGTCTATTATACTAAAGAAATCTTTTATATCATTATAATAAATAATGTGCTTATTTGCATCATAATCATATTCGGCTTTTATTAAAATATTTTTTTGATCATCTTTTAAAAAGAAACTTCTTTTCTCGAATTCTTTTAATTTAATCAAATCATCTAGCAAACTTTCAAAATAATTTTGATTACTTTCTCCATTTTTATCATATAAATCCACTTTAAAATTTATATATATATATTTATTTTCACTAGATAAATATATTGCACCGTATTTTTCTACAATTTCTTTTATTGTGTTATCTTGATTAGAATTTATTATATTCAAATCGTTATTATCACTTTTTTCTTTTTCTAGATACGAATATAACATGCAAATACTTATAAACAATAAAACCATTAATAATATTATCGTGTAAATTATATTTTTTGATAATTTATTATTTTTACTTATCATATTATTATTGTTTTCCTTTTCTAAAATCATTTAAAATTCCTATAGATGCAAAACCTTGTGCATTAAATATACGTCTTACGGTTTTCTCTACTGTGCCTAATGCTAACAAAAATACCATTCCTATAACTGGCGCATATTTTGCAATCTCGTTAGCTGTCAGAACAAAAACTAGATATATTAAAGCATGTAATGGTTGTATAAGAACATTTATAGTAAATTCTGATAACCATGCATTAAATGCTTGAGCTTTTCCATCACCCGCTTTATCTATCGAATATGTAATGGTTATTAAGGGTGCTATTACTATTAAAAAACCAACCATCAACATTCTCTTTACATAAAGATAAAAGAATTTAAAATAAGTATATACTAAAACCCAATACATAATGGAATATGCTAGAACCATCGATCCAGCATTTTGAAGTGCTGCAAAAATTATTCCTTTAAGTAAACCAATTTCAAAACTATCTCCACAGGTACTCACTCTTATATCATATATAAAATTGATAAGTATCTCTCCAAAATTTATTATAAGAACCATTATATATACAAGAATAAATAATATAACTATGCTTTCTACCCAAGCTAATAACATTTTTTTGTATTTAGCTTTATCAGATGCAATTGTTGATAAAGCCATTCTTATACCTATATAAATTAATATAAATAGCGATATTGTTAAAGATATTAGCCTAGTTATTATAAACCATTTAGAAACACTTTTCTTCAATTCAACATTTATTTTATCCTCTTGAACAATAACCTTATTTTCAGAATTGCCTACTGAATATTCTCCCAAACTGTTAAAATAATTAGCATTAAATAAAGAAATTTTATTAAAAATAATTCTTTCTAGTGTAAAAAAGGGATTTATAATTTTTTCTGAAGTTGGAGTAATAGTCATTACAGATAATATAAGATGAATTTGCATTGGTATAATATCTATAATTAAAGCTAAATATCCTAAAATAGCTGCGATAATTGAATTTCCTCCCATTGTTGAGTTCGTTGAAACTTTAGTACTAGAACCATTTTTCACAGAAACCGTTCCTTCTGTCATTATTTCTTCTGAAACACCATCTGAAGGAGTTGCTTTTTTTGCCTCATCTTTACCATCAAATATATATGGTGAATCTGGCAAGTCCGCAGCCCCATCGCTTTGACCATCAGCATATGATACGCTTCCCATTATGAAATTCATTAATATTACTATTATTAGAAAACTACATAATGTTTTTTTCATAGATTTCCCTTTCTTTTATTAATCAAAATTTCCTTCTGCTTCTCTTCTTGCTTTTTCAATAGCTGCTTGTTTACTTAAGTTTGTTTCAACAAATTCAAATTCTTTTTTCGTTGGTTGTATTGCAAGAATTGCAGAATCTCCACCTACTTTTAATAATCCTTCTCCTCTGCCACAAGTAATTAAGAAATTTGCTTCACCTTCACTAAGTTTAAATACTTCTTTTAAATAGTGTATTTCTGATTTATCTTGTGCTAAAAATAATTTTGTTTCAGAAGATGTTAAAACAGCTTGAACTTCTTGTTTTTCATAAAAATCTTGGAATTTTTGTGAAATAACAGCTAAAGAAACATTTCTTTTTCTAGCACGTCTTGCCATTGTGTTTAAGAAATCAACTGCTTCTGGATAAGGAAGCAACATCCAAGCTTCATCAACTAAAACTCTCTTTTTAGCTGCTTTTGTTTTATCTTCACTATTCTTTTTAACATATTTTTCCCAAATCCAAGAAAGCATTACTTGTTGCGCTAAAGGTCTTGCAAATCTTTCTTCTAATTGAGAAATATCTATATTTATGAATGGTACTCCATCTAATAATTCAAAAGTTGATTGTCCATCAAAATAAGCCATTTGACCATTATATTCTCTAACAAATTGTTTCATTACCTTTACCAAATAACTATAATGGAATCTGTAATCTTGGTTAACATTTTCTTGAGCTTTTCTACAAATTCTTTTAAACCAAGAACCTATTGTAGGCATTTCTTTCTTTTCTCTACCTAAATAGTTTTGTGTCATATCAATATTTTTTAAATTTTCTCTTTTATATAAACTTTCAACATTATTATTTATACCTAAAGCTGCATATTCTTCCGCTACAGCTTCTGATATAATTTGTTTTGTAAGTTCGTTAACTTCTCTACTTTTTGTACTTCCTCTAGCCATTGTAAGTAAACTGTTTGTTACGTCTTCTACTTTATTTTCTACACTTAAAACTGTTCTTTCTTTACCAGTAATTTCATCTTTAACATTCTCTGGTTCTATATCAAAAAGATTAATAATTGTTTTTGAATTAGGACTTAAAACTACATTTACTCCACCCAAAGCTTCTGCAACAATTCCATATTCACCTTCAGCATCAATTGCTAAACTTTCTATCCCCATTAATACAGCAGATCTTGCTGTTATTGTTTTAATGGTAACAGATTTACCAGCACCAGATTTACCAAAAATTACCATATTGTAGTTAGTAAGATTAGGGCTAAAATTATCATATAATATAGGTAACCCTGTTTGCTTATTAAATCCTAGTGGAATTCCATTTTCATGACCAACTTCTGAAGTAAAGAAAGGAAATACAGTTGACATAGCTCTTCTATCAAACGTATGTGATTTTGATATTTGATTATCACAAAATGGCATATTTGATCTAAAAGCTTCATCTTGCATTGCCCATGCTGGTTTAATATCTATTAAATTTTTTGACATTTCACTTGTTAATAATTCTGTATATTTATCTAATTCATCCATACTATATGCAAATAATGTTGCAATAACTGATGAATCAAATAATTTATTAAAACCTGCTGCAATCGCATCACGTAACTCTTCTGCTTCTAATCTTTTTTGTAAAATAATTCTTTCTCTATTAATATCACCTCTATCTAATGCAACAATTCTTTCTGATTCCAACTCATTAATAGTTCTATTTAAATCTGTTTGTGAAGTCGCCTCACTAACAGGATTTATAAATACCGATACATTTAAATCTCCAAATGTATACATACCTCTTAAAAATTCTGGGAAAGTACACATTCTTGGTAAGTTTGCAACTATCATACTTCTTGCATATCTTGTTCTAGTAGAAGATATTTCTATATGATTTGTATAACTAGCATCTATTCCTCCAGGTGCAATTAATTTTTTAATATTTTTTTCATTTTTCTTAAAAACACTTGGTGCTTCTACTTTTACATTTTCTAGTTCATTTGAACTTTCTTGTTTTTTGCTTCCAAACATTTTTTATCCTCCATTTTTCTTTAGTCTTCTACTTTACGTCTTCTAACAATTTTTTTCTTTGTAACTTCTTTTCCTTCTTCTAATTCAAGAGTTTGACTTTTCTTTGTATACTCATTAACATTTTCTTTCGCTAGCTCATATACTCTAGGTTCTAATTGATTTTGATATGTATCTAACAATTCATTTGCTCTTTCTTGTATTTTTTGTTGTTTTAATAATTGAGCATCTAAATCTTCAATTTGTTTCTTTTTATCTGCTTTTAAAATGCTATCTGTTGCTAAATCAATTGCTGACATATTAATTTCTTGATTTAATTTTTCTTGTTTCTTTTGTAATACATCTTTTCCCGTGCTATATAATGCATCATATTGAGCATCTAAAGACTTAGATAATTGTAAAAACTCTGCTTCATCTCTATTATATGCAATATATAGTAGCTCAGCTAGTTCTTCAGAATCTAATATCTTGCAAGAAATTTGAGAGTTAGCCAATGAACTAGCAATATTTTGACATCTTGTATATAATTCTGAGAAACACATATTATAAATTTCTTCTTTAGAATATTTATCAAGCCCTCCTCCTATTTCTGCTGAATAGTAAGAAACTATTACATAAGTTTTTTGTTGTAATACATTTTTATTTGAACTTAGTTTTTCTACATAGTCTGTTATACTGATCCCATATTCTAATATATTTATTTTTCTTCTTCTCTCAAATTCTAACTTTTCTTTTAAGGCTTTATTGCTTTGAATTTTAGCCTGTTCAATTTTAGCATCTAATTTACTTATTTCTGCGTTTAAAGAATCAACTCTAGATTTGTATTCTCCTATAATTTCTTTCAAATTCAAAGTTCTACTTTGTATATATAGCTGTATTGGAAATCTTAAAGTATTTAGAAATTGAACAAATCCTTCTTCAACACCAATCTTTTCATCTTCTGACATCAAATCATAGTTAACACCATTACACTGTAATATCATTATGTATTGTTTTCCTTTTTTTCTTACTATCATATTGTCAACTATTTCTTCAAATTCCATAAATTCATATATAGATTCAGTTGATAATTCTCCAACAAATTTCCCATAATTTTGATCTCTTTTATCATTCTTATTATCACTGTCACTTATAATTTCATTTCCATCATCTTCTGTTTTTTTTCTGTTTAGAAATACAAAATAATAGATTAATAATCCGGCCATTAATATTACTAAAACCCCTATAATTATATATAAAAGTATTATAATGCTATCCATCTCTTCCATCTATTTTTCCTCCTTTGTATATGAGTAAATTTTTCTGTTCTTTTTAAATTTCATATATCTCCATATAATTTCACTTATTGGTTCTCCACCAATTTTTTTAGTAATTGGTATTCCTACAATAGTAGGTATTTTAAAAGCCCCTATTCCATATCCTATTAAAGCAAATATTCCCATAATAATTGTTCCTACAACAGTTAAATTCATTGCTCTAAAAATGAAAAAGAATATTGAACCTAAACCAGCACCTATTGCTGTGCTTATTAATGATTTTATTGTAAAAATATATAAAATTCTTGATTCACCTCTATAATTACGAGGTATGTAATATGTTCCCATAATTTTACTCCTTTGTATATTACTTTATTATTTCTCAAAAGTTTGTGCTATTGTTCCAACTGTTTTCCAGATTCCATATGCTCCAAATATAACTATAGCTGAAACTATAACCCCTATCAATTGCTGTTTTAATTTAGCTTGAGCTTCAGGACCAGATGTAACATATTTTATACCCATATATGTAGTTACCGCTACTAGCACCCCTGCTCCTATTGTTGTTAATAATTGGCCTAAAGGAACAAGCTCTTCTGTTAATTTATTCATTTTTCCTGACATATCTTGAGATTCTGATTTACCTGTGTTCAAAAATTGCTTTGCATCTTTCATCATCTTATCATAAGTAGCAGCATAAGAGTCATAATAAAATATACTCATAAAATTAAGAAGTATTGTTATTATTGCTACTAAATTAATTATTTTTAAACATATCTTCATATTATTCACCTCATTTTTGACATAAATATACTATTATATTAATTATACAAAAAAAGCCATTTTTTTTCAACATTTTTCTGTGTTTTTTAACAAAATTGTAATATAATTTCAATCATAAAAAAAAGAGTATAAAACACTCTTTTATACTCCTTTTATATTAATATTATTACTCATTAATAACTTTTTGCGAAAATTTTTCTATAATGGCTATAATATTGACTGCTCCAAACAATAACACCGCACCTATAACTATAGGTATCGCTGTCTTTTTTATTTCTGCTTTTTCTTCCACACTAGCTAATAAATACTTTATTCCTAGTAAGCTAACCATAATTAAAGAAACCCCTGTTCCAATAACTTGCATTAATCCAATTACTGTGTTTATTGCCCCCACAATGCCTTGACTATTTGATGAAGAAACCTCTTTTGAAATGTCTTTCAAATTTTGACTATTAAAAAGTTCTGCAGTAAGATCTGATTCTGCAGCCAAAACTTGTGACACAACAGAGGAGATTAAAAATATAATGCAAAATAAAATAATAATAGTTATTTTTCTATTTTTTTTCATATGACCCTCCTAATATTATACGCTTGTAACACTTAAAGCAAATTGTTTTAAAATTTCTAAAATTCCAGACGCTGCAAATAATACAACTGCACCTATTACATAAGTTACTGCATGTTTTTTTATTTCTGCTCTCTCTCCAGCAGAAGCTAACATATATTTACAACCTAGTATCAACAACATTAATAGGGCTAATCCCGCACCTATATTTCTTACAATTTCTAAAACAATAGCCAATATACTTACTATCTTTTTACTCGCTTTATCTGTTGTAACATTTTTTCCACCAAACATTTCTGTAATTGCTGTTGCTTTTGAATTATAAATTATAGAAAAGATTAAAAGAAATGAAATTAATAATATTAATACTTTAATTGCAATTTTTTTCATCTTACCCCTCCTATTCCTATTTTATATAGCTTTCGAAAAATCTATTATAATTCCTAATAAACCGGTAGCTCCAAACAATACAAAAGCTCCAATCACAAAAGGAATAGCATTTTTCTTAATATCCGCTCTGTCTCCTGGTGAAGCTATCATATATTTACAAGCTATTACTAATAATATAACTATAGCAATTGTTACTCCTATAATTCTAACAATTCCTATCATTGTTCCTAAAGAGTTATCTACAATTGCATTCACATCACTAGGAGCTTTACCACCTTCAAAAGCATTTATGTTAAAATTTTGCCCTAAGCTGATTACTCCCAAGATTTCAATTTTTTCCTCGTTTGCAATATCACCATTAATTTCTTGTTCAAGTGTTGGTTTTGCTTCTACATTTATTATTGGCATACACAAATTAAAAATTATAAATAATGCTAAAACTATTTTTAAAATCTTTTTTATCTTCATCTGTTCCTCCATATATTATTTATAAAATAAAAATTTTATTTTATATTTTTAAACATTACTCTAAGTTTTTTAGAAACCTGTTGAAATTCTTTCTATAATTTCTAAAATACCAGATGCTGAAAATAAAATTATTGCTCCTACAATATATACTACAGCATGTTTTTTTATTTCTGCTCGATCTCCCACAGATGCCGTCATATATTTGATAGCTAAAACTAATAACATGATAATCGCTATACCTGTTGCGACAACTTTTACAGTAGTAATAACCGTTCCAGATATTTCTATTGCTTTTTTATTCATATTTGAGTCACCGCTACTGTTTGCATAAGAATCTATTTTTTGTTTAAAATCATAGTCAGCAATAGAAAAATTTTGCAAAACAAAAATAATTAATATAAAAATTATTATTATAGACAAAATTTTTAAACATCTTTTCATTTAATTTCCTCCTTTAGCTATAAATATAACAAAATTTTACATTTTCCCTTATTAATTAATATTAACATATAAATCAATTTTTGTAAACGAAATTTATTATATAACATATAAAATGTTTTAAAAAAATAAAAAACCATAGTTTTTACAAACTACAGTTTTTTATTTTTTGGTTAATTATTATGATTAGCTTGGTTTTACCATATTTGCAAAGTTCTTAACAAGGCCTAAGATACCTGTAGCTGCGAATAATACTATAGCACCAACTACATATACAACAGCATGTTTTTTGATTTCTGCTTTGTCTCCAGGAGCTGCAGATATGTATTTAATAGCTAATACTATTAACATAATAACAGCTACACCTACACCAATAACTTGAGCTACTGTAATAATAGAACCAACTATGTTTTGCATAGATTGAGCTGTTCCTGTAGTATCACTAGCATTATTATAAATCATGTCTGCGTCTATGTCAGATGCTTTTGTAGCAAAAGCTCCTTGTGTTAAAGCAACAACTAATACTATAGCCATAAGAACTGCAGCTATAACTTTAACTGTTTTCTTTGTCATAATAAACCCTCCTTTTAAATACTTATATATTAAATAATTTTTGTAACCATTGTTATTTCAAACATTACGTAATATATAGTGCTTACTATTTTAATCTTAGCATATATTCTTTTTTTTGTAAACATTTTTTCCAAATTTTATTATATATTTTGTCAAATTTTGTAACATTTCTATCGGTCTATCTTTTCCCATTCTTCCCTTTTAAAACCAATAATTATAGATTTTTCTGTTAATAAAATTGGTCTCTTTATAAGCATACCATTACTTGATAATATTCTTATCTTCTCATCATCGGAACAATTTTTTAATTCTTCTTTTAAATTCATATTTCTATATAGTAATCCTGTTGTGTTAAAAAATTTTGACACTGTTAAACCACTTTTTTCAATCCATTCTTTTAGTTCTTCATAAGTTGGCGTTTCTGTTATAATATTTCTATCTATGAATTCAATTTTATTTTCTTCTAAGAATTTTTTTGCCTTCTGACATGTACTACATTTTGGATATTCTATTAATATGTTTTTTATTCCCATTTTATTACTTCTCCCCTTACTTAATTTAATGACACTCTTATATTGTAACATAATTATGTAAATTTTTCCATAGTTTGTTTGTAAATATATAAAGTAAATTATATTTTTTCTTTCAACATAACAATTTATTTTACTTTTATTTAATATTTTTGATTTTTTCGAATATACTATTATTATAAAAATCATAAATTTAATTCTTAATGCTGTATCATTTAATTGTGCCATAAAATACATCCATATATATCAATCAAGCCTATTTGAATTATAACATCATAATCTAGAAAACTAAATTCCGCTTATTTTTTTAACGTGATTTAAAAATAAAAATAACTTTTTTCTAATGTTTTATACAATTTTATAAAAAAACTTGACAAAAGGATTTTTCAATAGTATAATATTTTTCGTTAGATATCGCGGAGTGGAGCAGTTGGCAGCTCGTCGGGCTCATAACCCGAAGGTCGTAAGTTCGAGTCTTACCTCCGCAACCAAAAAACACCGTTTTTAATAGAAAAAACGGTGTTTTTATTTTTTTACAACACTTCTAGGTTTTCTCTAGCCCTCTTTACTGACATTTTATATAAATCTGATGTAATATTTTTGTTTTAATACAATTTATTTTCGGAAGAAACCATACATGAAATTATATACTAATGAAACTTTAAGAAAATATGTTAAAGAATATATAACTTTGTGAATGAAACTGGAATATTTTGATTGTAATTTAGCTAAAGAAATATCTTTTAAACTTTTCGCGCTAGATATAGAAATGAATACCACTTTACCAGGTGATGCTTACAGTGAACCAAACAAACTAACAATTAATCCTAATAAAATATTAAAAAGGAATGACATTAATAATCCATATACCTATATGGTATTGGGTTCTTTATTTTTAGACGAAGTTATATCTGAAAATGTAACAACAGAAATGGTAAAAATGAAATACAATAAATTTGTACCATTAAAAAATTATCAAAAAACATTTGGAAATAATACTATAAATTATCAAGCTCATTTTGATTACTATGGAATTGGTGAAAATTTAGTTAATGATTTTGCTAAAACATTATTTTAAAAAAATAATTGCAAAAATTTAAATGGCTCATGCAAAGAAGCTTTTTAAAAGAACTTCTTTCATAAGGAAAAAAAATAGGGAATTTATTCCTGATAATATCCCTTTACCATCATTTATGCAATAAAAAACTTTGGTATGTGTTTTTTACACTTACCAAAGTTTTTTGTTTTAATAAAATTTAAATCTTATTTCACTATCATATAACTGTAATTTGTTTATTCTTTCAGTCCTTTTTTCTGCATTATTTAACATTAAAGATTCGCACATTTCCCATAAAGCTACCCATCCTGCTATGTATAAAAATTCTACCAAAAATTCCATTAAAAAATTTTCTAATGCATATGATAATAATAGTATTATAGAACCTAATAAAAATAAAGATATACATTTTCTATTTGCTACTCTTACATCATAATCTCTATCA
>JAZROJ010000108.1:0-10935 GCA_045648625.1 Candidatus Scatovivens sp.
ATAACAACAATAACAACAATAATAACAACAATAATAACAACAATAACAACAATAACAACAATAACAACAATAATAACAATAACAACAATAACAACAATAATAACAATAACAACAATAATAACAACAATAATAACAATAATAATGTAAACACTAATAAAATTAATAATATAACAAAAAATAATGCAGTAGATAATACAACAACAAAAAATGTATTACCTGCAACAGGTGCAAAATTGATTGTTATACCTGCAATAGTATTAATCTTAGTCGCATATATCTTTTATAATAGATATATGAAATATAAAGAAATTTAAGATTAATATTTTCTAAAAATTAATAAAATCCCTTAAGAAGTAACTAAAAAAGGTTACTTCTTTCTTTTACTTAATTGGTATGAACTATTAAATGAGATATATTTCTATATGTAAATTAAGCAAATTTATAAAAATATATTGTAATAGATTGCAAGTATGATATAATTAATGTATTAAAATAGTGTTAGGAGGTAAAAATATGATTATCACTTTAGTAATACTTCTTGTTCTTGCAATAGTTATTATTGGTATGTATAATGGTTTAATTCAAGCAAGAAATAAAGTTAAAAATGCATGGAGCCAAATAGATGTTCAATTACAAAGAAGATTTGATTTAATTCCAAATTTTATTGAAACAGTAAAAGGATATATGGAACATGAAGAGAAAGTGTTAACAAAAGTTACAGAATTAAGAAATGCCTGGGCTGGAGTAAAAACAGTTCATGAAAAAGCTGAATTAGACAATGAATTAACAAGTTCTTTAAAAACAATAATGGCAGTATCAGAAAATTATCCAGATTTAAAAGCAAATCAAAATTTTATAGAATTACAAGAAGAACTAAGAAGTACAGAAAACAAAGTTGCATATTCTAGACAATTTTATAATGACTCTGCTACAATTTATAATACAAAAATACAAATGGTACCAACAAATATAATAGCATCAATTTTTGGATTTAAAGAAGAAGAATTATTTAAAACAGAATCAGAAGAAGCTAGAAAAAACGTAAAAGTAGATTTTAGTAAATAAATCTTTTTAAAAGTCGCTATTATATAGCGACTTTTATGTTATATTATAAAAAACTCCACTGGAATTCTATAATATAAAAGCTTTGCCAATATTTGTACAAAATTTTTCTAGATTTCCTAATTTCAGTTCTATAAAAAAATAAATTGAATATAAAATTAGAAAGGAGTACAAGATATTATATTTTAATATCGGTAAAAAATATGTACGAAGACATTAATAAAAATAAAATTAAAACAGGAATAGTTGTATTTATATTTTTAACTATGATAACACTAATACTGTATTATGTGTGCTATGCACTTGATTTTGGGGAAATGGCTATAATAATAGCTCTAGTTTTTTCAATAATATCAACAATCGCAACATATTATAATTGTGATAAAATTGTTTTAGCATCTGTAAAAGCAAGACCTGCTACAAAAGAGGAAGATTTGCAACTTACGAATATATTAGATGGTTTAATGGTTACTGCTGGAATAGAACATAGACCAAAATTATATGTGATGGAATCAGAACAACCAAATGCTTTTGCTACAGGTAGAAATCCAGAAAAATCAGTAATTTGTGTTACAACTGGGTTATTAAATAAGCTTAATTATTATGAATTAGAAGGTGTTATAGCTCATGAGCTTGCACATGTTAAAAATTATGATATAAGACTTTCGGCCGTTATAAGTGTAATGGTTGGTTTTGTAATAATGTTATCAGATATGTTTACAAGAATAACATATAGAACACGAAGAAGAAATAATGATGATGATAGCAAAGCAAATGCGTTTTTGATGATTATAGGTTTAATATTTCTAATTATATCTCCAATTGTCTCAAAAATGATACAATTAGCAGTATCTAGAAGGAGAGAATATTTAGCAGATGCAACTGCAGTATCATTTACAAGAAATCCAGATGGTTTAATGTCTGCATTAAAGAAAATTAGTGGCGATGATTCAAAATTAGAGGTAGAAAGTGAAGCAAATGCACATATGTATATAATAACTCCTTTAAAAAATAAAAGAAAGGCTAATAATTTGTTTTCAACACACCCATCAATAGAAGACAGAATAGAAGCTCTTAAAAATTTAAAATAATCGACATTGACAAAAAAAATTTTTAATAGTATAATGGCCTTGCTAGTCGAAGGAGGAGCAAATTATGAAAACAGATGAAAAATTATCTATAAAGATAATTAGAAAAGTTGTTTTTATAAGCATTATTCTAATTTGTTTGTTCACAGTTGGCGTTATGGCATCAAAATCTGAAGTAAATTATGTTACAATTGTGTTTCCAGAAGATTGTGAAACTACAGTAGTAACATCAAAAGTTTTAATTTCAGATATTTTAGCAGAAAATCACATTATAGTACTTCCAGATGAAGAAGTATATCCTAGTGTAGATGCTAATATAGATGCCACAAAAACCATAATAATTTCTAAAGTTACAGAAGAAAAGAAAGTAATTGCAGAAGAAGTGGAAAGCATCTCGACAGAACAAATTTTAGGTAAATATGTAACAGTTACTGAAAAAATAGTTATAGAACAAATTGAAATACCTTATGAAACAATAACCAAAGACGTTTCTGCATCAGGAACAGATACACAAAACAAAGTTATAAGACAAGGCGTTAATGGTTTAAAAGAAATTAAATATAAAGCAAAATATCAAGATGATAAAGAAATAGAAAAAGTAATTATTTCAGAAGAAATAATTAGAGAACCAATAGATAAAATAGTTCAAATAACTACAAAAATATCATCAAGATCGGGAAATAGAAGTAATCCTTCTATAGAAGCTATAGCAGCAAGTGTAGCAGGAAAAGAGCCTAAAGTTGTTAATTTAAATTCATCTGCATATTGTGCTTGTATGAGCTGTTGTGGTAAAACAAATGGGATAACTAGTTCAGGAGCAAAGGCAACCGAATGGTATACTGTTGCAGCAGGAAAAGGGTATCCTATAGGAACAGTTATCTATGTACCAGCTTTAGCAGATAAACCAAATGGTGGATGGTTTGTAGTACAAGATAGAGGTGGAGCAATATCAAATAATAGAATTGATATATATATGGGGTCACATCAATCTGCTATTAATTATGGTAGAAGAAATTTAGAATGTTATATATATGAATAAGATATTCAAAGGGGAACTAAAATGTTCCTCTTTTTTGTTAAAAAATATTGACTAATTTTCAAAAAGATGCTAATATAATACCAATTTTTTTCAATAATCCGTTTCAGTTCGAAACAAAGAAATCAAAACAAAATTTTATAATAATAAGGAGTGATGCAATATTGTTATCTATTGTTAAGTCAATGTATTTGCAGGGGCTTACAGGGGTTTTAGTAGATGTGGAAGTAGATGTTTCAAATGGGATGCCTTGCTGGGATGTAGTGGGGTTACCAGATACAACTATAAAGGAATCAAAAGAAAGAATTAGAACTGCAATCAAAAATTGTGGGATAGAATTATTAAGCAAAAAATATATTATCAATTTATCACCAGCTAATATAAAAAAAGATGGCGCAAACTTTGATTTGGCTATAGCCGTAGGTATTTTGTCATCTGTAAAGAAAATAAATATGTCATACATAGAAGATACGATTTTTGTAGGAGAGCTATCTTTAAATGGCAATATAAATAAAATAAATGGCATTTTACCAATATGTGTGGAAAGTTATAAAAATGGTATTAAAAGAATTATTGTTCCAAAGGAAAATGCAAAAGAAGCTTCAATAGTGAGTGGGATTGAAGTAATAGGGGTATCTACTCTTGAAGAAGTTATTGATTATATGAATGGAGTAAGAAGTATAAAAAAAGAGGAAATTTCAGAAACAGTATTAGAAAATAATAGAAAAAATCAAGTTGATTTTTATGAAGTAAAAGGAAATGATAGTGTAAAAAGAGCTCTAGAAATTTCTGCAGCAGGTGCGCATAACTGTATTATGATACGGCCCACCAGGAAGTGGGAAAACGATGTTAGCAAGGAGATTTCCAACAATATTACCTGATTTAAGATTTGAAGAAGCTCTTGAAATAACAAAAATACATAGTGTAGCAGGAATTTTGAAAAATCAAGGGTTAATAAATGAAAGACCATTTAGAAGTCCTCATCATACAATTACAGAAACAGGTTTGATAGGAGGCGGGAAAATTCCAAAACCAGGAGAAATTAGTTTAGCACATTATGGAGTGCTATTTTTAGATGAATTATTAGAATTCAAAAAAAACACTCTTGAAGTTTTAAGAGTACCAATGGAAGATAGACAGATAACTATTAGTAGAACAGGAATTTCATTAACGTATCCTTCAAATTTTATATTAATTGCTAGTACAAATCCTTGCCCTTGCGGTTACTACGGAAGCAAGGAAAAGGAGTGTGTATGCTCTGAAAATCAGAGGAAATTATATAAGGCAAAACTAAGTGGACCTATGCTAGATAGATTTGATATTCAAATTCAAGTTCCCAATATTAAATATAGTAAATTAGAAATGAAAGAAGGAGAATGTTCTACCCATATAAGGGAAAGAGTTAATATTGCCAGAGAAAAACAGCTAGATAGATATAAAAAAGAAGGATTTTTTTCAAATTCAGAACTTACTCCAAAATGTCTAGAAAAATATTGCGTACTAAGTAATAAAGCAAGTAAAATATTTAAAAAGTATTTTGATAACTGGAAATTAAGTGCAAGAGCATATTCTAAAATTTTAAAAGTATCTAAAACAATAGCTGATTTGGAAAATTCAGAAATAATACAAGAAGAGCATATATTAGAAGCAATTCAGTATAGAGGATTAGATAGGATGATATAAATGAAAAGTGATATAAAAATAATAAATAAATTAGAATTTCCAGATAAATTAATAAAAATAAAAAAGGTACCACAAAAATTGTATGCAATTGGAAACATTGAATTGCTAAATGAAGAAAGTTTTGGAATAGTAGGAACAAGAAATCCAACACAATATGGAACACAAATATGTGAAAAGTTTGCAAAAGAATTTGCTATAAGAGATATACCGGTTGTAAGCGGATTAGCAATTGGAATTGATCAAATTGCACATAAGACCGTATTAGAGTGCCATTCTAAAACAATTGGAATAATAGGATGTGGTATACAAAGTTACTTAAAAAATAAAGAAAATAGGAGTTTGGTTGAAGACATTATAAAAAATAATGGTTTGATATTAAGTGAATATGAAGTATGTGTTGAAAGTAGTAAAGAAAATTTCCCAGAAAGAAATAGGATAATAGCAGGATTATCTGAAGGGGTTTTAGTGATAGAGGCCGCTTATAGGAGTGGAAGTAGTATAACCGCTAGATTAGCAAGTAATCTTAATAAAAAAGTGTATTGTGTTCCTGGAAGAATAGGCGATAAGATGTCTGTAGGAACAAATAACTTAATTAGAAAAGGAGCAGTTTTAGTAACGAATATAAAAGAAATTATAGGAGATTATCCACAATTTGAGAACAAAAAGAGGAAAAAGATTTGCAAAAAAAGAAAGAAAAAGAGTAATTATAAAAAAGAATGGACAGATGTTGTAAAGATTTTTGATAAAGAATCACTTCCAATAGAAGAAATTCAAATAAAGACAAAGAAAAATATAAAAGACTTATTGAAAATTTTATCAGAAATGGAATTGGAAGGAATATTAATACAAGAAGTAGGGAAAGGGTATATGTTAAGAAAGTAGGTTATGTGTGAAAAATAAAATTATTGGAAATTTTGGTGAAAATCTAGGTAAAAAATATTTAGAAAATTTGGGATATGAGATAGTAAATTCTAATTTTAAATGTAAACAAGGAGAAATTGATTTAATTGCAAAAAATGGTGAAGAAATTGTTTTTGTAGAAGTAAAAACGAGAGAAAATAATAAATTTGGATATGGAATTGATGCAGTAGATATTAGAAAACAGAAGCATATTAAACAAGTTGCTCAATATTATATTTATAAAAATAACTTAGAAACAAGAGGAATTAGATTTGACATATTAGAAATATATTTATTACATAAAAAATACTATATACATCACATAAAAAATGTATTGTGGTAGACTTGTTTTTTTAAAAGTTTATGTATATAATTATTTATATTATAGGAATTTCCTATAGTATAAATGGCTTCGCTAATTTTGCAACAATTTTACTATGTAAAATTGGCGCATTGAACAAAGAGAAGACTAATAAATATGTTAAAATACTAAAGTATATAAAATGAGGCTCTTTTGTTCAATAAAATTAAATAATGGAGATTGTTTATGAAAGAAAAAGAATGGAAAAAATGGATTTTTTGGTTTTCTTTTGTTGTAGCATCTATTATTGTTTATAAAACTATAGATAGTGTATCAACAATTTTTCTGGGGATAACTAATTTTTTATCACTGTTATCACCATTTATTATGGCTATATTAGTAGCATATATATTATATATCCCTGCAAAAGGTATAGAGAGAAAATTAAAAAAATTAAAAGGTAAATTTTTTAGAAAACATGCAAGAGGGTTAAGTACAATTCTTGTATATGTATGTTTAACTTTATTTATATTTATTGTTTTTAATTTTATAATGCCTGCAATATCTAAAAGCATAACAGATTTAGCTAATAATATACCAAATTATTATAAAAATGCAGTAGAATATTTAGAAGATTTACCAGAAGAATCTGTTTTAGCAAAAATAAATTTATCAGATACAGTTAAAAATATAGAAACAATTAATATTATGCAAGAGATTGTTAATTGGTTTGATGTAGAAAATATAAGCAAATATATAAAAGGAATCATGGGAGCAACAAGTATTATATTTGATATATTTGTAGTTGTTGTGGTATCAATATACATACTTTTAGAAAGAGATGATATTAAAAGTTTTGCAAAAAATGTATCAAAAGCAATTTTTGATAAAACAACGAATCAAAGGATTTCTGAATATTGTGAAAAAGGAAACAAAATATTTTTTACCTTTATAACTAGTCAAGTTTTAGATGCTATTATTGTAGGAACTATAACAGCTATAGCAATGTCAATTATGAAGGTAGAATATGGAGTATTATTAGGATTCTTTATAGGTTTATTTAATATAATACCTTATTTTGGAGCAATTGTAGCAGTGGTAATAGCAGTTATTATAACAATATTTACAGGTGGCTTCACTCAAGCATTATGGCTTGCAATTATTGTTATTATATTACAACAAATTGATGCTAATATTATAAATCCAAAAATCTTGGGAACAACACTCAACTTAAGTCCAATATTAGTTATT
Organism: Candidatus Scatovivens sp.; assembly: GCA_045648625.1. Classification (GTDB taxonomy): domain Bacteria; phylum Bacillota; class Clostridia; order TANB77; family CAG-508; genus Scatovivens. The sequence goes on from JAZROJ010000108.1 coordinate 7,322, forward strand.
TTTGCTGTAACAGTAGGTGGCGCCTATTTTGGAGTTTTAGGCATGTTTTTAGGTGTTCCAGTATGTGCACTTTTGAAATTGATAATAAATGATATAATAGAAAATAAAAACAAAGAAAACATATAAAAAAGCTTAAATTATAAAAAAGTAGACGCATTTTTGTGTCTACTTTTTTATGATTTTTATTCTAAAGTATGGGAATGTTTTTAAAAGCACTATTATTTAGTGTTTATGCTGTTTAAAGAAATAAGTTTAAAATTAGATAATACATCAGTTATTAAGCTTGTGTAATTGTTAATATCATTAACAGGGAATTCAATATCAAAAACAAAATAGTTATTATCAATTTGAATCCATGCAACTTGAAGATAAAAAGTAGTATTTATATTTTCATCTAAATAGTGAAAACTGTAAGTGCAACAATTATTTTCATTTATTGTTATTTCTTTTATTTCTGAAAGATTAGAAATTGTTTGAAAATTTTCTGTAAAAGCTAATTTATCTGCTGAAACAATATCTTTTAAACTTTTTTCACTAAGAACACCTTTGTGAGAAACAAAAATGTTTAAATTTTTATCAGAACGCAATTCTAATAAAATATTATCATTAGGAACAAATTGTTGCAAATTGTAGATATTAGATAGCTCTAAGCTATATGTTCCATTGGAATTAAAAAAAGTAGTAGAATTAGTCTCAAAATTGGTAAGAGGTGCCCATAAATCTTCTTGCTCAATTTGCTCAATTTCATAAACATTTTTAATAAATATTAAAGAAGTAAGAGCAATAATGATTATAACTATGCTTAAAATAATGATTTTTTTGTTATTTAAAATGTCTTTAAAGTAAATAAATTTTTCATTCATAATAAAAATTCCTTATATTTAAATATTATATTTCTGTTATTTATACTAAAAATATAAGTCATTATTTATAAAAAATCAATAATTTATAAAAAAAATAAAAATAAATCACCAAAATGGCTATTTCCCTAAGAAAAAACTTCCAAAAAGCTTGACTAAAAAGCCTATTTAGTATATAATATTGTAGTAATTTTGACTAACATACTTTAAGAGGAATTATATAAAAGAGGAACTATATTTAATATTAAATTTTTTGGCAGTGATTTAATATTAAAAATAACAACCTTTTATGTAAGAGGGACTTAAAGTATAAGTATATACTTTTTACTGCTAAATATAATGAAAAGGTGGTTTTATTTTGGTAAAGGTAAAAGACATTAAACACGAGAAATGTGTTAGAAAAACTTTTTCAAAGATAGGAGATTTTATAGATATCCCTAATCTTTTAAAAGTTCAAAAAGATTCTTATGACTGGTTCATAAAAGAAGGTTTAGGAGAAGTATTAAGAGACATTTCACCTATAATTGATTATTCTGGAAACCTAGTATTAGAATTTTTTGATTACTACATGGAAGAAAAAACAAAATATACTTTAGAAGAATCAAAAGAAAGAGATGCAACTTATTCTACTAGATTACACGTAAAAGTAAGATTAATTAATCGTGAAACTGGAGAAATTAAAGAACAAGAAATCTATTTAGGAGATTTTCCACTTATGACAGAAAGTGGAACATTCGTAATAAATGGAGCAGAAAGAGTTGTAGTTAGCCAATTAGTTCGTTCACCAGGATGTTATTATGATTCAGCATATGACAAAACAGGTAAAAAATTATATACTGCAACAGTTATGCCAATAAGAGGAGCATGGTTAGAATACGAAACAGATAGTAATGACGTATTTTGGGTAAGAATAGATAGAACAAGAAAATTACCTGTAACATCATTATTAAGAGCTATAGGATTAGACACAGATGAGAAAATATTAGATTTCTTTGGAGAAGAGGATAAAATTTTAGCAACAATAGCAAAAGATCCTATCAAAAATGGAGACGAAGCTTTAATAGAAATCTATAAAAAATTAAGACCAGGAGAATTACCAACAGTAGATGCTGCTAGAAGTTTATTTGATGGATTATTTTTTGATAATAGACGTTATGATTTATCAAAAGTTGGTAGATATAAATATAATAAAAAATTAAGCTTAGCTTCAAGAATTGCAAAACATATAGCAGCAGAAACAATAGTAAATCCAGAAACTGGAGAAGTATTAGTTGAAAAAGATGAAGTTATTTCAAGAGAAGTAGCAAAAGAAATACAAGATGCTGGTATAAATGTTGTTTATGTAAAAATTGAAGATAAAAAAGCTAAAGTAATAGGAAATGGTACAGTAGATATAAATGCTCATGTAGATCCTCAATTAATTGAAGATTTAAAAATTAAAGTAGATGTAAATTATGCTGTATTACAAAACATATTAGAAACATCACAAAATGATGAAGAATTAAAGAAAAATATTGAAGAAAGAATAGATGAATTAATTCCTAAACATGTTGTAACAGAAGATATTTTAGCTTCTGTAAACTATTTATTAAATCTAGAATACAATACTTACATAACAGATCCTGCAAAACCTAGATTAGGAAATATAGATGATATAGATCACTTAGGAAATAGACGTATAAGATGTGTTGGTGAATTATTACAAAATCAATTTAGAATTGGTTTAACAAGATTAGAAAGAGTTGTTCGTGAAAGAATGACATTACAAGATTTAGATGTTGTAACTCCACAAAGTTTAATTAATACAAAACCTATTACATCATCTATTAGAGAATTCTTTGGAAGCTCTCAACTTTCTCAATTTATGGATCAAACAAACCCATTATCAGAATTAACTCATAAAAGAAGAATTTCTGCATTAGGTCCAGGTGGTTTATCTAGAGAAAGAGCTGGTTTCGAAGTTCGTGATATTCATTATACTCACTATGGAAGATTATGTCCAATTGAATCTCCTGAAGGTCCAAACATTGGATTAATCTCAGCACTTTCAACATTTGCTATCATAAATGAATATGGATTTATCGAAACACCATATAGAAAAATTGAAAAAGATACATGTAAAGTTACTGATGAAGTAATTTATATGACAGCTGATGAAGAAGACCAATATATTATTTGTCAAGCATCAGAACCAGTTGATGAAAATAATTGTTTAACAAATAAAAGAGTAAGAGTAAGAGACAGAGCTGAAATTAAAGAAATTGAAAAAGAGAAAGTTGATTTTATAGATATTTCTCCAAAACAATTAATTTCAGTAGGTGCAGCAATGATACCTTTCTTAGAGCACGATGACGCAAACCGTGCATTAATGGGTGCAAACATGCAACGTCAAGCTGTTCCACTTATGATTACAGATTCACCAATGGTAGGAACAGGAATCGAATATAAAGCAGCAAAAGATTCAGGAGTAGTAATTTTAGCTGAAGAAAATGGTACTGTACAAACTGTTACAGGTGATGAAATTATAACAGTAAATGAATTAGGACAAAAAAGAACATATACTTTAAGAAAATTCAAGAGAACAAATGGAAGCACATGTATTAACCAAAGACCAATTGTAAAAGAAGGAGAAATCGTAAAACGTGGAGACGTTATTGCTGATGGACCTGCTACACAAAAAGGAGAAATGGCTTTAGGTAAAAACTTACTTATTGCATTTACAACTTGGGAAGGTTATAACTACGAAGATGCTAT
>JAZROJ010000109.1:0-4475 GCA_045648625.1 Candidatus Scatovivens sp.
AGATTATATAGAGTATTACAAGCACATACAGTACAAGAAAATTGGGTACCAGGTGTTGGTACTGAAAGTTTATATGTTGTAATAGATAAAGAACATAGTGGAACAGAAAGTGACCCAATTCCGTGGGTTAATAATATGGAGTGTTTCAATGGCAAATATTATATAGAAGATAATGTATTATACTTATGTGTTAGAGATAGTGGGATAGCTTTGCATCATAAAATAGTTGATTTAATAGAAATATATTTCCAAACAGTTTAATATTCAAACAATTTAATAGGAGTGATTTATTTGTTGAGTTCGAAATTAATACATAATGCAATAAAAGAGAGTGTTTATAGCTTTTCAGAGGTAGCGTCATACATAGGTGTAAGCAGACCTCACCTTTATAAGATGTTCAGAGAAGATAGTTTAAGATTAAGAGATATTAATTTAATATCAATATTACTTGGGGTTGATATACAAGAGTGGGACGAATTTACGGAATTTGATAAACAAAATTTTGAAGGAGAAGATACAGATGAAATATAGCGAAATAGAGGTAGAAATACAAAAGTTAAAAAAAATCGGTGATGTATGGAGTGCCTATGAAAAAATAATGGAAATAACAAAAGACGATGAAGTGGCTACGAATTTAGCAAGAAAGGTAATTAAAAAAGATGTAGCAAATTTACTAGAGAGAATACAAGGAATTTTCAAGAGAGAAACTGCTAACTGTGATGGTGTAGAAGATAAATCAAATATACAAATTTTAATTGAATGGTTAGAGCATATAGATGATTAAAATGGAGAGATAATTGAGAGAAGGGGAACGAACTAAAGGAAGGAAGGTAGAGTTCGTTTTGAATTTAGAAAGAATACAACATATGGAGAGTGTGAACGAGATTTACGAATATATTTTAAGTAATAGCACAAAATGGGAGAGTATCAATAAAAATATAAAAATGCAAGAATGGTATGATTATAAAAATGATTTATATGTATATTTAACAAACACATATGTGAATAAAGAAGATGTAGAAAATTCACTTGATTTTTTAATTGTCTCAAATACTAAAGCATTTAAATTTATATACTCAAAAGAAGAAGATTTAGAAAATATCATTCAACAAAGTCGTGTTGCTTTATATTATTTAATGGTTGATTTCTATAATGGAATTTACGATAATCAAACATATCGAGCATTTGGTTTTAGGATTAATAGAGATATAAATCAATTCAAAAGATTATTCTTAGAAGAAAACATAGATAAATTTTGCAGTATTCTACTTACAAAATCAAAACAAGAGGAAAGAAAATCCCTACCTAATCGTGTATTAAGTAGAAAAAAAATAAATGATAATGAATACAAGACTGTTTGTGAATATATCAGTCTTGGCTTTGAGAGTTATGAACAGACATTTGAAGACGAGAATAAACAGAGCGCAGATGATTATTTATACTCAAAAGGAGATTTACAAGAGAAAGAAAAAAATATTGAGGTTTATAGAAACGATAATATATATAGCTATTTAGCGAAAAATATTGGGTTACTTACTGATAAACAAAAGGATTTTATAAATTATTATTTACAAGAGGATTTAGGCTCATTTGATTATCTTTTTAGAGAAAATGACCCACATATGTCAAAAGAATTAAAATGTAGTTATAGGAAAAACATTAGAAATAAATTTACGAAGGGATTGCTAGAAAATAATCCCCATATAAAGAAAACAAAAGGAAAGGGTTATTTTACTTTGATAAAAAGTGATAACTCTTTTTTATTGGAAAAAATTAGAAAACAAAAAGATAAGAAAAAACAGTTTCAAATGATGGCAAAAGTGATGAAGGGTAATAGTGAAGTAGCTAAGATGATAACAGATATAGTAATTGATGAAGATGTAATGAAATATTTCGTTGATTACTATAAAAATAGTTTTACAAAAGAAGTATACAGATTTATATACGGAAAAAAATTTACAAATTTACTAGCAAAATTGAAAGAAGATGATGGACAATGTTCTTAGATAAAATAGAGCAACTGAAAATAGCCTACAAAGAACGAAATATAGATACACAGTTAGATGTAGTGGAAGATTTGCTGTTCTCACAAGACAAAGATGTGATTTTCAATGTAGATTGTGCATTAGCAGATAGAACAGAATTATTTATGAAGTATTCTTTCTTAAACGAAGGAGATATAGACGAACTACGAGATGACTTAGAAACACTTGTAGAGTGCTTTTTGGAGTATGGAGATTACTTAGAAACTTCTTCTGATGATTATATAGAAGATACTGATGATGAATTTGAATATGAAGATAATTTGCTTGATTTCTATAAATTATATGAAAAAATGGCATTTGGGAGAATGTTTGTTGAAGATTATGTCAAAGGGATAGACTATCAGGAATTAGATTTTGATGATTTGGATTATTAGTTAATTATTTTGTTATATATATTATAAATTAGGGGGCTATCCATTTTTAGTAGATAGCTTTGTTCATAAAAATATTTTAATGAAGGAGTTGAAACTAATTATATGGATAGAGCGAAACTAGAAAAATGCAAAACTTTTGAGGAATTAGCAAAAGAGATATGGTTACAAAACTATGAGATAAGCAAAGTAGAACATGGACAAGAATTAGGAATGTATATAAATGGTAGTACTACTATGTTATATGGATTATATTTGAAATTTGTTAGAACAATTACAAATAGTCCTTTTGATGTATTTTTTAATATAATGGCTACAACATATGGGAAGGTACTAAATTCTTATGATGAAGATACATTGGATAATGCTAGTATACAAGCATATGAGGTATTACTGTTGTATTTTCAAGGGAAGTTTAAATTCAAGTTTATACCCAATACTCCACACGATTTTGTGGAGTTTTTATTTGATAAACAAAGAGAAGGACTATGTGAAGAATTAATATATTACTTACAAGGTATACAAAAGAGATATGTGAAGAATAAATTATATTGCAGAAAAGAAGGTAGTGACACCTGTAGTATTAGTGATATAAAATATCAATGGCATATAAATAAAAGAAATGAAAAAGGTAAAGTTGTATCACAAAAAATTTATGTGGACATCACAAAAGTTGAACTTGATAAACCAGCAAACGAGAGTAGTGATAACAGAGAAACACAGCATTGGATATTAGATGATTTCCTTTCGCAGCAAGGTATAGTAAACGATGTAGAAGGACAAGTTTTTGAATTTGGAGACGAACAAGAAAGTTTATATATGTATTTATATAATATATTAAATGAAAAACACAAGAGTTTTATAGATGAATTAAAGAAAAACGTAGGACATTATGTGAAAAAGGGTTTCTACAAAGAATGTGAAAAGCATGATACTCTAAATGTATTAGAAGATGGCTCAATTAAATTCTTTTATAACAGCTCATTTTTAAATTTTGGTTTAAAGTTTATGAATGCAGATAGGATAAGTAAATTTTATATGGTAAAAGAGATTTTAAATAAAAATAGGGGTAGTGCTAATAAAATACTGATAAATATAATCTATTGTGAGTTAGATGTAAAGACATATAGAAAATTAACAGAAATGCTTAAATGTGAAAATAGGTACCAAATAATTAAATATTGTAATAAAGAGTTTTTAATAGTTGTCAACGGTATTCTGCAAAGATATTTTGAGGAACAAAATAAAGTTAAACAGATTACTTTGTTCAATGAGAAAGAAAGACTAAAAAAAATTGCTATGTGCGAAGAATATATTAGAAGTAAAGAAAAAAATAAAATGCTAATGACAAAAGATATTAATCAGATTTTTATTTATGTCGATAAAGTGTTTGATTTGAGAACTAGTAAAAAGTATATGAAATCTAAAGTAGATATGAAACTGAAATTATCGATAATGAAAAGTCTCGGTTTTATATTTGTTAAGATAAATAATTCATATAAATTAGAGAGGTTGAATGTGTAGCTTGTAATATATGTGCGACAAATGACTTATATTAGTTATAATACTAACTATTTATAAAATGTAAATCCTATTTATCAACTGCCAATTGGTGTGATACACCTACCTTCCTAAAAAAAGAGATAATAGGATTTACACGTATATCCTAATAGTATTCTATTAATATTGTCATTTGAAAGTATATTATATTTTCAAGTTATACCAACTCTCCTATTAAAAAGTGAGTATAGGTGGGGGTTGTTTCTATTTTTAACCTCTTCATTTCCCCCACTTACTCAATTTTTTTATATTATAGGGGGATTTTTTTTTATGCCTATTTTTAAATAAGAAAGGATTTGGTATTTATGGAAAATAAAGAAATGAATATAAATGAAAGTGAAATGAATAACGGACTAATACAAAATACAGATGGAGATGTAAAGCTAGGAGAATTATTTTTTAATACAAAAGAAGGGGTAGTATATGGAACATTTGACATATTCAAATTCATTAGCCCTAGTGATAAATTTTTGGGGTATATACAAAATTCCCTAGACGA
>JAZROJ010000110.1:0-18624 GCA_045648625.1 Candidatus Scatovivens sp.
TATTTAAATCTAAAAAGTAGCAATTAAGTCTAATTGTTATATATTTCAAAAAACAAGTGCTACTTAGACTATGTAATATAAATTATTATCATTTTATAAAATTAACCTTAGAAAATATTATATAAAAATAAATTTATAAAAAAATCACACAAGCATTGTATTTTATGATACAATGCTTTTATTAATGTAAGAGAAAAAAAGTCTTATTAATAAGATTTAATAGAAAAGGAGAAAATAGAAGATGTATAAAAGAACTGAGACAAGACCAATATATGTAAAAAATGTACAAATTGGTGGACAAAATAAAGTTGTAATACAATCAATGTGTAATACAAAAACTAAAAATGTACAAGAAACAGTAGAACAAATATTAGCTTTAGAAAAAAAGGGTTGTGAAATAATTAGAGTAGCTTGTTTAGATATAGAAGACGCAAAAGCTATTAAAGAAATAAAAAAACAAATACATATACCTATTGTAGCAGATATACATTTTGATTATAAAATTGCATTAGAAGCAATAGAAGCAGGTGTTGACAAAATAAGAATTAATCCTGGAAATATTGGAGATAAAGAGAAAACAAAAGCTGTTGTAGAAGCATGTAAGGCTAAAAAAATTCCAATAAGAATAGGCGTAAATGGTGGTTCTTTAGAAAAAGAAATATTAGAAAAATATGGAAAACCATGTAGTGAAGGTATGATAGAAAGTGCTAAAAGACATGTTAAAATATTAGAGGAATTAGATTTTTATGATATAGCTATTTCATTAAAAGCGTCAAATTTAGATATGTGTATAGAAGCATATGAAAAGGCAGCTAAAGAATTTCCTTATCCACTTCACTTAGGAATAACAGAAGCAGGAACAACGTTTAGTGGAACAATAAAATCTAGTATAGGGTTATCTGCTTTGCTAAGACAAGGAATAGGAGATACTATAAGAGTTTCATTGTCTGATGATCCTACAGAAGAAATTCCTGTTTGTAAAGAAATATTAAAAAATTGCAATTTATTTAAAAATAGTCCAAAGTTAGTTCCTTGCCCAACTTGTGGAAGAATACAATATGATTTAATTCCTATTGCTAAAGAAATAGAAAAATTTTTGCAAAACATAGAAGCAGATATTACAGTAGCAATTATGGGATGCGCTGTAAATGGCCCGGGAGAAGCTAGAGAAGCAGATATAGGAATTGCTGGTGGTAAAAACGAAGGGCTTTTGTTTAAAAAAGGAGAAATAGTAAAAAAAGTAAAACAAGAAGATATGTTAGATGTTTTAAAAAATGAAATTTTAGAAATGATTCGAAATTAAAATATGGATAATAAATTTTTAAAATTTAAAAAAATAAGACTTTATTATAAAAGTATTAGAAAAATAAAGTTTATAATAAATTTTAAAATTTAAAAGAAAGGAGCTTGAACTTAAAATAAAGTTCTAAATAAAGATATGAAATATCCAGAGTTTTTGAAAAAAGGAGACTATATAGGAATTTGTGCTCCATCAGATGGTATTGTAAAACCAGAGAAAATACAAAGATTAGATGCTGCCATTAAACAATTAACAGATATGGGATATAAAATTATAGAGACAGAAAGCGTAAGAAAAAGTGAAAAGGGTAAAAGTGCTGATGCAAAAACTAGAGCAAAAGAATTTATGCAACTACTAGAAGATGAAAAAATAAAATTAATTATATTTGCAACTGGTGGAGACTTTTTATGTGAGATGCTAGATTATCTAGATTTTGACAAAATAAAAACATTAAAACCAAAATGGATGCAAGGGTATTCAGATATTACAGGAATAGGTTATTTATTTAATACAATATTAGATATTCCTACTATGTATTGTCAAACAATAAAAGATTATGCTATGAAGCCTTTACATCAAAGTTTAACAGATGCTTTAGAAATTGTTTCTGGTAAAGAAATTACACAAAATTCTTTTGAATATTATGAAAAAGAGTGGCAAGAAAATAATGATAATCCATATGCAACTTATAATTTAACAGAAAAAGTAGAATGGAAAAATATTACAGGACAAGAAAAAATAGAAATACAAGGAAGATCTGTTGGAGGTTGTTTAGATTGTATAATTAGCTTTATTGGAACAAAATATGATAAAATTTCTGAGTATATAGAGAACCATAAACAAGAAGGAATAGTGTGGTTTTTAGAATGTTTTGAAATGGGGACATCACAATTATTTAGATCATTATGGCAAATGAAGAATTCTGGATATTTTAAAAATTGTAAAGGAATTGTTTTTGGAAGACCTCTTTTTGTAAGAGAAGAATATGGAAATACATTTAATAGTACTGTAAATGAAGTATTAAAAGAATTAAATATTCCTATTATTTGTGATGCTGATATAGGACATGTATCTCCTCAATTAGCAATGTTGAATGGAGGATACTTGAAAATTACTTCAGAAAACGGAAAAGGAAAAGTAGAAAATTTATTTATGTAATTATATAAATATGATATGCATTTGAATTTTAACACATTAAAGAATTGTATTTGAAAAAAATTAAATATATAATAAAGAAAATAAAAAAGTAGGGGATTTTATGAAAGTAGAAATTCAAAATGAACTAAAACAAGATATAGTTAGAGAGGAAAACAGAGGAAGAGAAATAGTAAAAAGTTGTTCTTCAAATGAGACTCCAGAAAATAAAAAGAAGGTAAGAGATATATCTATAGATTTGCTAAGAATAGTTGCTTGTTTGATAGTAATAGCAACACATTTAGCTTTATCAACTTATAATATATATGAGGTTCAAGTAGATTGGAGTAGATTGTTTACAAAAAGTTTTTTGGCAGATGGAGTAGGGATATTTTTTATAATAACAGGATTTTTTATATCAAATGGTAGAGATTATAAAAAGAACCTAAAAAATGCTTTAAAAAAGATAGTATTACCATCATTTATAGTATTGGTGTTTTCTCAAGTGTTTTATAAATTTTTAATAAATCAAGAAACTTTTGTAAATTGTTTATTAAATTTTGGACCAGAAAACATAAAAACAATTCTAAGTTCTATATTGCATGGTGAAGTACATACAACAATCCCTGTTGCAGCACACTTATGGTACATATTTGATTATATTCAAATAATAATAATATTCCCAATTTTGCAACTACTTTGCACAGAAGAAAAACAAAATAAATTGGCAAGAAGAATTTTGATGGTACTTGCTATATCAAATATGTTATTAAAAGATATACAAAAATTCTGGATACCAGAAATAGGAAAAATAGAAATATTTTCTATTTTAGATCCAAAATTACTTATGGTATTAGTAGGATATGAATTATATTGTTTAAAAGATAAAATTAAAAATAATAAAAAATGTACTATAATAGGTTTGGCAGTATTTGCAATAATTAATATAATAAGATATAAATGCGAAATGCAGTATATGGTTATAAATCAATTAGTAAAAGAAGAAGCTTTTATATCATGGGATACAATATTTGGATTAATTTCAGCTATAGGTTTGTTTGTAGGAATTTATTCTTTTGAGATTAATAACCAATTTTTTAGTAAAATCATATCAAAACTTGGTGGAATGACATTTGGAATTTATTTAGTACATTTTATGATAATTGCGAAAATTGATATTTTTAAATTTGAAAAAATTAGCACAGTAAAATTTGAATTGTTATATATGTTTTTAGGAACTTTAATTATTTTTAGTTTGTCTTGCCTTATCATAAAAACTATAAAATTAATTTTACAAATGTTTAATTTTTTAATTAAACATAGATTTTATAAAGTTTTGGAGGATAAGGATGAAAAATAATGAAAAAACAAAAAAGATTCTTAAAGTATTTTTTATATTGGTTCTTATAATTGTAGTAGTAGATATAATAAATCATAAAGAATTCTTTATATCTCTAAAAAAGGGAATAGAAAAACAGGCAGCTCAACAGAAAATAGAAAAAGTTATAGATCAAAAAGAATTAGAAGAAAGAAAAGAGAAAGAACACAATGAAACTGAAGAGGGGCTAAAGAGTATAGCTCAAACTTTTATAATAATTAGTATACCAATTTTGTTAATTAGTATTATATTAAATTTTAAAAATGTACACACTAAAAGTTATGATAAAAATTTAGAAAATCAAATAAATCCAGTTTTAGCAGAAATTCTTATTGATAACAAAATAGATTTTAAAAGTTTAATAATGACAATAATTATTGATTTACATTTAAAAGGGAATTTAAGGATTATAAATAATGAATATATAGAAATTTTAAACACACAAAACGTAGAACCTTATAAAAAAAATATACTTGATTTAATTTTTGAAGATAAAAAAATAATAAGTTTTAAAGAAATTAATACGACTTTTAAAAAATCTAAAGAAAAGACAATAGAATTTTCAAAGGTGATTGCTTTTATAAAAGTGAATATTATAGAAAAGTTATATAATATGGGAATATATTCAAGAAAAAAGACTGCATTTGCCAAATTAATGATAATATTTTCGTTAATTATTATTACAAATTTACCAATGGCTATTTGTGCAAATGTATATTCTTTTTTTAGAGAAATGGCTGTATTTGCGTTGATAATGACTGGTTTAGTTATTGTTTATTATATAAAGAAAATGGATAATCAACGATCTATTATGGAATCTTTTATAACAGAGAGTAAGACGATGGTTAAAGAAGAAAGTAGGAGAAGAAAGAAGAAAAAAGCGAAAGAAATATTTTCTAGATTAGTAATAATGTTTAGTTATTATCCAATAATTATAATTTTTTGTTTTGTTGCTTTATTAAATTATGATATAGAAATTATTTTGTTAGTATTTTTTACATTTATTATAAATATATGTGTTTTTTTACTTAATAAGGGATATAGTTTAACACCAAAAGGATATGAAGAAAAATATAAGTTGTTAAAATTAAAAAATTATATAAATGAATATAGTTTGATAAAAGATAGAGATTTAAATTCTGTGATTATATGGGATGAATATTTAGCTTATGCAACTGCATTTGAAATACCAACAAAGGTAACAGATAGCATTTATAAACAATGGTATGATATAAATTTAACTATACAATTTATTGAAATTGCAAAAAAACTATTAATAGAACAGTATAAGATTTAAAAAAATACTTGATTTTTATGGGATTTTGTAGTAAAATAATTGTGGTTTAAAATACCATATACTTAGTTGAAGAAAAAAACCTACTTCATACTCAGTTTATGGCAAATAAAAAAATAGGAGGAGTCAAAAAATGACAAAGGAAAGAAAACAAAAAATTATAGCTACTTATAAAAGAGAAGAAAATGATACTGGTTCTCCAGAAGTTCAAATTGCTCTTTTAACAGAAAGAATCACAGAATTAACAGAACACTTAAAAGTTCACACAAAAGACAATCACTCTAGAAGAGGTCTTTTAAAAATGGTTGGTAAAAGAAGAAATTTATTAAACTATTTAGCTAAAAAAGATTTAAACAGATATAGAGAGATTGCTCAAAAATTATCTTTAAGAAAATAAGAAAAAGTAGCCTGCATTTTTTGATGTGGGCTATTTGTTTTATATTATAAGAAGATTTTTGTCATTTCTATAATAAAATGACTGTAAAGAGTAGAGAAAATTTAAGTTTGAATATTATATAATTAAAATCAAATAAAAATGTTGATTTAGATTATTATATATATTAAAATAATAATGAATTTTTTATTTGAAACAGTAGCTTGCACAATGTATTATTTTGAAAACAAATAGGAAGAAACTTGAAAATATTTTTATTAAAAATAGAAATAATATATTGTAGAGGTTACATTTCAAGTAAAAATTTCAAAAAGAAATAAAAGGAGGAAATGTAAAATGTTTAAAACTTACAGTATGGAGTTAGCAGGAAGAACACTAACTTTAGAAACAGGAAAAATGGCAGGACTTGCCAATGGAAGCGTATTAGTAAAATATGGAGAAACTACAGTATTAGTTAATGTTACAGCTTCAAAAGAACCAAAAGAAGGAATTGACTTTTTCCCACTATCAGTAGATTATGAAGAAAGATTATATGCAGTAGGAAAAATACCAGGAAGCTTTACAAAAAGAGAAGGAAAACCAACAGATAAAGCTATTTTAGTTGCAAGAGCAATAGATAGACCAATCAGACCATTATTTCCAAAAGATTTTAGAAATGATGTAGTAGTAAGTTGTTTAGTATTATCAGTTGAACAAGATTGTTCACCAGAAGTTTGCGCTATGATAGGAACATCAGCAGCATTATCTATATCAGATATACCATTTGGAGGGCCAACAGCATCAGTAGCAGTAGGATATGTAGATAATCAAGTTGTTATTAACCCAACAGAAGAACAAAGAAAAAATAGTAGATTAACACTAACTTTAGCTGGAACAGCAGATAAAATAGCTATGATAGAAGCTGGTGCAGATGAATTACCAGACAATATAATGCTAGAAGCAATTAAAACAGCTCATGTTGAAATAAAAAAAGTTTGTGAATTTATTCAAAAAATGAAAGATGAAATAGGAAAACCAAAATTCGAATATAAATCTTTTGAAGTAAATGAAGAAGTTTATAACACAATAGCAAAAGAATTTGGTGAAAGAATGAAATTAGATGTTCAAACACCAGATAAACCAGAAAGAGATGAGAAAATAGACAAGCTTACAGAAGATGTAAAAGCTTGGTATTTAGAAACTTTTGGTGAAGAAAAATTAGAAGAAGATAAAGCAGCTATAGGAGATGCAATTTATAAATTAGAAAAGAAAACAGTTAGAAAATTAATATTAGAAGAAGGTAAAAGAGTTGATGGTAGAGGTATTTATGATATTAGACCTTTATCATGTGAAGTAGGCTTAATTCCTAGAGTACACGGAAGTGGATTATTCAATAGAGGTAGAACTCAAGTATTATCTATAGTTACTTTAGGTATGAAATCTGAAGAACAAATATTAGATGGATTAGATACAGAAGAATCAAAAAGATATATGCACCAATATAATTTCCCAGGATATAGTGTTGGAGAAGCAAAAGCATCTCGTGGTCCAGGAAGAAGAGAAGTAGGACATGGAGCATTAGCAGAAAAAGCATTAGTTCCAGTACTTCCATCTGTTGAAGAATTCCCTTATGCTATTAGAGTAGTATCAGAAATATTAAGTTCAAATGGTTCTACATCTCAAGGAAGTATTTGTGCATCAACATTAGCATTAATGGATGCTGGTGTACCAATTAAAAAACCAGTTGCTGGTATTTCAACAGGATTAATTACAGATGAAAATGATCCAAATAGATATGTTGTTATCACAGATATCCAAGGAATAGAAGATTTCTTTGGAGATATGGACTTCAAAGTTGGTGGAACAAAAGACGCAATTACAGCAATACAAGTAGATATCAAAGTTGATGGATTAAGCTATGAAATAATTGCAGAAGCATTCGAAAGAACAGCAAAAGCAAGACAATATATTTTAGATGATATTATGGCTCCACAAATATCAACTCCTAGAGCAGAAATTTCAAAATATGCTCCAAAAATAATTAACATGAAAATTAATCCAGAAAAAATTAAAGATGTTATTGGTTCTGGTGGAAAAGTAATTAATAAAATTATTGAACAAACTGGAGTTAAAATTGATATTGAAGAAGATGGAACAGTATTCATCTATTCAGAAGAAATTGAAGGAGTAAGAAGAGCTCAAAGCATCATAGAAGATTTAACTAGAGAAATAGAAGCAGGCAGTATATATACTGGAAAAGTTACAAGAATAGCTACATTTGGTGCATTTGTTGATTTAGGTGGAGGACACGAAGGTTTACTTCATATTTCAAAAATTGCAAATGAAAGAATAAATAAAGTAGAAGACGTATTAAAAGTTGGAGATGAAGTAACAGTTAAAGTATATGAAATAGATGATCAAGGAAGAATCAATTTAACTAGAAAAGATTTATATTCTTCTGAAGAATAACATATATTTTAAGCTAAAGCTTAAGTAAAATTAAGTGGCCGTCTGAACTGATATGCATTAAAAAGAATTAAAAATAAAATATAAAAAAGAAAGTAGAAAAAATAAATCTTACATTTAGTTTATAGAAATTCTACTTTCTTTTTTGTTAGTAATATTATTACAATTTGATTTCATTTTTAAAACAAACAGGAAAATATTGAAATTACTGCTTTTTATAATTATTATAAAATTATTAATTTTTGCCAAAACTCTTGAAATAATTACCAAGATTTGGTATAATAGTAAATGTTGAAAAAGTGTTTGTTATAGAATTGTTGAATATATAATACAAAACAATTTTATTGCAAATAATACATTAAGAACATATGAAAAAAGATAAAAGAGAAAGAGGAGTAGAATAATGAAATATTTATATCTTCTACAACAAGCTTTAATATGGATAATTACAATATATTGGGCATACCAAATAATAGTAAGTTTTTGTTCATTAATAAAGCTAAAAGATAAGAAATTAATAATTGAAAAAGAACACAAATTTATGGCTATAATACCTGCACACAATGAAGCAGCTGTAATAAAAAACTTAGTAGATAGTTTAATGGAACAAAATTATCCAAAAGAACTATATGACATTTATGTTATAGCAGACAACTGTACAGATGCTACAGCGGAAATTGCAAAAAATGCAGGAGCAATAGTATATAAAAGATTTGATGAAGTAAATAAAACAAAAGGTCATGCATTAAATTGGTTTTTAAAACAAAAAATAGAAGAAAATGCAGATTATGATGCATTATGTGTATTTGATGCAGATAACATTGTAGATAAAAATTTCTTAAAAAACATGAATAAAAAACTTTGTCAAGGTGAAGAAGTAGTTCAAGGTTATAGAGATATCAAAAATCCTACAGATTCTTGGATTTCAGGTGGATATGCAATATTCTATTGGATGATGCACAGATTCTACCATTTAGCAAGATACAATTTAGGATTATCACCATTATTAAATGGAACAGGATTTATGGTAAAATTTGATATATTAAAACCACATGGATGGCAAACTATCACATTAACAGAAGACATCGAATTTTCATTAATAAACATAGCACAAGGAAGAAAATTAGGATGGGCTGTTGATGCAATAGTTTATGATGAACAACCTACATCTTTTAAACAAAGTTGGTCACAACGTTCTAGATGGACAGTAGGGCATTTACAATGTATGAAAGAATATACAGGAAAATTAATTAATGGAGTAAAAGAATATAAAACATTAATGAATTTTGATGGAGCATTATATCTATTTGGTATACCGATGATGTTATTAACATTCCTTTTATTAGGAGTAAACACATTATTATACCTAGGTGCAGAAATGACATTTATGGATTTAGTAGGAAACTTTTCAAGATATTTAATAGCAACTTTTATTATGCCAGTAATTACAGGAACAGCAATTATGGCATTAGAAAAGAAACCTATAAAACCAATGGTTAAAGCAATTATATTCTATCCAATATTTATGGGAAGTTGGATATTAATAAATATAAAATGTTTAATCAAACCAGATACAAAATGGGAAAAAATTGAACACGTTAGAGATATTAATATTAAACAAGTTGCAGAAAACTAATAAATTTAAAAACTATAAAAAATGTAGAATTTGTTTCTACATTTTTTTGTATTTAAGACATAATAATTTATTGAAAAAAGATATAAACAATGCTATAATTATAGCGGCATTAATAAAAAGAAAATAAGTAATATTCAAATTACATTTTATATATAATTTTAAAGGAGGCAACAATGAAATTTTATAATTCAATGACAAGACAAAAAGAAGAATTTATTCCAATAGATGGAAATAATGTAAAAATGTATGCTTGTGGAATTACTGTTTATGATTTAAGTCATATAGGTCATGCAAGGCAAGCAATAGTATATGCTATGATGGCTGATTATTTAAGATATAGAGGGTATAATGTAAAATACGTACGTAATTATACAGATGTAGATGATAAAATTATTCGTAGAGCAAATGAAAAAGGTAAAGATGCTTTAGAATTTTCAAAAGAGCAAATTAGAGAATCAGAAATAGATATGGAAAATTTGCACGTAACAGATCCAGATTTATATCCAAAAGCTTCAGAAAATATTGAAAATATAATTAATTTTATTCAAGGAATTATAGATAATGGTCATGCATATGTAGCGGAAACAGGAGACGTATATTTTGATGTTAGAAGTTTTAAAGGGTATGGCAAGCTTTCTAACAGAAATATTGATGAGCTTTTAAATGGTGTAAGAAAAGATGTAGAGCCAGGAAAAAGAGATCCTATAGATTTTGCTCTTTGGAAATCTGCAAAACCAGGAGAAATTTCTTGGAAATCACCTTGGGGAGAAGGAAGACCAGGGTGGCATATAGAATGTTCAGCAATGATTTTAGATAATTTAGGTGAAACAATAGATATCCATGGTGGTGGAAAAGACTTAATATTTCCTCATCATGAGAATGAAATTGCTCAAAGTGAAGCTTTAACTAAAAAGCCATTTGTAAAATATTGGTCACATTGTGGTTTAGTTAAAATTAATGGAGAGAAAATGAGCAAATCTTTAGGAAATTCTTTAACTATTCGTGATGCTTTACAAAAATATAATTATGAAGTAATAAAATATGTAATGTTTTCAAAACATTATACATCAGACATAGATTTAATAGATAGCGAATTTGCTTTAGCAGAAAGCCACTTATATTATTTTTATAGCACAATTATTGCTATGGAAAATTACATAAAAAACTTTAAAAATGAATCTATAAAAGACAAAAGAGATGATGATATTTCAGAAAAAATAATATCTGATTTTATAGAAAATATGGATGATGATTTTAACACAGTAGTTGCTATTTCTAATCTTTACAGTATTTTTAAATATGTTAATAATATTATGAAAATTGCTAAAAAAGATGAAAAAGCTAAAACAGTAAACACAATAGAAAAAATTATAGAAAACCTTCATGAAGTATATGGAATTTTAGGTTTATTTAGTCAAAATGCAGAACAATTTGTTTTAGAAATGAAAAATAAATATATTGAAATTTTAAAATTAGATCAAAATTTTATTGATAATAAAATAAATGAAAGAACAGAAGCGAAGAAAAATAAAAATTTTGATTTAGCAGATGAAATAAGAGCAGGCTTAGATGAAAAAGGAATAATACTAATGGACACTGTAGAAGGTACAAAATGGGATATAAAAGCTCTTTATAATTCACAATTATAATAAATAATAGGAAAAAGGGGATGTTAATGAAATGAGATAAAATATTCATTCAAAAACATCTCTTTTTTATTTAATAGGAAAGAGTTCTCTTTTCCTATTAAATAAAATGCTACGCATATCTAATGTACACAAATTTTATTATCATAAAATTTGGCACGCAAACAAATACGGGGCAAATGAAATTATATAAAGAAATGAATAATTTAAAAAAAAGCTCATTTTGTTCTCTAAAAAATATAACAAAAAACAAGAATAATATTATAAAAATAACAGAAATAGCACTTGTAAAAAAATGAAAAAAATGATAGTATTACCCTATGAAATTATTTCTAAAAATAAAAATTTCAAAACAAAAGGAGAAGGAAAATTGATGGACGAGATAGAAAAAATTTTACAAGAGAAAATAGCAAAAAATCGAATCCTAAAAGATGAGCCTATGAGCAAACATACTTCTTTTAAAATAGGAGGAAATGCAGAATATTTTATAAAAATACAAAATACAGAAGAATTAAAATTTGTATTAAAACTAGCAAAAGATAAAAATATACCAATTCAAATAGTAGGAAATGGAACAAACCTATTAGTAAAAGATGGTGGAATAGATGGATTCGTTATTAAATTAGAATTAAATGATTTTAAAATAAAAAAATTCAAAGATGAAATATGGATTATAGCTGGTGCAGGAATAACTCTTGCAACACTTTCAGGAATAGCTTTAAGAGAAGAATTAACTGGTTTAGAATTTTTATCTGGAATTCCGGGCACAATAGGTGGAGCAATAAGAATGAATGCAGGAGCCTATGGCGGTGAAATGAAAGATGTTGTTGTTAGAACTAAATATATGACTTATGATGGAAAAATTAAAACTATAGATTTAGATGAACATAAATTTGAATATAGAAAAAGTATTTTTTCAGAATTAGAAGGAATTATATTAGAAACTACAATAAAAACAAAAAGAGGAAATAAGCAACAAATAGAAGAAAAAATAAAAGAATATAATACTTCTAGAAAAGAAAAACAACCACTAGAATATCCGAATGCAGGAAGTACTTTTAAAAGAAAAGAAAATATCATAACAGCAAAATTAATAGATGAAGCTGGTCTAAAAGGATATAACATAGGAGATGCAGAAGTTTCTACAAAGCATGCAGGATTTATTATAAATAAAGGAAAAGCAACAGCTAAAGAAGTCCTAGAACTTGTAGAGTATGTGAAAAAACAAATAAAAGAAAAATTTAATGAAGAAATAGAACTAGAAATACTAGTAATTGGAAAGGAGCAATAATGAAAGCGTTTTTTGAATGGTTTAAAGCAAGTACTAAAGTAAAAAGATGGATATTTTTAATAATTCTAGGAATTTTACTTACATGTTATGCTTTTACAAAAATTTTAGTAACTGAGGAAATTTCATTTTTTGAACTAGGAAAAACAATAATTATTTTCGTAGTAGGTTTTGTTTGTATTATTACTAGTATTGTGTTTATCCAAAAAAGAAATTTAGAGATTATTATAGAAGCCAATGATGATTCAACAGAAAAAGGTCAAAAAGCAAAGGTAAATATAAAATCTTTAATCTTTAATAAAAAAGTTTATGAAGAAGGTCCAAAAGTTGTTATAATAGGCGGAGGAGAAGGCTTAAATACTGTAATCGAAGGTTTTAAAAAATATACTAATAATATTACTGCTATAGTTACAATGTCTGATTATGGAAATATACCAACTCGTTCTAGAAAAGCTCTAGACACATTACCATTAAAAGACATAAAAGATAGTATAATAGCAATGTCAGATCAAGAAGAAATGATGAGAAAATTGTTAGAATTAAATTTCAAAAATGAAAGATTAAAAGATTTAAATTTTGGTGATATTTATTTAACAGCTATGAACGAAATTTATAGCAATATATCAGAAGCTATATTAAAAAGTACACAAGTGCTTAATATAACAGGAAGTGTAATGCCTATTACATTAGATGAAATTACAATATGTGCAGAATTAGATGATGGAACTACCATTAAACAAAAAGATAGAATACCAGAGATTGTAGCTGAAAAAGTAGAAAAAATAAATAGAATTTATATATCTCCATCAAATTGTAGACCTTCACCAGGTGTTTTAGATGCTATAAAAGAAGCAGATGCAATTATTATTGGACCAGGAAGCTTATATACAAATGTTTTACCAAATCTTTTAGTAAAAAATGTTTCTAAAACTATCAAAGAAAGTAAAGCAATGAAATTTTACATTTGTAATATTATGACAGAACCGGGGCAAACAGATAGTTATTCTGTATCAGAACACTTAAGAGCAATTGATGAACATGTAGGAATAGATGTCGCTGATTATTGTTTAGTAGATACAGGGGAAATTATTCCAGAATACATTAGAAAATATAATAGAGAAGGCTCAGACATTGTAGAAGT
The DNA here is from genome assembly GCA_045648625.1 of Candidatus Scatovivens sp. Classification (GTDB taxonomy): domain Bacteria; phylum Bacillota; class Clostridia; order TANB77; family CAG-508; genus Scatovivens. The sequence goes on from JAZROJ010000110.1 coordinate 13,657, forward strand.
AGATTCAAAAAATATTTCCGAATATAATATTAAAGTTATAAAAAGAAATATGTCTTGTATTAAAGATAATAAAATAAGACACAATTCAGATGTAATGGCTGGAACTATTATAGAAATGATTTGTAATGATTTAAAATTCCATGATTTACAAAATGATACAGAATATTTATTATTAAATTCTGTTTTAAAAGAACAACAAAGATTAAGAGAAAAAGAAGAAAGAATGGCTAAAAGAAAGAAAAAATCAGGAGAATCAGAAAAAAGTAGAAAAAAAGAAAACACAGCCAATAGAAAACCAAGCAAATTTAAAGAAAAATATAAAGACAGAGTGGAATCTATACAAAATGTTGATGCAAAAATTGCAGAAAACAGAAGGATTGCGGAAGAAGCTGCTAGAAAAGAAAAAGCTTCAACAGAAAAAGAGCAAGAGTTTTTAAAAAATACTATTGAAAAATTAAATTCAAATAGAAAAAATAATAAAAGAGGATAATACAAATGAAATTAAGCAATAAACAAATTGATTTAAAAGATTGTCTACAAAAAGAATGGGTTATAACAAATGGAATAGGTGGATTTTGTTCAACAACAGTACTAGGGGCAAATACTAGAAGATACCATGGTCTTCTAGTAGCTTCTTTACTTCCACCAGCCCAAAGGCATGTCATACTTTCAAAGGTGGATGAAAGTATTCAAATTGGTGACCAAAAATATAATTTATATACAAATATGTGTGAAAATTATGTTTCTGATGGATATAAATATTTATATAGTTTTGAAAAAGAAATTTTACCAGAATATACTTTTAAAATTAATGATGTAAAAATTGTAAAGAAAATATCAATGATATATGGAAGAAATACTGTTGTAATTCAATATAAAATTCAAAATGGGAAAGAGCCTGCAACATTAACATTAGCACCAATTGTAAATTTTAGAGATTTTCATACAATGTCAACAAATCATACTTTTGATATAAAACAAAATATAGATAAAACAAAAGTTAGATTAGAAATAGATGGAAATGCTAGAACACCAGTGTATTTGCATACTAGTGAAGGTAATTATATAGAACATATAAATGATACTTTTTTCAATATGTATTATTTAAAAGAAGATGAAAGAGGTTTTTATCCAAAAGAAAATCTAGCAGTCCCAGGAAGATATGAAATTTATATAGAACCAAAAGCTAAAAAAGAAATTACTTTTGTAGCTTCTCTAGAAGATAATACAGAACAAATTGATGCAAGTAAAGTATTTAAAGATGAAGAAGAAAGAATTAATAAAATTATAGAAGATACAAAATTATTAAAAGAAAAATCAAAATTATCAAAAGATGAAAAAGAATATAATGATTTTATAAAAGATATGATAATTGCTTTAGACAGTTTCATTATCTACAGACCAAATTTTAGAACTCATTCTGTAATAGCTGGATTTCCATGGTTTTTAGATTGGGGTAGAGACACCTTAATTGCGTATGAAGGATTATTTTTACTTACAAAAAGATTTGAACTTGCAAAAGAAATCTTATTAACATTCACTAGAGATATAAAATATGGATTAGTGCCAAATGGATATTCAGGCTTTGATAATAGACCTTTATATAATAGTGCAGATGCTTCACTTTTACTTTTTGAACAAGTTAATAAATATTTACAATATACAAAAGATTATGATTTTATAAAAGAAAATATTTATGAAAAATTAAAAGATATTATAGAAAATTATAGTCAAGGAATTGATTTAGATAATAATAATATATATATTGCAGAAGATGGACTATTAAATTCAGGAACAGAATCTACTCAAAATACTTGGATGGATGCTAAAATAGGTAATTTTGCAGTAACACCTAGAAATGGAAAAGTAGTAGAATTAAATGCTTTATGGTACAACGCATTAAAAACAATAGAACATTTAGCTAATAAATTTGATGAAAAAGATGTAAGTGAAAATTGTAAAAAGGTTGCAGCAGAACATAAAAAAGTATTTAAAGAAAAATTTTATAACAAACAAAAGAAATGTTTACAAGATGTTTTAGGAGATCCTAAAATAAGACCAAATCAATTATTTGCATTGTCAACAACTTATCCTGTAATTAAACCTTCTTCAGAAATAGGAAAAAATATATTAATCACAGCAAAAGATAAATTATTAACAAAATATGGATTACGCACATTAGCAAAAGAAGAAGATGGATATATAGGAGTTTATGAAGGAGATGGCTTTAAAAGAGATATGAGCTATCACCAAGGAGTTTCTTGGGTTTGGTTATTAGGATTATATGCAGATGCATTTAGAAACGTAATTGATGATGAAAAAGACAGATTAGAAAAAGAAAAATTATTAATAGATTATGAACAATTTATAGATACAATATATAATACATTCAAAAAAGAAATGAATCAAAATGAGGGGATAGGAACTATTTCAGAATTATATAATTCTAAACCACCATATAAACCAGGTGGAACTTTCTCTCAAGCTTGGAGTGTATCTGAAATTTTAAAAATTGTTTTAAGAAAATAGAAGGAAATAGTAATGATTGAAATTAAAAATGTTAGTAAATCTTATGTAAAAAATAAAAAATCAGTAGATAGTTTAAATTTAGAGATAAAAAATGGAGAAATTTTTGGGTTTTTAGGGCCAAATGGGGCTGGTAAAACTACTACAATAAAAATGATAACAGGAATTTTAAGCATAGATGAAGGAAATATAATTATAGACGGAGAAAGTATTATAGAAAATCCAGAAGATGCAAAAAGAAATTTTGGCTTTGTACCAGATAATCCAGATATGTTTTTAAAATTAAAAGGAATAGAATATTTAAATTTTTTAGCAGATATATATCAAATATCAGAAGATGAGAGAAAAGAAAAAATAGAAAATTTAGCTAAAAATTTTAATATTTATGAAAATTTAAATGAAAGAATACAAAGCTATTCACATGGAATGAGACAAAAAATTATAGTGATTGGAGCTCTTCTTCATAATCCTAAAAATTTAATTTTAGATGAACCATTAACTGGTTTAGATCCAAAATCTGCTCATGATTTGAAAAAAATGTTACGAAACCATACTGAGCAAGGAAATACTGTGTTTTTCTCAACACACGTATTAGAAGTTGCAGAAAAATTATGTGATAGAATAGGAATCATAAATAAAGGAAAATTAATTTTTGTTGGAACTTATGAAGAAATGAAACAAAAATTTAAAGAAAATGCATCTTTGGAAGAGTTATTTTTGGAACTTACAGAATAATAATCTAAATAGTAAGATTTTAAATTATTTATAAAAAGGAGTTATGTAAAAACATAAACAGAATTTATGAAAGAAGTATTTTTATTAACAAAAATTTTATTTAAAAGTTCAATAAATACTAGTAATCAAAAACAAAACAAAACAAACCCATTAAAAATTTTTGGATGGGTTTGTTTATATATTTATATTGCTGGAGTTATAGGAGCCTTAAGCTATGAGATAATTACAGAGTTACAAGCAATAAATCAAGAAGCTGTATTTTTAAATTTATGTTTGATTGTAATATTGGGAATGAGTATAATACGTAGTTTATTTTCTAGTTTGAATGTATTGTTTTTTTCTAAAGATGTAGAATATTTGCTACCATTACCAATAAAAACATACAAAATCGTTATGGCAAAAATAAATTGCCTGCTTATTTCAGAATACATAATGGCTTTATTAACCTTAATACCAGCATTATTGGTATATGGTTTTTTACTTAACTTAAGTATATATTTTTACTTAATAGCATTTATAATAGCATTGATTTTTCCTATAGTACCAGTAATTCTAATTTCTTTAATAGTAACAGTATTAATGAAATTTACTAATATAATAAAAAATAAAGATTTTGTACAATATATAACAGTTTTTCTAACAATTCTTTTAGTTTTGGGAGTGCAATTTTTAACTGGTGTAGATCAAGAAATTACAAATGAAGAGCTTGCTACAAAACTAGTAGAAGCTAATGGATTATTAGATATTTATATGAAGTATTTTTTCACAATAAAACCTGCAATGAAAGCTTTAATGTTATTTAATACATCAGAAGGAATATTAAATTTATTAAGTTTAGCAGGAACAACATTTATTATTTACACTATAGTAATTTGGATTATGTCTAAATTTTATATAAAAACAGCAACAAATACAACTGTTTCAGCATCATCACAAAGGCAGACAAAAGATTTTGGAAATAAATCATATGCACAAAAAAGTGTATTAAAAGCTTATGTAAAAAAAGAATTTCAAAATTTAGTAAGAAATCCAATCTTTTTTATGCAATGTGTGTTACCTTCAATTTTATTTCCGTTTATATTTACAATACCTTTATTTGTAAGCATTCAAAATGGAGATATGGGAGAAATGGAACAAATCAGAACAAGTATTGCTAATACTATTGTATCACCTCAGGGGATAGCAATGGGTGTATCAGCTTTAATGTTTTTTTATATGTTTAATTATATATCAATAACAAGTGTTTCAAGAGATGGAGAAAATGCTGTTTTTATGAAATACATACCTGTTTCATTAAATAAACAATGCTATTATAAAATTTTACCAGCGATTATAATGAATATTATTCCAACATTATATTTAACAATCGGTTTTAAAATTGTATTACCAAATTCAGAGATAAATGAATCACTAATCATAATAAATGTAATAGCATTATTAATAAATGTTTTAACAAATTATTGGATGATTATTATAGATTTAAAAAGACCTAAATTACATTGGACAACAGAATATGCTGTTGTAAAACAAAATTTAAATATGTTATGGGAAATATTAATTTATTTAGCAATAATTGCATTTATTGTATTTTGGGGATTTTTTGTACAAAGTATGCAAGTATTTTATATTAGTTTAATTATCTTAACATTATTAGGTTTAAGAATTACTCAAAAATATATCTATACAAATGAAAATAAGCTATTTGAT
>JAZROJ010000111.1:0-20771 GCA_045648625.1 Candidatus Scatovivens sp.
AAGTATTAGATAAAGAAGTTTATGAAAAACAAGGCAGGAAGAAAATAGAATTAAAAAAAGATTTATTAGAAGTTAAATATAATAAAAATATAAAATTGTTTAATTAAAAATTGGGGATATATGTATACTACATTTTGATTAATATCTATATAAAAACTAACATCTCCAATTTAATACTGAAAGGAGAAAATATGAAAATAACTTTTTTAGGAGCTACAAAAATGGTTACAGGATCAAATTTTCTAGTAGAAGCTGCGGGTAAAAAATTTTTAGTAGATTGTGGAATGTATCAAGGAAAAATTGCAGAAGAAATGGAAAATTCAGATCCATTTTTATTTGATGTAAATGAAATAGATTTTATGTTATTAACACATGCTCACATAGACCATTCAGGTAGAATACCAAAACTTTATAATGATGGATACAAAAATAAAATATATGCTACAAAAGCAACTTGTGATTTATGTGGAATAATGCTTCCAGATAGTGGTCATATACAAGAAGTTGAAATTGAATGGCGAAATAGAAAAAGAATGAGAGAAGCAAAAGATCCACTACCACCTTTATATACAGCAGAAGATGCATATAGATGTATGGAACTTTTTGTGCCAGTAGATTATGATGATATAATAGAAATTGATGATAATATAAGTGTGCGTTTTAATGATGCAGGACATATGCTAGGGTCTGCAATTATTGAAATTTGGGCAACAGAAAATGGAAAAACAACAAAAGCAGTATTTACAGGAGATTTAGGAAATAATGACTTACCACTTTTAGATTCTCCAACTATGATTAGTACTGCAGATTTCCTTGTTATGGAATCTACATATGGTGGAAGATTACATATGAGAAATGATGATAAAGCTAAATTGTTTTTAGATATAGTATCTGAAACTTTAGAAAAAGGTGGAAGAGTTGTAATACCTTCTTTTGCAATAGGAAGAACACAAGAAATATTATATGAACTAGATAAATTAAAAGATGAAATAGGTGCACATGACGAAGAATTTGCGAGAAAATATTCAACTTTAATGAAAGTTCCAGTTTATGTAGATAGTCCTCTTGCAATTTCAGCCACAGAGATTTTTAAGAAAAATACAGAATTGTTTGAAGAAGAAATACAAGAAAAAATAAAAAGAGGAGATAATCCATTAGAATTTCCAGGATTACAATTTACAAAAACAGCTGAAGAATCAAAAGCTTTAAACGAAGATCTTTCACCAGCAATTATTTTATCTGCTAGTGGAATGTGTGATGTGGGAAGAATCAAACATCATTTAAAACATAATTTATGGAATCCAAAGAGTACAATATTATTTGTTGGTTATCAAGCACCAGGAACATTAGGAAGAAAAATAGTAGATGGAGCTGAAAAAGTAAAAATATTTGGAGAAGAAATAGCAGTAAATGCAAGAGTAGAGTATATAGAAGGATATTCAGGACACGCAGATCAAACTTGGCTTTCAAATTTCGTATATTCATTTACAAATCCTCCAAAACATATATTTTTAGTTCATGGAGAACCAGAAGGGCAAGAGCTTTTGAAACATAAATTAGAATCAGAAAATGGATGTAAAATAACAATACCAGAATTTGGTGAAACTTATGAATTAAAAGATGAGCCAGTATTATTAGAAATGCCAAAAGAAATTGAAGACTACAGAAAAGAATTTGAACGTCTAGAATTAATCGAAAAAATTGAAGCTCTTAAAGAAGATATTGCTGATATTGAATCTGCAATTATGGAACAAAATATTGATACAGAAGATATAGAACTAAAGAAATTAGATGAAAGAGTAAAAGAAATACAAAAACAAATAGCAAATTTGATGAATTAATTATATGGTGAAAAAACAAAATGGTTAGCATAAATTAAAAATATTCATAGAAAAAGTTAAACAATATACTTTAGAAAAATAGGAGAAAAATGATGAGAACAAAATATTTTAATGATGGAATAATTGGAAATCAAAAACTTACTGCAAGTTTTACAAAAACAGGAGAATTAATGAGATTATTTTATGGTTCTGCTGATTATAAACAATTTTTAGATACATTTCATACAGGTTTAAAGATTAATGATTCAGCATTGATATATCTTCACAATGATATAAATAATACATATAATCAAGAATATATAAAAGATACAAATCTTTTAAAAACAGAAATATTAAATACTTATTTTAATGTAAAAATAACACAAACAGATTTTATACCATTAAATGAAAATATTTTAGTAAAAAGCTATAAAATTACAAATTTAAATACAATAAATTTAGATGTTAATTTTTTAGTATATTCTAAAGTATTAACAAACTTAAATAATGATACTTGTGGATATGTAAAAAATGATGTATTAATTCAATATAATCATGATTTTTCAGTATGCACTTTTGCAAAAGAAAAATTATTGTCAAAACAAATAAATGATTCTTCTAATAGTATTATGGATGGAGTAATTGGAGGAAAAGATTATATTGGAATGTCTGCAGATTCTGCAATAAGTTATGATTTAAAAACAATAAAACCAGGAGAAGAAGCTTCTTTAAATTTATACATCTATGTAAATGATAATAAAGAAAAATGTTTATTAAATGAATTAGATAATGAAATTGAAAGAATTAGAAAAATAGATATAAAACAAGTAGAAGAAGAAACTAAAAAATATTGGAAAAAATTTGTTAAAGACCATGATGAATTAGATTTAAACAAAAAAGATATAAATTGTAAAATCAAAAAAATATACAATAGAAGTATTTTGTTATTTCCAATGTTAATCAATCAAGAAACAGGAGGAATTTCTGCTGGAATAGAAGTTGATGAAAATAAAACAAAATGTGGAAGATATTCGTATTGTTGGCCAAGAGATGCTATATACATAACAAAAGCTTTGGATACAGTTGGAATGGAAAAAGAAAGTGAAAAATTCTATTCAGAATTTTGTAAAAAAACACAAAGCAAAAATGGAATGTGGGAACAAAGATTTTACACAGATGGAAGATTAGCACCATGTTGGGGATATCAAATAGATGAAACAGCAAGTGTTGTATATGGAGTATATGAACATTATTTAAAAGTAAAAGATAAAAAATTCTTAAAAGAAAATTTAAAAATGTGTGAAAACGCAGTTGTATATTTAGAAAAATATATTAATGATTTATTAGAAGGAAAAAACGCATTCCAACCAAGTTATGATTTATGGGAAGAATTTGAAGGAGTATCATTATACTCAATTTCAGCAATATTTGGAGCATTTTCATCGATGTTAGAAATATATAAAGAAATAAAAGATTCTTTTGAAAATAACAGATTAAAATTAGAAGCAATTAATAAACAATCTAAAATTTTAGAAGAAAGATTAAGAGACATAAAAGAATATTGTTTAAAAACTTTTTATAATGAAAATAAGAAAACTTATGTAAGAAATACTGTTGACGAGAAAATTGATATTAGTTTATTAGGAACAGTAACACCATTTAAAATGTTTACACCAAAAGAAAAAAATGTCGAAAATACTGTAGAAAGAATAAATATGACATTAAGAACATATACAGGCGGATATATTAGATATGAAAATGACACTTATATGGGAGGATATAACCCATGGCCTATTGCAACATTGTGGATGGCATGTTATTATTTAGAAGCAGGAGACACCAAAAGAGCCTTAGAAAATTTTGCGTTTGTAACAAATTCAGCATCAGAACACGGATTATTAGGAGAACAAGTGAATAATGATGCAATGAAACCAGCATGGGTAATAGGATTAACTTGGAGTCATGCAATGTATATTGTAACTTTACAAAAACTTGTGGAAAAAGGATTAATTTAATGTTAAAATAAGAACGTTAGCTAACAAAGTTTGGTTAACGTTCTTAAAAAAAGAAAGGAAAATGTATGGCTAAAAAGAATACAACTGTTTTTGTTTGCAGTAATTGTGGGTATGAGTCAACTAAATGGCTTGGTAAATGTCCAGCATGTAATGAATGGAATTCATTTTATGAAGAAAAAGCAATTACTTCATCAGGTTCTTCAAAAGATAAAAGTAAAACCAAATCAGAAGTTATACAATTAAATACAGTAGAAAAAAAGAGCACAACAAGAATAAAGACAGGTGTGGGAGAATTAGACAGAGTCTTAGGTGGAGGTTTTGTTGAAGGTTCACTAACCTTATTAGGAGGAGAGCCAGGTATAGGAAAATCTACTTTAATACTTCAAATTTGTGAACAAGTTAAAATAGATGGGAAAATATTATATGTATCTGGAGAAGAATCGGCAGAGCAAATAAAAATTAGAGCAGATAGATTAGGAATAAAAAAAGATAATATATTATTTTTATCAGAAACAGATATTGATAATGTAGAAGATGCCTTAGAAAAAACACAGGCAAAATTTGCTATAATTGATTCTGTTCAAACAATGTATTCAGATGAAATTACATCAGCTGCTGGAAGTGTGAGTCAAGTAAGAGAATTAACAGCACGAATAATGAAAATGTGTAAGCAAAAAGCAATTACAACAATTATAATTGGACATGTTACAAAAGATGGAAACATAGCAGGTCCAAGAGTTTTAGAACACATGGTAGACACAGTTTTATATCTTGAAGGAGAAAGATATTTTTCATATAGAATTTTAAGAGGTGTAAAAAATAGATTTGGTTCTACTAATGAAATTGGAATGTTTGAAATGCAAAATGAAGGTTTGGTGGAAATAACAAATCCTTCTACGATTTTAATTTCAGAAAGAGATGGTAATCCGCCAGGTTCAGCTATAGTAATAACTTTAGAAGGGACTAGACCACTTGTAATAGAATTACAAGCATTATCAACACCAAGTGTTTTTGGAATGCCTAGAAGAAATGCGATAGGTATTGATTATAATAGATTAACATTACTTATAGCAGTTTTAGAAAAAAAAGTTGGATTTAACTTAGGTTCACAAGATATTTATTTGAATATAGTTGGTGGAATAAAAGTAAATGAACCTGCAGTAGATTTAGGTGTTATTTGTGCAGCTGCTTCAAGTTTTAAAAATATAAGTATAAAAGAAGATATCGCAGTAATAGGTGAAGTAGGCTTAACAGGCGAAGTTAGAAGAGTGAACATGATAGAAAAACGCTTAAAGGAAGCAGAAAAATTAGGATATAAAACATGTATAATTCCAGAAAGTAATAAAAAACTATTGAAAGAAGAATTTAAATTAGATATAATAGGCGTGAAAAATATAAAAGAAGCGATGAAATATATTGGAATAGTTTAAATAAAAAATTAGGTTGCAAAATTATAAGATTTTATGAGAATTCTAAGTAAAGCTTCTTGTAAATATTGGAACTAAAAGAAAAAACTATGTATTAAAAAATAGGAGGAAATATGAAAAAAGTAAAATTAGTATTATGGATATTGATAGCATTAATGGTAATTAGTTTAATTGGATTAAATGTCTATGGAATATATTCAGCAAAAACAAAAGGAGTTGTGCATCCAGAAATAAGTTTTGAAATCGAAAATTATGGAACAGTAAAAATGGAATTGTATCCAGAATATGCACCAAATACTGTTGCAAATATTATTAAATTAGCACAAAATGGATTTTATAATAATAAAGTAATTTATGGAAAAGATGAAGTATGTTTATATTTTGGTAGAAATTCAGAAGGAGAACCAGAAAATCCAAAAACAAGTATTTTAGATACTTCTATAGAAGTAGGTTCAGAAAACGATTATGAATATACAACAGAAGGTGAATTTTTAGCAAATGGATATGAAGACAATACATTACGTCATGAAAAAGGTGTAGTAACTATTATGAGATATGATTACACACAATATTTTTCTGATTTGATAGACGAGAGTTACAATTCAGGATGTGCGCAAATGGGAATTATGATGGATAATGCATCAACTTTAAATGGAGTTTATACAGCATTTGCAAAAATAACAGAAGGTATGGATATTATAGAAAAAATTTATAATGAAGAAAAAGTTGCAGTACCAGAAGCAAAAGAAGGAGAAGAGGCACCAGAAGAAGAGCCAATAGATAAATTTGAAACATATCCAGTTATAAAATCAGCAACAGTTAATACTTTTGATAAAGATTATGGAATGCCTGAAATTGAAGAAGCTTTTGATTATAATGCATATATGAATAAAATGTTATCATCATATTATTCAACAGAACAATAAGATTTTATAAATTTAATAATTAACCCTACAGTATAAATATAGTGGTAAAAAGAAAGTAGATATAAAAATCTACTTTCTTTTTTTATGTTAAAATTATATTTTATGTAATAAAAATGATATAAAAATGTAATCTATAAGTTATTGTAAGAGAATTTAAACAAATATATAATATGTATGTATATTTATAAGAAAAATAAAATCTTATAAAATTTTTATAAGATGGTGGAAAAATAAAATAATTTTTATAATTATAAGAAAGGAATTCCAAAAAATGCAAGATATTGAGAAAAGATTTCAAAAAGAATTGGATGAATTGAGAGAATTAGAAAAAAAAGAAAAAGTAAAAAAAAACAATAATTTAAAGTCAAATTTGAATAAAATAGAATATAAAAGAAGGAAAAAAAGAATAAGACTATCTTTTACTAAAGTTTTTTTAATGTCAATGCTTTTAATATTCTCAACATATGCATGGTTTACAACTCAAAAAGATATCACAATTTCTAACTTAAGAGGAACGGTAGAAGTAGCTGAGAATATGGAGCTATCTTTAGATGCAAAAGTATGGAGTCAAAAGATAGATTTAACAGAAGCAAAAACAGAGTTTCAAAAAGCACAAACAAGTAGGTTAAAAGGCTTAAAAGAGAGTGCTTCAGATCCAGATGATGGATACATAATAAGATCAGCAGCAATATTGCCAAAAGAATTATTGCCAGTATCAACAGTTGGAGAAAAAAATCAAACAGAATCTTTTACAGTATCTGGAACAACATATAATTATGGAGTAATACCATTTTATTCAGGAAAAGCAACAAGTACAAAATTAACACAAATAGGAAAGTGTTTAGAATATAATGATGATGAAAGCGAAATGGCAGATAATGGATATTATGCGTTTGATATATACATAAAAAACACATCAAGAGATGGAGAAGATGATATATTACAATTAAATTTAAATTCAGCAGCACAAGTGTTAACAAGTAGCATAATGAAAACAATAGTAGATGAAGATGGAAATACAATAAATAGAACATATACAGGAAATGAAGATTCAGGACTTCAAAATACAATAAGAGTAGCGCTAGCATTATATGGCGGAACAGATGATGTGGTAAGTGCAACAGCAACCCAAAAAGAAATATTAGAAGCAAGTAAAGATGGAGCAGTAACAGATATAGCAATATGGGAGCCAAATGCAAAAGACCACGTAGAATACATAGTAAACAACAATAATAAATTAACAGATGGAAGTGGAACAAAAACAGACGAAGAGTTAAAGTTTGAGAGTGGAGAAGAAGTAGATACATATGCATTAAAATCAAATTCAATAGGAGCGACAATAGAAAATATATATGATATAAATACATCAACCTTAGGAAAACAAGTAACATTTAAAACAAGTAATATAAAAGATGAAACAACAGGAGAAGTAACATCATACAGAATAAAAACAACAGATGACAAACCATTAGATATAAAAAATATAGATAATCAAGATTTTAAAATAGGCTCAAACAAAATAAGCAGATTAAGAGTATATGTATGGATAGAAGGCCAAGATGTAGACTGTATAAACCAAGCGTCATATGGTGGTGGTATAGAAGTAGATTTAGGATTAACAAAAGATGATTTTGTAGGAGATGTATTAGAAGATAACAAATTAAATTTAAATGTAGAATATGAAGTAACAGCAGAATCAGATATAAAAGTAACAGTAAGAGCAGAAAAAGAATTACAATTACCAACAGGATGGTCTTATGAAGAAGTAGAAGAACCAGCAATAGGACAAGTGTATAGATTAGCGTCAACAGAAGGAGTAAAAGTAGCAGCTACAACGATAAATAAAAAAGCAATATGCAAAACATTTTCAGGAGGGGCAGCAGCTAATATAGAAATCTCGGCATTAGATGGAAGTAAAAATATATTACAATTTGAAATTGTAAATCCATCAGGTGGAACACCATGTATGATGGTAACAAAATATGACAAAATAGAAGAAACAACAGGAAATGTAACAGTAACAATAACATCAGATAAAGTGTTAACAGCACCAACAGGATGGGGATATGCAAACCCAGAAAAAACAGCAATAAGTAAAGTATACACAGAAAATATAACAGAAAATGTAGAAGTAACAGATGAAAACGGAAACAGAATAACAGTAGAAGTAAAAGTAGATAATATAGTAGAACTTGGTCAAGTTCCAGAAGAACCAACAGAACCACCAGCAATAGCAGAAGTTACAAACAATAACATAGGTGATTATATAGATTTAGGTAATAATGTAGTTGGTACAACATCGACAGAAGATGATTGGAGAATATTATATGTTGATGAAGCAGAAAATAAAATTTATGCAATTCTTGCTGATTATTTGCCTGCAAGTCAAATGCCTGCTGCAACTAAATTAGAAACGTTTGCATTTGATGCACAACCAATGTATCGTAACTATGGTTTTTCTTTATATAGTCCAGATTATAGTTGGAATAATAATAAAGATTGGTGGTATGCTCCGGGAGTATTAGAATATTTAAATACTGTGTCAAACTGGTCTGAATTAGCTAATGGAATTAATGGAGCTGTAGTAAAAGGAAGCCCTTCTGCAGAACTATTAATAAATAGTTATAACAAAAAAAACAATGATAATTTTAATTATCTAAATACCCCACAATTAGCAAGTAATACCGATAAATATAATTTATACGTGCCTAAAACAAGTGATGTGATAGACTTAAAATATGGTTTTACAGTTGATGATATATATACTTATGGTGAAGATAAAGAGTACAGTAATGTATATGGTACTTATTATTGTTTAGGTTATGTATTAGCTACAAATTCTGATGAAACCCACTCATATGTAATGAATACAAATGGGAAAATTGATGTTTGGGATGGAGGTACTTTTGTTGGTGGACATGGGGATAGATATGCTTTAAGACCAGTAGTTGAGTTACCGATAAATGTTGGATTAAGTAAAGAGGGTAATATTTGGAAGGTAACAGAAAATAATCAAGGTGGTTCAGGAGGTAGCCAAGAGCCTACAGACACAACATTACCAGTATGGTCATATATAGAAACTGAAATTATACAGCCAAATGAATCAGTACCTACTGCTACAGTAAAGGTAAAATTCAAAGGAACAGACGAAAATTATAAAACAAATATATTAACAAAAGATATCATAAATGTAAGTGTTGATTCAACTCCAATAACTAGTAAAACTTTAAGTTTAGGAACATCAATAGGAAATGGAGTAGAATATATTTTAACATTAACAGGAATTGAAAATTCTGGAAATTTATCAATAACAATACCAGCAAACACATTAGAAGATCAAGCTGGAAATAAAAATGTTTCAAAAACAATTAGTAAAAACTTAATTATATATAAATACGGAGAAACATTAGCAAGCAAAATAATTGGAAATGAAGCAACAGAATATGGAGCATACGTAAATTATCCAGTTGACATAGATGATTACAATGGAGATGGAATTGGAGATAATATTACAGATAATGATTGGAGAATATTTAATGTTGATGAATCAACAAATACAGTATATTTAATAGCAGATAGTTATGTACCGATGAACTTGGCAGATCCTACTGAAACAACAAGTACATATATTTATACAAAAGTTTATTCAGGTGGATATACTTATTTACAAGATACAAGCAACTGGACCTCAATGGTAGATAGTAACTATGCACAAAGAGCAATAGGAAGTCCTACCATAGAACTTTGGGCAGATAGTTGGAATACTTTATATCCAAATGATAAATTATATTATTCAGTAATTGAATATGAATATTCCGAAGATATAGGATATTGTGTAGGTAAAGAAGAAAATCCAACAGATCCTTATACAGGTGCAGGTTTTGAAAATACTACTAGTAATACTGTATATTCTTCATTATCTGTACAAAATGGAGATTGCTATGGTTATTTTCTAGCTTCACCATTAGCTTTCAGCAATTCTTCAGGAAGCCTTTGGTTTTTTAATGGTTATTTTAGTAATTACGAACCTGGAGATTCTGCATATTTTGGAATTCGTCCGATTGTTACATTAAATGAAGGTATTAATGCAACAAAATTAAATGGTGTATGGCATCTAGAAAATAAAAGTGAAGAAACCTTAAGAGCAAGTGCAAGTTATAATACAACAGATTTAACAACAGAAAATATAATTGCAACAATAACAGCAAATAAAGAAATACAATTACCATCAGGTTGGGAATATGTAAATTCAGAAAAGAAATCTGTACAGAAAACATACACTACAAATACTACTGAAAATATAACTATAACAGACACAACAGAAAATTCTATAACAGTACCTATAAAAATATTTAATATATCAGTATCAAATGGAACAACAGGTGTTTTGGCAGACGTGATAGAAGGTAAAGAATATACAGAGTACGGATTATATACAAATTATTCAGTAAATATAGATTCAATAGCAGATGATAATGATTGGCAAATTTTTTATAGTGATGATAGTAATGATGTATATTTAATAGCAGACGATTATATACCAATTTCTAAGGTTAAAGAAGGAATTGTTACAGTATCAACTACTGAAGGTTATACTAAGTACGGAATAAGTATAGACTCACAAGGGAATTTATCAGAAGCTTTATCAAACCAGGAAAATTGGGATAATTTTAAGGATGCTAATGGAAAAGGAATAGAAGTTACAGGTGTGCCTACAGCAGAAATGTTTATGGGCAGTTGGAATAAAAAATTTGCAGAAAATAATATATACAATAAGATTCAATATGATAATGGTTGTTATGAAATAAGACCAGATATAGATAAATTTACTTATACGGGTGGAATGCCTGATATAAAGTCCTTTGATACAGATTTGGCTAGAATGTATTTTCCACATCCATATGTTTATCAAAACGTAGATGATTCTAGAGATGGTAATAGCAATTGTTATGGTTATTTATTAACATCAGAAACAAATTTACAGCCATTATTTTATGTTGTTTACTATGGTTCTATATTAAGTACTAATTCGTATACATCTTATTATACTAATGAACCTTACGGTCTTCGCCCAGTAGTAAAATTAAAAAACGGAATAACAGCAACAAAAGTAAACGGAATATGGGAGCTAGGAAATTAATGTAGATATCAAAGAAGATAAAAACACAAGGATATTAAATAAAAAATGCAAGTTCTTTGTTTATAATGAATTTACAAAGAACTTGTATTTTTTGTTGAAAAATTCAGCAAAACCCTTGACAAATGAATAAAAATAGTGTAAAGTATATTAGCATTACACAAAAAGGAGTGGTCATATGGATAAAAACGTAAAAATAAGTATGTTATTAGACATATATGGGAAATTGTTAACAGAAAAACAATATTTTTTATTATATGATTACTACAATCAAGATTTATCACTATCAGAAATTGCTGAAAATCTAGGAATCACAAGGCAAGCTGTTAGAGATATTTTGAAGAAAGGGGAAAACAAACTTCTCGAATACGAAGAAAAGTTAGAAATCATGAAAAAGACTTTATCGCAAGAAGAAAAAATTGCTGCAATCTTATCAGAAATCACAAAAATAAGTGATAACGCAACAGATAATGAAGTAGCAAAAGTTCTTGAGGATGTAAAAAACAAATTAAATTGTTTAGTTTAAAAGATTAAGTGTAACTACTTAGAGATTGGAGGATAACATGGCATTTGAAGGATTATCTTCAAGACTACAAGAAATTACAAGAAAATTAAAAGGGAAGGCTAGAATCACAGAAGACGATTTAAAAGAAGTTTTAAGAGAGGTAAAATTAGCATTATTAGAAGCAGACGTAAACTATAAAATCGTAAAAGACTTCATAAAAGTGATTGAAGAAAAAGCACTAGGAGCAGATGTATTAAAATCATTAACACCAGGGCAACAAGTAGTAAAAATCGTAAAAGATGAATTAGTAACATTATTAGGAGGAGAAGAAAGTAAAATTAATTTTACACCAAATCCACCAACAGTAATAATGTTAGTAGGATTACAAGGTTCTGGAAAAACAACAACAGCAGGAAAATTAGCTAACCTTATAAGAAAACAAGGTAAAAAGCCATTATTGGTTGCGTGTGATGTTTATAGACCAGCAGCTATCAAACAATTACAAGTAGTAGGGAAACAATTAGACATTCCAGTATACACAAATGAAAATACGAAGGATGTCTGTTTAATAGCAAAACAAGCTATGTCTCAAGCAATGTCAAAATTAAATGATGTAGTAATAATAGACACAGCCGGAAGATTGCAAATAGATGAAGCATTAATGCAAGAATTAAAAGATTTAAAAACAAATGTAAAACCACACGAAATTCTATTAGTAGTAGATTCGATGACAGGTCAAGATGCAGTAAATATAGCAGGAACATTTAATGAGCAATTAGGAATAGATGGAATAGTACTTACTAAATTAGATGGAGACACAAGAGGTGGTGCAGCATTATCAGTAAAAAAAGTAACAGGAAGACCAATAAAATTTGCTGCAACAGGAGAAAAATTAAGTGATATAGAAGTATTTCACCCAGAGAGAATGGCATCAAGAATTTTAGGAATGGGAGATGTACTATCAATAATAGAAAAAGCAGAAGAATCTTTTGATTTAGAAGAAGCAGAAAAATTAGAAAAAAAATTAAGAAAACAAGGATTTGATTTAGACGATTATTTATCACAATTAAGACAGATGAAAAAAATGGGTTCATTTTCTTCAATATTAAAAATGTTACCAGGAATAGGAAGCAAATTAAAAGATGTTGAAATTGATGATAAAGAATTTGTAAAAATAGAAGCAATTATTTGTTCAATGACAGCAAAAGAAAGAAAAGATCCAAAAATATTAAATGGAAGCAGAAGATTAAGAATAGCAAAAGGAAGTGGAACAACAGTAGAACAAATAAACAAATTTATGAAATCTTTTGAAATGACTCAAAAAATGATGAAAGAAATGACATCAAATAAAGGAATGATGAAAAAATTAATGAAAAATGTAGATTTAAATGATTTTAAATTCTAAAAATAAAATTCAGAATAGCCAAGAGTCAAATAAAAATGTTATTAAATTTTTAAATTTAAATATAAAAAATATTCAGGGGGTGAATTTTAAATGGTAAAAATAAGATTACAAAGAATGGGAAAGAAAAAAGCTCCATTATATCACGTAGTAGTAGCTGATTCAAAAAGCCCAAGAGATGGAAAAATAATTGAAAGAATAGGAACATACAATCCTATGACAAATCCAGCTACAATCGAATTAGATAACGAAAAAGTAGCAACATGGATTAAAAATGGTGCAAAACCAACAGATACAGTAAAAGCTTTAATCGAAAAAGCAGCTAAATAATAACGAAAAAAGAGGTGCAAAGAAATGAAATCTTTATTAGAAGTAGTTATCAAAAATTTAGTAGATAGTCCAGAAGAAGTATCTATTGAAGAAAATACTAATGCAAAATCTATTTGTTATGAAGTAAAAGTTGCAAAAAAAGATATGGGAAAAGTAATTGGTAAACAAGGAAAAATGGCAAAAGCCATCAGATCAATTATCAAAGCAGTAGCTGTAAAAGAGCACAAAAAAGTAACAGTAGAATTTCTAGATTAATAAAAATCATTTATGCCTTTCGTAAACTCGTTAAACAAAGGTAAGAAAGGATTGTAGCTAAATATGAATCAATATTTAGAAATAGGACAAATAGTAAATGTAAAAGGTCTAAAAGGTGAAGTGAAAGTAAATTCATTTTCAGAAGACAGCCAAAGGTTTGAAAAAATTTCAGAAGTTATTTTGAAATTAAAAAACAAACAAGAAATATATATAATTGAAACTGTAGGATATCATAAAAATCAAGTAATAATTAAATTTAAAGGAGTAAATACAGTAGAAGAAGCAGAGAAACTAAGAAATGCTATAATATTAATAGATAGAAAAGTATTAGGAGAGCTTCCAGAAGGTGTATATTACATAGCAGATTTAATTGGATTAGATGTTTATACAGAAACAGAAGAATATCTAGGAAAAGTAGATGATATCTATAATACAGGAAGTAATGATATATATGTTGTCAAAGATGAATTAGGAAAACAAAAACTTTTACCAGGAATAGATGAAGTTATTAAAAAAATTGATTTAGAAAATGAAAAAATAATAGTAAATCTAATAGAAGGGTTATAAAATGAAGTTTGATGTATTAACACTTTTTCCAGAAATGTTTGAACCAATGAAAAAAAGCATCATTGGAAGAGCTTTAGAAAAAGGAATCTTAGAACTAAATATAGTAAATATAAGAGATTTTTCAAAAGACAAACATAAAAAAGTAGATGATACAATATATGGCGGAGGAGCAGGAATGTTAATAAAACCAGATGTTGTATATGATGCTTATAAATCTGTAAAAAGCGAAAAATCAAAAGTAATTTATTTAACACCACAAGGGAAAAAACTTTGTCAAAGTAAAGTAGAAGAATTAGCAAAAGAGGAACATCTAATATTATTATGTGGACACTATGAAGGGATAGATCAAAGAGTAATAGATAAAATTGCTCCAGAAGAAATATCAATAGGAGATTATGTGCTAACAGGTGGAGAAATACCAGCAATGGCAGTAATAGATAGTGTTTCAAGATATGTAGAAGGAGTTTTAGCTGAAGAATCTACACAAGAAGAAAGTTTTTCAAATGATTTACTAGAATATCCACAATATACAAGACCAGAATGTTTTGAAGGAATGAATGTTCCAGAAGTATTACAATCAGGTCATCATAAAAATATTGAAAAATGGAGAAGAAAAGAAGCTTTAAGAGTTACATTAGAAAAAAGACCAGATCTTTTAGAAAAAGCTAATTTAACAGAAGATGATAAAAAAATTATAGAAGAAATAAAAAATTATAAAGATGAAAAATAATCATCTATCCATTATTAAAAGAAGGAGGAAAGAAAATGGATATTTTAAAATCTATCGAACACGAACAACTAAAAAATAAAATACCAGAATTACGTATTGGTAATACAGTAAAAGTTCACGTAAGAATTAAAGAAGGAAACAAAGAAAGAATCCAAATATTCGAAGGAATCATTATAAAAAAACAAGGTGGAGGTGTAAACGCAACATTTACAGTAAGAAGAATTTCTTATGGTGTTGGTGTTGAAAAAACATTCTTAGTACACTCTCCAATGGTAGAAAAAGTAGAAGTAGTAAGAGTTGGTAAAGCTAGAAGAGCTAAATTATACTACTTAAGAGATAGAGTTGGTAAAGCTGCTAAAACTAAAGAAAAAGTTGGAGCAAGAATTGAAACTAACGAAATCGTTGTTAAAGAAGAAGTTGTTCCAGGTGAAGCAGAAGTTGTTGAAGAACCAACAGCAGAATCAGTTGCAGAAGCAGTAGAAGCAGTAAAAGCTGAAGAAGCAGCTAAAGCAGCAGAAGAAGCAAAAACAGAAACAGCTGAATAATTTTGAAATTAGATAATTGGAAAAGGGGACGGTTCTCTTTTCCAATTTTTGTATATATATGTCTAATCAAAAAATATAAGATTCGAAAAATTAAAATCGTAAAATTAATAGAAAAAAGTGAAAGAAAGTGTGAAAAAACTCTTGACAAATTAAATGGAATCATTTATAATTTATACTTGTCAGAGGAAATAGATGCAGGTGTAGTTCAATGGTAGAATTCCAGCCTTCCAAGCTGGCTATGCGGGTTCGATTCCCGCTACCTGCTCCATATTTTTACTCTGATACAACAATTAAATAATGCAGGTGTAGTTCAATGGTAGAATTCCAGCCTTCCAAGCTGGCTATGCGGGTTCGATTCCCGCTACCTGCTCCAATAAATTGTCGTTGTATTAGAGATTGTTCTAGTATAATGGCTTTTTTCTTTTATATAATAAAGTTGAATAATAAAAGTTCTTATGTTAAAATGTATTTGTATTTATAATGCGGGTATAGTTTAGTGGTAGAATACCATGCTTCCGACCTGGTTGCGCGAGTTCGATTCTCGCTACCCGCTCCACAAAAGCTCATTTTTCAGTACTTCCAGCGTTTTAGTACGTCCCGGAAATGCTTGAAAAGTGAGCTTTTTTAATACACAATAACACACCATGAACTTGAGAGAGAATAAAAAATAACCTCAAAGTAATCCACATTGATTTTTTATAATTTTGATCGGAATCAGAAATGTTGCCTAAAAATATAACGAGTCAGTAATACCAATAATTTTAAAAAATATTATGTCCACAAAAAGGGTTACAGGCCATTTTGGAAGATGTAATTGAAGATAAAGAGTAATTTATTGATTCATAGGAAACTCCTAGCAAATGAGCTAGGTGTTTTCTTTTGTCTTTTTTTGTATTACATAGGTTGCTTTTTGCGCTTTTTATGTAAATGTGGTATAATATATTTAACCATTTTTAATCAGGTGCTCCATATTAGCGTATGCTTAAAAATTCAATGGACATCAATAATTATTAAGGAGGATATGAAAATGGCTAACATGATGAACACTGCACTCGAAAACTTGAAGAAGGATGGCGCTGTACGGGTTTACACTGGTATGATTGCGGTTTGGCCGCAGTTCAATCAGGAAGAACCTCTCAACGTAATGGAACTGGCACCGAAGTTCAATGGTTGCTATGCGACGAATAACTCAACGGCTTGCTTTGTCCATGAAAATGAGATTTATGTAACCCCTTACACTCGCAACGTCATCGCAACTCTGCGTAACTCCGGATTCACCAGCGATTATTTCTACGTTCCTTTTAGCAATGGGGACTATCCGAAGCAGGAAGAAACCAAGTGGCGTTTTCTTAGACAGCAGGCTGAAATTGCTTATGAGGCTGAATTTGTTGATGATTGTAACAATTTCTGTGATGAGCATGGCTTTGGTACCATCAGCAATGAAACTCTTGCAAATTGTTTTGAAATGCCTGCAACCGGTGTGGCGGTAAAGCACCTCTACTTTGAGGATACTTATTATCCTGCCATTTCCCGTTGTCTGGACAGTGTCGCTATCGATCGCCTCGGTCGTTTCTGCACCAACAATGGCCGCGTAGTTTTTGTCTACCGCAATGGTAAGACCTATGTTGCCAAAGGGTACAAGATTCTTTCCGAGCTGCGTGCGGCTGGTTACAAAGAGTCTGGTCTCTTTGTTCCGTTTTCCAATGGCGAAGTTATTACCAACCCTTCTCTCAAGGCTCGTTGGGAAGCAGTTTCCAAGTAAGTCATTCTCTTAACAAGCGTTGCACGTTTTGAGGCATAGGGGTCAGCTTAGGCTGGCCCTTTTTGTTTTTTCTATTTACAAATAAAGTATAGCAAATCAAGTTGATATACATCGAATTTTAAAAAGTGTAAGAAGAGTTGTACGAAATAACACACTATGAAGTTGAAAAATAACAAATCATATTGTATAATGAAGTGGAATAAAAATTTATTTTTGAAATTTAAATATTTTATAGGAGGATTATATGATTAATGTAGTAGCTGCAGTAATAACTGATGAAAATGAAAAAATATTAATAACTCAAAGAAATTTAAAAAAGGCACAAGGAGGTTTATGGGAATTTCCAGGAGGAAAAATAGAACCAAATGAAACACGTGAGCATGCAATAGTAAGAGAAATAAAAGAAGAATTAGATATTGACATAGAGGTAAAATCATATTTATCAGAAAAAGTATTTAATTATCCTGAAAAAGATATTAATTTAATAGCTTTAGAATGTAAGAAAATAAACGGAGAGATTAAATTATTAGAACATGAAGATTATAGATGGATTTCTAAAAGTGAATTAGATAATTTTGAATTTGCACCTGCTGATTTCTTCATAATTGAAAAAATAAAAATGTAGTTAAATTGATAAAATAAAAATTATATAAGTAAAAATAATAAATAAATTTCTCCTAAAATTTTGTATTTGTTTCAAAATTTTAGGAGAAAAAATTTTATTATAATTTTATTTTTAAAGTCCAGATTGTATAAAAGACATAAATTCCTTCATAGCAGGGGTTATAGGTAATTTTTTTGAGTAACAATAACCAATAGCTCTTGCTGGAATCGGATTTGTTTGTTTTAATTCAAAAACGAAATTATTTTTCAAATATTCTTCTGAAAATTCCTTTACTACACAAGAGACACCTAAATTGATTTTTGCAAGATGTAATAAAAGTTCATGAGCTCCAAGTTCAATAGAAGGTACTAAAGAAAGACCAGATTCAAGAAAAAATTTATCCACATAATTTCTAGAATTAGATTTTGTTTCTAATAATATTAAAGGAAATTTAGAAATTTCTTCGGGAGTAAAAGTTTTATTTTTATAATCTAAATAGGCATTCCCAGCAACAAAAGTATCGTGTACTGTCATACATTCTATAATTTCAAGACTATCATCTTTTATTGGTAAATTTCCAAAAGCAATATCAATTTTTCCGTTTTTAAGAAGGTCGATTGTTTCACTAGTTACACGATTTATTACTTGTATTTTTATATTTGGATAAAGTTTATGAAACATTTCTAGATGTGGCAATAAAAAGTGGGAAGAAATAGTATCGCTTGCTCCAATTTTTAATTCACCTTCATCAAGAGATCTTAAACCTTCTAATCTTAATAACCCTGTTTCTAAGAGTTCCATCGCAGAAGATGTATATTTATATAATACATTTCCTGCTTCTGTTAGTTCTACGCCTTTTGCAGTTCTTCTAAATAAAGACATATTAATAGATGATTCTAATTGCTTGATTGCTTGACTAACTGCAGATTGGGTCATATAAAGTTTTTCAGCAGCTTTAGAAAAACTATTTGATTCTGCTACAATATTAAAAATTCTATATTGTTCTATACGAAAATTCATATTTGTTTTTGTATGATATATTTAATAATCATACATCCTCCTTAATATTAAATTATATTTTTAAACAAAAGATTTAGATTTTGCTATATGTCTAAATTATTTTGTATTTATAAATAGGTATAAGCAACATTAATATTAGATAGTAAAAATAGTAATTTGACTTATAACTACGACATTATTATAATTGAATTGTAATAAAAAATCAAGTATAGAAAGGATTGGTGTTTTTATGGGTAGAACAGTTGGTACAATATCTAGAGGAATTCGTACTCCTATTATCAAGAAAGGAGATAATTTAGTTGAAATCGTTGCAGATTCAGTTCTTGAGGCTGCTACAGAAGAAAAATTTGAAATATGTGATAGAGATGTAATTGCTGTTACAGAAGCTGTTGTTGCAAGAGCTCAAGATAATTATGTTAGTACTGATAATGTTGCAGAAGATATGAGAAAAAAATTTCCAGTAGATACTGTTGGAGTTATTTTTCCTATTATTAGTAGAAATCGTTTTGCTATTTGTTTAAGAGGAATTGCAAAAGGTGTTAAAAAAGTAGTTTTAATGTTAAGTTATCCTTCAGATGAAGTTGGTAACCCATTAATTTCTATGGATTTAGTTGATGAAAAAGGTATAAATCCTTATACAGACGTTCTTACACTTGAAAAATATAGAGAGTTATTTGGTGAAAATAAACATCCATTTACAGGAATTGATTATGTGAAATATTATGGTGATTTGATAAAAGAATGTGGGGCAGAAGTTGAAATTATTTTTTCTAATAATCCTCGTACAATACTTGAATATACTAAAGATGTATTAGTTTGTGATATACATACTAGACAAAGAACAAAGAGAATTCTTAAAGAAAATGGTGGAAACATTATATTAGGACTTGATGATATAATGACAAGTTCTATTAATGGTAGTGGATATAATGCAGATTTTGGTCTTTTAGGTTCTAATAAAGCTACTGAAGATTTATTAAAATTATTCCCTCGTGATGGTGAAGAATTTGTGGATAGTCTTCAAACAGAAATAAAAAAAAGAACTGGTAAAAATGTTGAAGTTATGATTTATGGTGATGGAGCATTTAAAGATCCAGTAGGTAAAATTTGGGAACTTGCAGATCCTGTTGTGGCTCCTGCATATACAAAAGGTTTAGAGGGTGTTCCTAATGAGGTTAAATTAAAATATCTTGCAGATAATCAATTTGCTGATTTAAAAGGAAATGAATTAAAAGCTGCTATAGAAGATTTTATAAAAAATAAAAGTGAAGATTTAGTTGGTGCTATGGAGTCTCAAGGTACTACTCCTCGTAGAATAACAGATTTGATCGGTTCTTTATGTGATTTAACATCTGGTAGTGGAGATAAAGGTACTCCAGTTGTATTGGTTCAAGGTTATTTTGATAATTATACTGCTAAATAAATTTTGTTTTATTAATAGTAATTTTATTTTTTTATAATACTTTAAAATAAGTATATAAGTTTATTTCGTTTAAATATTTTGTATAAGCTAAAATTTCGTATAAATTCTAATGAAGTAAAATGAGCCTCTCTCAGCAATAGCTGAGCATTCCTCATTTCACTTCAAAGAATTTCTAACTTCAATTTTAGATACGCAAAATATTTGCTCTCATTAAACTTATATACTTTTTTATTTGTAATTTATAAAAAATGTAAATAAATTGTAATATAAATGTAACGTAAATTTGCTTGTGTCAAAATGCTA
>JAZROJ010000112.1:0-10081 GCA_045648625.1 Candidatus Scatovivens sp.
AGCAGAAGTAGAAATTACAGGAGGAACATTCTTAAATTTTGATCCATCAAATAATGCATCAGAAGGTGAAGGAACAAATTATGTACCAGCAGGTTATAAAGTAGTTTCAAAAACTGTAGCAGAAGGAACAGAATATACAGTAGTATGTGCTCATACAAACTGTGACTTCCATGCAAAAAAAGAAGCAACATATGCTGAAGCAGGAAAAGAAGCATACTGGGTATGTAAAACATGTTCAAAATGGTTTAATGATGAAGCAAAAACAGTAGAAAATACAAATAAAACACCAGTAGTTATACCAGTATTAGTAACAGTTAAAGATAATAATGCCGCAATTACAGATAAAGCTGTAGATGAAGCAATAAAAAAATCTGAAAATTCATCAACAATCGTAATTCCAGCTGTTAAAGCAGATGAAAAAGTAACAGCAGTTACAGTACCAGTAGGTTCACTAAAAGATATAGAAGCAGAAGATAAACCACTTGTTATAGAAACATCAGTAGTAACAGCTACAATAGACGAAAAAGCATTAGATAAAATAGTAGCAGAAGTAGGAAGTGCTAAAGACGTAAAAATAGAAATTACAAATGTTGAAGAAAAAACATTAAATGAAAAACAAAAAGCTGCATTAAAAGACAAACCAGCATCTGTTATAATTTCAGCAAGTGTTATAGCAAATGGAAAAACAATTAGTAATTTTGGTGGTGGAAAAATAAAATTAGAAATTCCATTTGTTCCAGCAAATAATGAAAACATAGCTGATTTTAAATTCGTATATATATCAGACGAAGGTTTAGTTACAGAAATTCCAACTACATATAAAGATGGAGTTATGGTAGCAGAATTAGAACATTTTTCTGAATATGCAATAGTAAAAATGGCTACAGCACAAAATAATGTAGCACAAAATGGACAAACTACTAATAATGCAAACACAGCAGTTCAAAATACAACAACAAACAATCCTAAAACAGGAGATGGAATTGTAGTATATTTTGTAATGTTAGCTGTTGCAGTAATAGGAATTTGTGGAATAGCTATTATTAAATCAAAAAGAAAATAATATATGAAATATATAATAAAACAAGGCTAGCAAATTCTGCTAGCTTTGTTTTGTAAAGGAGAGTTTTGTATATGGCAAAGCGTTATAAAGAAAATAAAAAGAAAAAAGGTAATTTTATTTTAAATTTAATGTTAATAGGATTTATAGTTTTATTAATAATATCTTCATACAAGATAATAGAATGGTATTCAAATAGCAAAGCAAATGCAAAAGTCTTAGAAGAAATTTCATCAGCAGTTATAGTAGATAATACAAAAAAAGATGAAGAAAGCTATACAATAGATTTTAAAGCTCTAAAAGAAAAAAATTCAGATGCAGTAGCTTGGCTTAAAGTTAATGGTACAGATGTTGAATTTTCAGTAGTAAAAACAACTAATAATGGATATTATTTAAGTCGTAATTTTAATAAAGAATATAATTTAGGCGGATGGATTTTTGCAGATTATAGAAA
Source organism: Candidatus Scatovivens sp. (assembly GCA_045648625.1). Classification (GTDB taxonomy): domain Bacteria; phylum Bacillota; class Clostridia; order TANB77; family CAG-508; genus Scatovivens. Next base: position 1,515 of record JAZROJ010000112.1, read on the forward strand.
TAAGTTTGATGGCACTGATAGAAATATAATAGTATATGGACATAATATGAGAGATGGTTCAATGTTTGGCTCTTTAAAAGATATCATTAAAAAAGAATGGTATGATAATGAAGAAAACCATAAAGTTATTTTTATTACAGAACAAGAAAAAGTAGCTTATGAAGTTTTTTCAGTATATCAAATAGAAGCAGAAGATTATTATATACAAACGAATTTTAAAAATAATACAGAATTTAAAAAATTTGCAGATACATTAAAACAAAGAAGTGTAAAAGATTTTAATGTTGAAATTTCTGAAACTGATAGTATTTTAACATTATCAACTTGTGCAAACAATAATGAATATAGAATTGTATTACATGCTAAAAAAACTAATATACCTAGTGATTTAACAGAAAATGATATACAAAACAATAAAGAAAATAATAAATAAAAAAATTTAAAATAGAAAGAGTATTTCTCTATATAATAATCGTCAACTAAAAGTTAAATATAAATTGACAAAATAAATGCGATATTTTATATAAATAAATATAGATTAAAAATCTAAAACTTGAAAATTATGTAAATCTGTGGTAAAATATAAAGGTCTAAAAAAAGGAGGAAACAAATGATAAGTTTATTTAGTTATTTATTAACATTTATAGGTGTGTTATTTTGGGTTTTTAGAGTACTAGTAACACTTTTTTACCAATTAGAAATTGAATTTTTTGCAATACCATTAAACGTAGAAACAGAAATATTAGTTTTATTTTTAACAGTACCATGTTTATTATTGGTGATAAAAAGAAATATAATAGGTGCAGCAGCTTATTTGGCATTATATGGTTATTATTTTGGAACATCATTATATAATTCAATAACTTCTCTTCAAGAAAATGGAATATCTTTAGTATCTGGAAGTGATGTTATTTTGTTATGTATAGGAGTTATAATACCACTATTAACCTTTTGTGACATATTAATTAATAAAAATAGAATAGGTTTTCATGGTGACAAAAAAACAGATTGGTTTTACAATAACAAAGATTTTGACAGACAATTTGATGAAAGAGCTGATAGAAATCAGTATAAAATTAGATAGTATAAAATATTAAAAACAAGAAGAACACTGTCAAAACAAAATGAAAACAATATCAATTAGATGATAAAGATTTAAGAAAGCCAACTATTAAAAAGGAGAAAACAATATGAAAGTAATATTTCTAGATTTCGATGGTGTTATAAATGACTATATATCAATTAACAAAAAAAATGATTACAATTTGCAAATATTAAAAAGAATAATAAATGAGACTGAGGCTAAGGTTGTTGTAACAAGTTCTCATAAATATAAATGGCAAAGACATGATGATATGAATGGTTTTCTTGAAAGTTATTATCTAAAAGAATTAAAAGAAATTGGAATTGATATATTAGATTGGACTCCTTATTTAAGAGGTGACAGAGAGAAAGAAATTTTAGAATATTTAAAAAATCATCCAGAAATAAAACAATTTTTGATATTGGATGATGATTACATAATAGAATCACTTAAAGAGCATGAAATATTTTTAGATTTACAATCTGGATTAAGAGAAAAACATATTATTCCTGCAACTAAAATTTTGAATGGACAATTAAACTTTTATCATGATTGTACAAATGAGCAACTTAATGAAACAGCAGAGGAAAGACTTATAAGAATGAATAAAATATTTGATAAAATTATAAGCGGAGAATCTGGTTTTTATAATGATTGTACAGACGAAAATATTAGAAAAGAAATTGAGGAAACAATTATTAAAATCCGAGAAAGAATATTTTCTAAATCAGGAAAGAATATAAAAAAGCAAGATAATGAATATAGAGAAAGGTAATAGATAATATGGACGAGAATAAAATTAATATCAATTGGGAAATAACGACTTATGGAAAACTATATAAAGGAGAAATAAAATGATAGACGAGGTATATGAAATTTTAAGTTTAAAAGGATATCCTAATGAATTAATAGAATTTGCAATAAAACTTCTTCCCGAAATGGCAAAAATATTTGGAGAAGAAAAAACAATAAACTTTTTTAAAATATATACTTTAATTCCTAGAAATAGAATTGGACAAAATAGTGGTGCAACATATAAGGAAGATAAGAAAATAGAATTTGATTGGAGTTCAAAAAATCTTCATGAAGCATTAACATTGTTTATTCATGAAGCTGCACATGCAATAGGTTCTCTTGAAACTTATAAAGATAGTTTTTTAATGGAAGGATTTGAATATAGGGAAGCTTTTTTAAATAAACTTGAGGAAGCTGTTGTTAGTGAAAGACAAAACGAAATAGAATATGGTGAATTAAATTATACTTATTGCCAAATAAATAATTATGAAAATGATGAAGATTTTCACCAAAATGATTTTAAGACTCAGCCGACTCATAAGTATACGATCAATAATGTTTTTTATAAAAATATTCAAATATTATTGGGAAACAATAGAGATTTAATAATTAAAATGATGTATGCAGATAGTTTAGAAGAAAAAGGTAAAATATGTAATAGTATTATTGAATTATTAAAAGAACAGTTATCGGAAAATGAATTCTTAAAATTAAAAGATTGTATAAATGTATTTGTTTTAAATTGTTCTTATAAAGAAGATAAAATAACTCTTTTTGAGTATATGAAAAAAGATGAAAACTTTGATGATTCAATGACAAGAGAAAAATATAAAGAACTACTAATAAAGCATTTTCCAAAGAATATTAAGCATTGTATGGATAGAAATTTAATGGATAAAAATATTTTTAGTGCTATTGATGATTTGTGTGAATTAACAATGGATGTTCTTTACAGTAGGCTATCAGACAATGAATATGATAAGTTTTCTTCTATAAAGGGAACGTGCGAGTATTTTGCAAAAATTTATAATAATAATGAAAGACTATCCGCTAAAACAAATCAATTAAAAAACACTTTGATTGATAAAATTAAAATGTTAGCACCTTCATTAATTTCTGAATTTAACAATATTGGTTTTGATGATAATGAAGCGTTTGAAATTTTAACAAAAATAATATCAAGAGTTGATTTTAAAGAAACCGATTTAGAAAATATTCAAATCAATAATAATGGTATAGTTAGTGTAACTGTTTCAGATGACCATCAATATTTAATACAAAAGATTCCTATTTATCCAGACGGTACCATTCACTTTGGAGACACGATTTTAGGAAATGTACAGCCAATTAAATATGAAGTTATTTTAAAAGAAGATTTGAAAGAACAAGTGGAAAAAGAAAAAAATAATTTTCAAGATAAATATTAAAAGAAGGAATTTATAAAAAAAGAATTAAATATAATTGAGATTACTAGATTAAATATTGATAATAATATAAAATATATTAGTGTTATTTCTAAAAATGAGATTGAAATTATAAATGTGAATGGAAGTGATAAATAATGGATATGTATCAAAAAAGAGAGATGAGAAAGAATAAAAAAATGAATGAAGATACAAAAAGTTTACCATCGACGAGCATCAACTGGTTCCCTGGTCATATGGCAAAAACAAGAAGAGAAATAGAACAAGACTTAAAACTAATAGATGTTGTTATAGAATTGTTAGATGCAAGAATACCTTATTCAAGTAGAAATCCAGATATACAAAGATTAACTAAAAATAAGAGAAAACTTATATTATTAAATAAAAGTGATTTATCTGATGAAAAAATGAATCAAAAATGGGTAGAAAAATTGTCTAAAGAGGCACCAGTAATTTTAACGGATTCAAATTCAGGAAAAGGAATTGATAAAGTTACTAAAAAAATAGAAGAATTAATGCAACAAGAGATTGAAAGACAAGCTGCTAGAGGAAGAATAAATAAAACAATAAGAGTAATGATTTTAGGAATACCAAATGTGGGTAAATCATCATTTATAAATAGAATTTCAAAGAAAACGTCAATGGAAGTTGGAAACAAACCAGGTGTTACAAGACAAAAACAATGGATAAGAATTAGCAAAAATCAAGAATTACTAGATACACCAGGAGTATTATGGCCAAAGTTTCAAAATAATCAAGTAGCATTAAATTTGGCATTTACGGGAACAATAAAAGATGACTTAATAGAAAAAGTGGAAATTGCATATGAATTACTAAAAACTTTATATCCAAGATATAAAGATAATATAGTAGAAAGATACAAAATTAGTGAAGAGGAAATATCTGAGATAGAAGAAAAGTTAAATCCAATGTATGAATTAATGCAAATTATTGGGAAAAAAAGAGGAGCATTAGTTTCTGGAGGAGTAACAGATGACGAAAAAGTTGCAAGAATCATTATAGATGATTTTAGGAATTGCAAGTTAGGAAAAATAACATTAGAACAACCATAAAAGGAGTAAGATTTGGAATTTATAGAAAGAAAAAAAAGTGTGCAAGAAGTTAAAATGTTATCACCATTAGTATGGGCATATGTGGGAGATAGTGTATATGAAATGTTTGTAAGAACGAAATTAGTAAATCAATCAAATGCTAAACCACATAAATTGCATTTAGAATCAATAAAATATGTAAAAGCAAAAGCTCAAGCTGAAATATTAAAAAGAATTAGTGAAAACTTAACAGACGAAGAAAAAGATATAGTAAGAAGAGGAAGAAATACAGAAAATCATCACGTAGCAAAAAATGCAGATGTAGCAGATTATTCTCAATCAACTGCATTTGAAGCATTGCTTGGATATTTATATTTAACAAAACAAGACACAAGATTAGCTGAAATTCTAAACATGTGTATTGACTAAAATTTAAAAATATGTTATAAATAAGTAGTTAAATCAATAAGGAAAAGATAAAAGAATCTTTTCCGAAACATAAGGCCCCTTGGTCAAGCGGCTAAGACGCCACCCTCTCAAGGTGGAATCATGGGTTCGATTCCCGTAGGGGTCACCAAAATAAAAAACTCTATCGAAAGATAGAGTTTTTGTTTTTATTAAGAACAAAGGGAATCGAAAATAAAAATAATATTGTAAAAAACAAAAGAATATGATATAAAAATAAAAAAGAAATAAAGAGGTGTTTATATGGAAGAAAATAAAAATTTAAAAAGACAAGATTACATATCATGGGATGAATATTTTATGGGGATAGCAATGCTTTCAGCAGAGAGAAGCAAAGACCCTAACACAGTAGTAGGAGCGTGTATAGTAAGTGAAGACAACAGAATTTTATCAATGGGATATAATGGCGCTCCAAGAGGACTTCATGATGATAAAATGCATTGGGATAGAAACGGATCTTTTATAGATACAAAATATGCGTATGTATGTCATGCAGAATTAAATGCTATATTAAATTATAGAGGAGATTTAGCAGGTTCAAAAATTTATGTAAAATTATTCCCTTGTAATGAGTGTGCAAAAGCTATAATTCAATCAGGAATAAAAGAAGTAATATACAAAGAAGACAAATATGCTAATGCTGATAATGTAAAAGTTTCTAAAATGATGTTTGATTCTTGTGGAGTAAAATATACACAATATCAACCAAGTGGAAAGAAATTAACTTTGGAATTATAAAATAATATAAATTTATAAACAGTATTAGATACGAAATCTATGAACAACAGGAGAATAAATATGTATAAAGTAAAATTAAAAGATCATTATATGCTAGTATTTGTATATTTTATAGGAATTCTAATTTTTGGAGTATTATTGATATTAACAACAAATTTTAGTGAAAACCCCAATTTGTTAATACCAAATCAAGAAAAAATGGGGTATTTAAAATATTTTTCAATAGTAGCAATTGTATTTGTAATCATAGGAGTTATAGGTATTGTTTATGAAATTATATTAATAAGGAAATATGCATGGCTTTCTAAAAATGGGAAATTAATAAAAAATATACCATATACAACATATGTAGATGCAATGTATATGAAAGGTGGACCAAGATATGATACTACAATATATGTGGATTTTAAAGCACTTTCAGGAGAAACCATAACTTTAAGTAGAAATCTACGCGGAAACCATAATTTTGAAAAGAAATATAAAACTGTAGATATATTGATAGATGAAAAAAATCCTAAAAAGAGACATTATATAGATTTTAATATAGAAGAAATATAACAAAAAGGAGGAAATCAATAATTTACATATAAAAACACAAATTATAAAATATGAAAATTATTGATTTGGTATAAATAAAACATGAAAATATTATATGGAACTGGTAATAAAGCAAAAGTAGAAGCTATGAAAAAAATAATTCAATCACACGGATTTGATGCTGAATTATATACTTTAAAAGATATTGGTTTTACAGAAGATATTGTAGAAGATGGAACTACTTTTGAAGAAAATTCAGAAATTAAAGCAAAAGCAATAAAAGAATTTTGTGATAAGAATGAAATTGTAGACAAAATAATTATTACAGATGATGCAGGTTTATGTGTAGACAAATTAAATGGAGAACCAGGAGTATATACAGGAAGATATGCTGGAGAACACCCAACACAAATTGAAAATATAACCAAATTATTAAATAATTTAAAACCATATCAAGAAATGAAAGACAGAAGTTGTAAATTTGTATGTGTACTTACTGCAATTCTACCATCTGGTGAAAAATTTGTAGCAAGAGGAGAATGTAAAGGAAGTATAGCACTAGAACATGGAAAACTGGGTGGTTTAACCTATGGACCAGTATTTATACCAGTAGGTTTTGACAAACCTATGGGAGATATGGAAGATGAAGAAGTAGCAAAAGTGCATAATCATAGAGATTTAGCAATGGAAGAATTAGTAAAAAAATTTAAAGAGTTAGGATATTAGATTATAAAATTTATCATAAAGAATAAAGCAAAAGCACATTTTAAAATATCTAAATAATAGATATTTAAATGTGTTTTTTTGTTGGGTCTATATAAAAAAATAAAAATTATAGAAAAAACGAACAAATGTATTGACAAAAATATGTTTTGGTGTATAATGCTTTTAGCGAACACAAATTCGTTATATAAGATTATTGTAAAATAAAATTTATATAAGGAGAAGATGAAAATGATAAACACATTACACATAAAAAATATAGGAATTATAGATGATATAAACATAAATTTAAACGAAGGATTTAATGTTTTAACAGGAGAAACAGGAGCAGGAAAAACACTTATAATAGGATCTTTGCAAATATTAGCAGGAGGCAGGTTTTCAAAAGAAATGATTAGAAATGGAGAAAAAAATTCTTTTGTAGAAATGTCTCTTTATTTACCAGGGGCTGGATATGAAGAAGATACAGTAATAGTTTCTAGAGAAATAAATATAAGTGGAAAAAACATATGTAAAATAAATGGAAGATTAGTAACAGTCAGTGAATTAAAGAAGTTTATGAGTAATGTAATAGATATACATGGACAAAATGATAATCAATCAATTTTAGATGAATCAACACACATAGAACTATTAGACAGTTATTCAAGTAAAGAAATATTCCAATTTAAAAGTGAATATGCAGGTTTGTATGATGAATATTTAGATATAAAAAGGGAGCTAGCTAAAAATTATGGAGATGAAAAAGAAAAACAGAGAAAATTAGATTTATTAGAATATCAAGTAAAAGAAATTGAAGAAGCAAAGTTAAAAAAAGGAGAAGAAGAGGAGTTAGAAGAAAAAAGGAAGGCAATATTGTATTCAGAAAAAATATCAAAAAATTTAAAAGAAGCAGATATGCAAATAAATGAAAATGCAATAGATAGCATTAATATTGCAATAAAATCTTTAGAAAAGATAGAAGAATTTAATAAAAAATATACTGATATAATTTCAAGCTTAAAAAGTAGTTATTATGAAATTCAAGAAGTAGCAAGAGATATAGAAGGTTTAAGTGAGGAAAGTTACTTTGAAGAAGGAGAGCAAGCAGAAGTAGAAGAAAGGCTAGATTTAATTAATTCTCTAAAAAGAAAATACGGAAATGATATTTCAGAAATATTAGAATATAAAGAGAAAACTCAAAAAGAAATATATGAAATAGAAAATTTAGAGGAATATACTAACAAATTAAAAGCAGATTTAAAAGATTTAGAAAATCGAATGAAAGAGCTTTGCAAGCAAATGCATCAAATAAGAGAAAAAACAAGTAAGGTTTTAGGCGAAGAAGTACAAAAAGATTTAATTGATTTAGAAATGAAAAATACAAGATTTAAGGTATATATTAATTATAGTGAAGCTAATGAATTTAATGAAAATGGGCAAGAACAAATAGAGTTTTTAATAATGACTAATATTGGTGAAGATTTTAAACCACTTGCAAAAATTGCATCAGGTGGAGAAATGTCTAGAATAATGCTTGCAATAAAAAAAGTATTAGCAGATGTAGATGAAGTAGAAACATTAGTATTTGATGAAATAGATACAGGAATTAGTGGAGTAGCTTCAAATAAGGTTGCAGAAAAGATGAAACAAATAGCAAAAACACATCAAATAATATGTGTAACACATTTAGCAACAATAGCAGCAAAAGGAGATGCAAACTATTATATTAATAAAGAAGTTGACGGAGAAAAAACAAAAACAAGAATA
>JAZROJ010000113.1:0-9122 GCA_045648625.1 Candidatus Scatovivens sp.
TTTATTACAAAATTATATTTAACTTTTTTCTTGTAAATTATTAATAAAACTAAGCATATATGTTTTAAATAAATGAAAATATTTTGCGTATCTAAAATTACAGTTATAAATTCTTTGAACTCAAATGAGAGATGTTCAGAACTTTCTGAAAGAGGCTCATTTGAGTTCAGTAGAAATTCTACAAAATTTTAGCTTATACAAAATATTGAAATTTTTTAAACATATATGGTTAGTTTCTGTAAAAAATAGTATTCTTAAAATTATTTAATATAACTTTATTGATAAAAAAAAAGATATTGAAATTTTATTCCAACATCTTTTCAAATTTTTGATTAAATATTAATAATTTTCTGCTTTAATTTCAAAGAATGCTTTTGGATGAGTACATACAGGACAAACTTCTGGAGCTTGTTTTCCAATAACTATATGTCCACAGTTTCTACATTTCCAAATTCTATCTCCATCTCTACTGAATACTAATCCACCTTCAATGTTTTCAATTAATTTTCTATATCTTTCTTCATGTTCTTTTTCTATTTTTGCTACTTCTTCAAATAAGAATGCTATTCTGTCAAATCCTTCTTCTTTTGCTTCTTTAGCCATTCTATCATACATATCTGTCCATTCAAAGTTTTCTCCATTTGCTGCATCAGCTAAGTTTTCTAATGTTGATGGTACTTCTCCACCATGTAATAATTTAAACCACATTTTTGCATGTTCTTTTTCATTATCTGCTGTTTCTTGGAATATAGCAGCTATTTGTTCATATCCTTCTTTTTTAGCTTTGCTTGCATAATAAGTATATTTGTTTCTTGCTTGTGATTCCCCTGCAAAAGCTTCCATTAAATTTCTTTCTGTTTTTGTACCTTTTAATTCTGGCATTTTTCATTCCTCCTAATCTTTTTTACAAATTTCGCAAATACCTTCTATTGCGATATTTTCTGAAGAGACTTCTATACCTGTTTGCTCTTTTATACTTTTTTTCAATTTTTCTAATTTGAAATCATATTCGAAATCAAAAATTTTACCACATTTTATACATATTGCATGATTGTGTGGCATTCTTTTATAATCGTACCTATCTGGACCAACTAACATTGATATTTTTTGAATCATTCCATCTTCTGTTAGCATTCCTAAATTTCTATAAACTGTACTTCTACTAACAGCTGGATCGTTTCCTTTTACAATCATATATATATCTTCTGCTGTTGGATGATTATAAGAATTTTTGATTACTTCAACAATTTCTTCCCTTTGTTTTGAATAATTTTTCATACATCTCCTCACGCAAAATTAAGAATCATTCCTAATTTTGATGATATTATATCATATCTTTTTCAAAAATCAAGTATTTTTTATTTTATTTTACCACTTTTTTATATTACAAAATAAAACAAAAAGTGCAAACTTATTATTTTAAATTTGCACTTTCATATTTATTGATTATTTTGATTTATTTGTAATATTTTCTACATATATTTTATAGCTACAAGAAAGCAATACCGATTTTAATAGATACATTCTATCACTACTTTTGTTTCTATCTATAAAATCTTTTCTTTGATATGTACAAACCAATGCTTCTTCAAATAAAGCACAAAATCTATCATATGCTACTTGATTAGTAGTGTCTAATAACGCCATTTCTATTAATATATTTATATCTTGCATACTATACACTTGTTTTAAAACACAAATAACAAATAATTTTGCAAGTTGAATTTTAGAATATAATTTTTTAATAGGCGCTTCTATTAAATTATTTTTTACATAATTATTTATCATAGTCTTAGTAAGAATTTGATTATTTTCTTTTTTATAATCATCATTAAAAAAAATATAAGGTGATAAAGTTGAATTTATTAAATTAACAACTTGGTCTAAATATAAATCAACATTTGGCAACTCATTCCATCTTGGAATATGAAATTCCTCAATATTAATATCTTTTTTTTCCATCTTATTTTTATGTTAGTATAATTACAAACATGTCCTCCTTATTTACTATTTTCAATACTATAATAGCATTTTAAAAATATTTCGTCAATAGGTTGACAAAGTGTTAATATAGTGATAACCTAGTCTAGTAAACTAGATGTTTTATAATTTTTATTAAAGGAGTGTTAATATGAACGTAAAAGATATTCCATTGAATGAGTCAAGAAAAGTTGAAACTATCAAGGAAATTTTAGACATTGCTGTTAAAGAAGATGGAGATAAAATAGCATTTCAATATAAAAATGGAGATGAAGTTGTTAAAGTAAGTTTTAAAGAATTCCAAAATGATACAATCTATTTAGGAACAGCATTATCTAATATAAAAATGGCAGATAAACATATCGCAACTATTGGAAATAATAGCTATGACTGGCTTACTGCTTATTTAACAGTATTAAAAAGTGATGGTGTTTTCGTACCAATAGACAAAGAATTAACTAGCAAAGAAATTATTAATGTTTTAAAAAGTAGTGATAGTGAAGTATTATTTTATGCTGGAGCTTATGAAAAATATATTGAAGAATTCAAAAAAGAATTACCAAAAGTTAAATATTTTATAGGATTTGAAAGAGAAACAGATGATGGAAATGTATTATCTTATAAAAACTTTATTAAAAAAGGAAAACAAGCTTTTGAATATGGTAATACTAGTTATTCTAGTATTGAGCATAAAGATACAAATATTTTAAAAATGTTAATCTATACATCAGGAACTACAGGAACTCCAAAAGGAGTTATGCTTACAGAACATAACCTTGTAAGTGTTGTATATTATGGACTTCAAGTAGCAGATATTAAAACTACTTGTTTATCTGTTTTACCTTATCATCACACATATGAAGCTGTTGCAGGAATATTAGTTGCACTACATAAACATGCTTGTATTTGTATAAATGACAGTTTGAAAAATGTATTAAAAAATATTCAATTATTTAAACCTGATTATATTTATTTAGTACCTGCTTTCACAGAAGTTTTCTATAAAAATATATGGAGTAATGCTCAAAAATCTGGAAAAGATAAAGTTTTAAAAATTATGATTCCAGTAAGTAATGCTTTAAGAAAAGTAGGAATAGATTTAAGAAATGTATTGTTCAAATCTATACATGAAGCTTTTGGTGGAAATTTAAGAGAAATCGTTTGTGGTGGTGCTCCAATACGTCCTGAAATTGGAAAATTCTTTAATGATATAGGAATAGTTTTATTAAATGGATATGGTATTTCAGAATGCTCACCTTTAGTTAGTGTTAATAGATTACAATTTAATGATAGTTCTACAGTTGGTATGGTTTTACCTTGTTGTGAAATAAAATTTGAGAATGTTACTCCAGAGGGTGATGGAGAAATTTGTGTTAAAGGTGACATAGTTATGATGGGATATTATAAAGATCCTGAACGTACAGCAAAAGTATTAAAAGATGGTTGGTTTAACACTGAAGATTTTGGTAGCTTTAATAAAAAAGGTCAATTACTAGTTAATGGTAGAAAGAAAAATGTTATTGTTTTATCTAATGGAAAAAATATTTATCCAGAAGAAATCGAAAACTATATTTTAAAAATACCTTATATTGCTGAAGGAATTGTTAAAGCAGTAAAAAATGAAAATGGCCAAGAAGTTTCATTATGTGCAGAAGTATTTTTAAATAAAGAAAAATTAGAAGAACTACACATAGAAAACCCTGAAGAACAATTAAAAATTGATATTTCTAAAGAAACAAAAGAATTACCAGTTTATAAACGTATAACAAAAATAGAAATTCGTGACGAAGAATTTGTAAAAACAACTACAAAAAAAATAAAAAGATAAATAATATAAATTATTTATATATAATTTTTTGAACTCAATCCCCTTTATTAATTATTAATAATGGGGATTTATTTTTTACTTAATAGTAAATCCCTCTTTTCGATATTATATGTTTTTTTAAATTTAAACTTCAAACAATAATAATCTATATAAACATTTTTAAATGACAAGCTCTACTATTATTGTTAATTATTTAATTTTGTGATATTATTAAAAGACTTTGAATAATATTTATAAAAGGATGGTGCTCTATATGAAACATAGTAAACGAGCCGAAAATTTCAAAAAAAAGTTTAAACATTCTAGTAAAAAAGCTATTATTACATATTTAGTTTTAAGAACTTTAGTTATCCTATGTTTAGTTTTACAAATCTTAAGAGGAGATTTAAATAATGCTTTTATTTGTTTACTTACACTTCTATTATTCACCCTACCAACCATTATAACTAACAGTTTAAAAATAAAACTCCCATCTGCTTTAGAAATTATTATTTACATATTTATTTTTGCTGCTGAAATTCTTGGTGAAATCAACAATTTTTATATGGTTATTCCCCACTGGGATACAATACTTCATACTCTAAATGGTTTCTTGGTTGCAGGTGTTGGTTTTTCTTTAGTTGATTTATTAAATGAAAACAGTACAAAAAGTTTTAAATTGTCTCCTATTTTTGTTGCAATAGTTGCTTTTTGTTTTTCTATGACAATAGGAATTTTATGGGAATTTTTTGAATATAGTGCAGATATTTATTTAAAAACAGATATGCAGAAAGACATGCTTATTTCAACAATTTCTTCTGTAGACTTGAATGACGAAAAGAAAAATAAAGCAGTTATTATAAAAGATATTAAATCTACTCAATTAATTTTAGAAGACAAAACTATCGTAATTTATGATGGATATTTAGATATAGGTTTACATGATACTATGGAGGATTTAATCGTAAACTTTATTGGGGCTACAGCTTTTAGTTTTATTGGATATTTATATATTTTAAATCGTGATAAATATAAATTTGCAAGTAATTTTATTCCTACAAAGTATTATGATAATGAAATAAAAAAAGAAGAAAATTGTTAAAATATAAAACAAAAAAATCTTAATTCCGTGATATTCTACAGAATTAAGATTTTTTATTTTTATAATAAAACTACATGTTTTTGATTAATAGATTCTTGAACATTTATAACTCTTTGATTTGCAGACCCTTTCCAAGCAAGTGTTGGATTATGATTTTCATCTACATATTGTCCGTCTACTAAAACATCTAAATAATTAACTACTTCTTTATCTTTTAAATCTTTATCAAAAGTAAATCCTGACCAAGCCCAAACATTTTTCTTAGGAAATTTTTCTTTAAAAGCTTTTACAAGTTTTGTTGTTCCTTCAATATTATTTGGATGCATAGGCTCTCCACCTAACACAGATAAACCTTCTATGTGATCATGATCACACAATTCTAAAACTCTATTTATAGTTTCATCTGTAAATTCTTTTCCCCCATTAAAATCATGTGTTTCTGGATTAAAACAATTTTTACAATTAAAGGCACATCCCTGCATAAAAATAGAAACTCTTACACCTGGTCCATTTGATATATCCATTTTTCTAATTTTATTATATCTCATAATCTCTTTCCTCTATTCGTCACAATCTTTATTATCTACGTGTAATACTCTTTCCTTTATCTCTTGTGTTCTTCCTTTATTCCAGAAATTACTTCCAATATATCCGCAAGTTCTTCTAGCAACATTTAATGTATCATGGTCTCTGTTACCACAATTTGGACAATACCATTCTAATTTATCATCTATTAAAATTTCTCCATCAAATCCACATTTTTGACAATAATCAGATTTTGTATTTAATTCTGCATACATAATATTATCATATATAAATTTTATTAATTGAATTACTACATCTAAATTGTTTTGTAGATTTGGTGTTTCTACATATGATATTGCTCCACCAGGACTTAATTTTTGGAATTCACTTTCTAGTTTTAATTTAGTAAATGCATCAATTTCTTCAAAAACAGGAATATGATAAGAGTTAGTAATGTAATCTCTATCTGTAATTCCTTCAACTACTCCAAATCTATCTTTTAAACATTTTGCAAATTTGTATGTTGTTGATTCAATAGGAGTTCCATATACACTATAATCTATATTTTCAGTAGCTTTCCATTCTTTACATTTGTCATTTAATTTTTGCATTACTTCTAAAGCAAATTTTTTACCAACTTTTTCATCTGTATGACTGTGACCTGTTACAAATTTTACACATTCATATAATCCGGCATAACCTAATGAAATTGTTGAATATCCATTATGAAGTAAATCATGTATGCTTTCATTTTTGTCAAGTCTTGCTAATGCTCCGTGTTGCCATAAAATTGGCGCTACATTGCTTGTTGCTCTACTTATTCTTTCTTGTCTTAATTTTAAAGCTTTATGACATAATTCTAATCTTTCTTCTAAAATTTTCCAGAAAGCATCTAAATCTTTATCAGATGATAATGCTACATCAACTAAATTTATTGTAACAACACCTTGGTTAAATCTTCCATAATATTTTGGTTTATTTGTTTTTGGATCAACATAAGGTGTTAAGAAAGAACGGCATCCCATACATGGATAACAATTTCCATCTCCATTTTTATCTTTTTTAAGTTCTAACATCATTTTTTCAGAAATATAGTCTGGAACCATTCTTTTAGCTGTACATTTTGCTGCAAGTTCTGTTAAATACCAATATTTGCTATTTTCATGAATATTGTCTTCTTCAAGAACGTACAACAATTTTGGAAATGCTGGTGTAATATATACACCTTTTTCATTTTTCATACCTTGAATTCTTTGTTTTAACATTTCTTCAATAATCATAGCAAGTTCTTCTTTATATTCTTCTGTTTCTCCTAAATATAAACATACACTTAAGAAAGGAGATTGTCCATTTGTTGTTGTCATTGAATTAATTTGATATTGGAAAGTTTGTACACCATCTTGTATCTCTTTTGCTAAATCTTCTTTTGCAAATTTAATACATTGTTTCTCTGGTAATTTTCTATTTCTATATTTATTTAAATACCTATTATAACTATCTCTTACAAAAGGGGCTACGTGAGTCATTGTAACAGTTGCTCCACCATATTGACTAGAAGTTACTGCTGTTATGATTTGTGTTGCAATTGTCATTGCTGTTATAAATTTGTGAGGTTTTTCTATTAAAACACCATTTATGTTTGTGCCATTTTGAAGCATATCTTCTAAATTGATTAAATCACAATTATGTAATGCGTTTTGAGCAAAGTAGTCAGCATCATGGAAATGTAAAATACCTTGATCATGAGCTTTTACAACATCTTCTGGTAATAAAAATCTTCTAGTAATATCTGTACTTGTAATACCAGCTAAATAATCTCTTTGTGTTGTTACAACTGTTGCATTTTTATTAGAATTTTCACTATTCCAATATTCACTTTCACCTTCAATTAATTCTTTTATAGATTGATCTGTTGTGTTGGCAGTTCTTACTAAAGCTCTTTTGTAACGATATGTAATATATTTTTTGGCTAATTGATATTTTCCAAAAGACATTAATTGTTCTTCAATAATATCTTGAATATCTTCAACTAAGATTCTTGTCTTATCAAGTTCCTCAATGTATTTTATAATTTCTTCAATCATTTCTTTTGTACATTTTTCTTTTCTAGGAACCTCTGTATTTGCTTTTTGTACAGCTACTCTAATTTTTTCTGGATTAAAATCAACTATAGTTCCATCTCTTTTTACTACTTTCATCTTAGTCCCCCCTGATAGTTTTTATTTATTATGACTAAATTTTATCATCAAAAAAAGTAATGTCAAATTCATACTCTTTATGTATACAGTTTTGAAATACTTGATTTTAGTGGTTTTGCTGTCTCGTTTTTTTCGTTTTTAAAATGTTAAAAATATGTTAAAAATTATAAATCTACTCATTCTAAGGTTACATGTTTTTGTCACATCCAATTATTACATTTTGATAACATTTTTAATTTTTATCAAAATTCATTATTTATTTCAAAGGTTTTGTGGAATAATCGATATTAATTCCTATTTTGCAATTGGTGTTTTTTATAATTTCAACGATCCTTTTTTATACATTTAGTTTAATATAATATGTAATAAATTTAATATTGGCTTCCTATTATTATACAATTTCTAATATTTTAAATATACAACATTTTTGTAACACAAATGTAATCTTTTTTTTATCTTTTTGTAATTGTATATTGTATATTTTTATGCAATAATTTATTTATAATAAAATAAGGAGGTATAACTATGGCTTTAGGTGTAAAAGATACAGCAAGAGTAGAAAATAACAGAGAAGATATAGTAAAACACATAAACGCTTTACGTATATTATTAGGTTCTTTAAATAAAGCAAATGATGCTCTTTCTGTTTTTTCAAATGAAACAAAAATTGGTTCTGAATTAGTAAGTGGTGCAAAAAACACTTGTAAACAATTTGAGGAATTTATAAAAGTACTAGAAACTTTTAATAGCCAATTAAAATCATTCATTGATATACAAATGGATGTTAACAACGGAATTTTAGATAGAGTCGCTTTTGGCGGATATGATCTAAATGATGTTAAATAATTTAATTATTCGATTATAAAGGAGGAAAAATAGAATGGCTACTGAATTATCAGCAAAAAAAGTAGAAGCTCAAGGAAAAACAATTAAAGAATTAACAGAAGCTTTTAATAACAAAGTTGATTCTTTAAAAAGCACATTAACTACAATTAGTAATATTGTAGACAGTGAAGATAGCGATTTAGCTCAAGCTTTAAATGCAGCAATTCAAACAACAGATGCATTTAAAGAAAAAACAAAAAAAACATATTTAGTTTTAACAGACAAAATGATAAAATGGGCAACAACAACTATAGAAGATGAAAGTGCATTTTCTGCTAATACTAAAAAAATTCAAAACAATATTGATTCTATATTAAGTGCTCTTAATGATATGAATTAATTTAAGAATATTACATATCAATATCTTTTTTGTAATAATACTTTTATTATTGCAAAAAAGATATTTTTTTACTATATAAATATTTTATACTAATATAAAATATTTAATAGACAAATATTTTATATTAGTATAAAATATTTGTAAAATAATATATATGAGGTGAAAAAATTGATAATAACATTAGCAGGGAAAAAAATTTTTCAAAAGCTAGTTTTACCACAAGATGTACTTGGTAATTACTGGATAAATAATAATGAAAATAAAGCTGAAAAATTATTAAATATT
>JAZROJ010000114.1:0-10536 GCA_045648625.1 Candidatus Scatovivens sp.
AATCTTTTGGTGCTAACAATAAATTTTGTAACACATTTCCTGCAACTTTATTGTGCGATATTACAGGATGCACATAAAAGTTTAATGTTGTTGTAATTTGTGCATGTCCTAGTCTTGCTGCTACAACTGCAATATCTATATTTTGAGATATTAAAAGTGTAGCATTTGTGTGTCTTAACCCGTGAAAGTTGATTACGGGGAGACCAATATTTCCTACAAATTTTACAAACCATTTACTAATTGTATCTGGATGCATAGGTTTGCCATCAGCTTGTACAAATAACCTATTTGAATTCGTCCATAATTCGCCATATAACGATTTTTGTTCTTCATACCACAACTTATATTCTTCAAGCAATGAAATCACAAATGTTGGTATTGCAACTTCTCTAACAGAGCTTTCTGTTTTTGGGTCTTTAGTAAATACTCCTTTATTAGATAAATATTGACTTGCTTTGTTAATACTAATAATTCCATTTCTAAAATCAATATCATCCCATTCTAATCCCATAAGTTCTCCAAGTCTTACTCCAGTAAATATTGTTATTATAATAGCTACTTTATATTTGATATTATCTGCATTTAGCCTCTCTAAATTTTCTAATAAGAATTTACATTGCTCATCATCATAATATCTTCTTTTTGGTTTATGAACTCGTGGTGGTTGAACTCTTTCTGCTGGATTATTTACAAGTAGTTGCCAGTATACAGCTTTGTGTAACATTGCACGAATTAATCTGTGATGTTCTAAAATAGTTTTCATAGATAAGGGCTTTTTAAGTCTTTCACCTTTATTATTTTTTAATCTTTTAATTTGTGTATCACTTTCAAGCATATCGTAGAATTTCATGATGTCTGTTGGTTTAATCTTATCTAGTTTGAACTTTCCAAAGTATGGTAGAATTCTAGTATTTAATATTGCAACATATCTAGAATAGGTTGTAGGTGCTAGTTCTTTAGAGCCATAATCTCTTTTCCAAATTTCGACAAATTCCTCAAATGTAATAGAGTTACCCTCAACAACATTTCCTTTTTCAATTTCTGCAACAAATTTTGCTAGTTCAAGCTTGGCTTCCTTTTTTGTACAATGAACAGTTTTTGTATGTCTTGCAGGACTACCATCTAGTTTTTTACCACAAAAGTAAACTAACCTATATGTGTCTTTACCTCTTTTTTCTATACTCCCTGCCATAAATTCCTCCTTTCCGTGTGGGAGAGAGTACATCAATCTACAATTAGATTGAAACATAAAGATTGTATATATTAATTATACAAAGTTAAAAAACAAAAGTCTAACCAACAATTAATTTTCTGAATGAATAATATAAAAGTGTATGGTATTGTTTTGAATATAAATGGAAAATATTGTCGAAAAAAGTAGAAAATAAATTAATAGCAAAATATGGAAAAAATACAGCAGATATGGTATAATAACAAATATTACTAAAGAAAAAGTAGAGTGAGTGCTACTTTTTCTTTTTTTGTAAGGAGAAGATTAATGAAAAAAATAATAGAAAAATTTAAGGAATTAGCAAAAAATATTTTTAAAAATCGTAAAAAGGAAATTAATATAATCGAAAAAAATATAAATGAGCCAGTTGTGTATGTAAATAAACCAATAAATAACTATGAAGAAGATATTTTAGGAGTACAAACACACATAAATAGAATAGATAATGCAATAGAAAACGGGGCAAATGTAATAGGGATAATAGGTGATTATGGTACAGGAAAATCTAGTTTAATTGAATTGCTTAAAAATAAATATAGTAATGCAATTACTATAAACATGTGGAATAATTCTTATACAGAAATAAATAATGAAAATAAAACTGGTATAACTGATTTGACTAAAAATTTTTTGTTTCAAATGGCAATAGGAGAAGATACAAAATTTGCACAATATATAAATAAAAAATTAAGTAAAAATTATGGTATATTGTCAATAATGAAATCAGGTAAGAGATTTTGGCTTTATTTCGTGTTCGCAATTATATTTTGGGGTATGTATAAAATTTGTGCTCAATTGCCAGTAGATATATATGAAACATCAATATATAAATCATTAAATAATTGCTTAGGTAATAATTTTTTTCCAGATGGATTTTGGCAAACCACAATTTTTTTAGTTTATGGTATATTAGTTAATTGTAATATGATTTTTGCAATTGTAGCAATACTTTTAATTATTAAAGCAGTACTTAAAACTACTATTGTTTTTTCATTATGGGATTCACAGGGAAAGAGAGAACCAGATGTAAATGATATATATGATATATATTTAGAAATAGCTAAAAAAATTACTGACAAAAACGGAAAAAGAGTAATTATAATAGAAGATTTAGATAGGACTAATAAAATAGAAAGTATAAGAGAGTTTATAAAGGAAATTTACAGATTTAACAATGTATTACCAAAAGAGCTAAGTAATAAATTAATATTTATTATTGAAGTTAAATCTGAAGAAGCCATGAAGGAGCTTGAAAAGCAATTTGATATAGAAGAAATAGACACAAATGGATTATATAAGAAAGTGTTTTATTTTAAGGTAAGATTAAATCCTATTCATAATAGTGATTATCAAGAAATTTTATTTGACTTACTAAAACAGCAAGAAATAAGATTAAAGGAAAATTTAGGAATTACTTTACAAGAAACTTTGCCAGAAGAATTTGCTTATATAGTAAAAGGAAAAAATTTAACAATTAGAGATTTAAAAGAAAGATTAAATCGTAGTTTTGAAATATATGAAAATCTTGTTCAAAAAGGAGAAAAAACCGGTGCACTAATAGATTATAAAAAATGTGCAATAGTTGCTTATTTAGAAAGCACATATCCAACTGAGATGCAAGACTTTATAAGTGACGAAAATAGATTTTCAAAGATTTTAGAACAATCATATGTTATAAAACAAAAAAGTAATATATCTTTAACAGAAAAAATAGAAGCAATAAGAGCAATAACACTTAAAGGAAGTAGTAATGAGTTTACAGATGAAATTGCTGTTTTCATAGCCAACGATCTGATAGATGAAGATTTTAGAATGTATTTTTATAATTATCCCAAAGGACAAAGAATTAAAAGTGCAGAAGAAATTAATGTTGAAAATTTAATATTATATCCTAGTCAGAATGAAGTTGTCGAAGAAGAAAAAATAATAAAAGCTGTAGAGAAAAATCCAAATGTAATAATAAATGCATATGAAAGAAGGAAAAAAGAAAAACTAGTATTTCCTAGAATAATATTTCAGAGTGAAATATTATATAGAACTGCACTCAATGGATTCTATGATAAAGTATTAGAAACATTAGAAAAAGACGTAAAATGGAAAACAGAAAATAAAGTAGAATCTGGAAAAATTATTAAAAAAATATGTAATTATAATATAGATTCAAAGCAATTAATAGAAGAATATTCAGAAATCTTAATTAATGATTTTAAAGAACTAACTGAAAAAGAAGTTATAGGAGCAAGAATGGAAATAATAAATGCTACTAGTAAATATTTATTAGCTTTTAAATCTATTTTTGTAAATGATGAACTTCCTTTAATATCAAAAGAAGAATTAGAATTAATAGAAGACATTCAGACTAAAATGCAATTAATTAATGAGGACATTATTGATGAAAATGATGCTGAATATATAATAGATGTGTTGAATGACGCTAACCTAAAAAAAGAAGACATAGACAGGGCAGTAGAAATATATTGTGGAATGGATAATACAGTTGTTTTAGATAATATAGTTTCTAGTATATTAGAATTCTTAAAAATTAATAACATAGTAGAAAATAAATTGTTTGAACCTATTGCAAGAATGTTTATAAAAACAAGAGAAAGTATTGAGGAAAGCGAGTTAGTTAACTACTTGAATTCTTTAAATGTTAAAGATTTAACAGAAGAATATATTCAAGAAATAGATGATATGAAGATTGCTAAGAAATTATCTAATGAGATATTAGCAATTTTAAGTCAAAAAGGACTAAATAATACATTATGGATAAATCTAATACTAGAGAATAGAACAAATGAATTAAATTTAGAAGATGATATAGAAGAAAAATTAGAGTTGATTGATAGTATAGTTAGTGTTTTAGGAGAAGATATCGTTATATTAAGAAAAGAAATTATAAAAAGAGCTTTAGGACTAATGTATAAAAATATTTTCTTTGAAAGTTATCCAATTATTAGTTTAGAAGAAATAAATTTACTAAATGATGTCAATACAATAAAACAATTAGTTGATTTTAGCAGAGTTGAAGAGGATTTGTTAGATGGAATAGTAACAAGAATTAATCAAACTTATTCAACAAAAGAAGAGTTAGTTGAAGTTATAGAAATTTTTGATAGAACAAAGACAAGCAATAATTTAAAAGATATAAGTCTTGTTAAAAGGTTTTTTGATAACTTTGAATGGAAGAAAGAGTTAATTAAGGATTTAACTGATGAGCAAAGAAGTTATATTTATAGAATCTTAAAAGATTTCTTGAGATTGACAGATATTAATTATGCAGTAGCATTTTCTTATGAAATAGGATATATAATAAAAGAAATAGATAATCAATTATATATTCAAGCCAAAAATAATACTACTTATTATAATGAATATATGGAATTAGCCAACGAAATAGATATACCGACTGAACAAACAATTACTAATATAATAAATTTTGGAAAAGAGTGTAGATTAAATAGAAATCTATCAAATGCTATTTGGGAAAATGGGTATTATACGAAGAGTATAATAGGAAAAGTATTATGGGATGAACAGGTGAGTATTGAACATGCAAAATCAAATATAGACGAATATGTAGAGGCATATATGAAAACAATTGAAGCTCACGATATTATGGCTAGTAATAATGAATTCCTACAAGAAATAATAGATAAAGATTTATTTTATAATATAAAAACTAAAAATAAATTACTACCATTTTATAAATTAAGACAACCTATTAAATTAGTTAGGTATATATTTGAAACATTGTCTGATAGTGATATTCTTGAATATATAAAAACAGATTGGGAATTAAATACAGAAGAAGATAGTTTAGAATTCCAAAAACTAATTTGTGATGAGAAATATATAAAATATATAGAAAATCAAGAGGTATATGAAATTGTTAAATTCAAATTGTGGAAAGCATCACATAAAACGTTGTTAACTAGAGCACGAAATAAAAAATTTTATAATTAAAATTAAAAAAGCCACTTTAATTAGTGGCTCTTTTTTAACATTGTACTATCAATCCAAGCTTTAAATTCTTCAGAGGATATTAGTCCTTTTTTATATTTTTTTGCTAGTTTAGGACCTTCTTCTTTGAAACGGTTATACATTTCAGGTGCTTTAGATTTAGAACCAGGTTTTGTTCTTGAAGCTTGGGTGCAAAGTGTTTGACTTCTACTTCTATATATTTTCAAAAGATTATCTTGTTCTAAACTCTCTGCATAAGCTTTTTGAGCACCAATTTCTTTACAAGTTTTTTTACCTTTAAAAACAGAATTACAATATTTGGTATCGTGAGCAGTAGTAGGGATAAAGTACTTTTTACAATTCTCACATTGTTGTATAATTATATCTTTTTTCATATAAGCAAATTCTCTAAAACTTATAAATAAAATATCGTAAAAGTATTTAGAAGAAAAGCTATATGGAATATTTTCTATAGCAAAGTTTCTATTTTTATCTGTAAAAAATGTTCTTAAATTGAAATGAATATTTAAAAATAAAGTAGTTGTAGCAATGTTTGAAAGTGAAGTATGATAGCTTTCGGTTTTGCTAGATTCTTTTATCATTGTTTTCTTTAACTTATTTTCTTTACTTTTAGAAGTTATTTCTTTAGCAAGAAAATCAAAATATTTAAAGTTAGCAACAGCTGCATATAGCTTTTGATAATATATTAAAATATCTTTATATTTTGTATATATTTCATCAAAGTAATAATCTATTTCTTCTTCAGATAGAATAATATCATAAGAGACTTTAGTTATATCTGTAGGATATATATCATCACCATGTATTTCACTTTCTAAATGAATTCTAGTATTAGCTAAAGTTAATAAATTAACATACAAGTAATCAAATATAAAGTCTTTACAAGATTCCTTTTTCTTGAAATCTGTATTTAAGAAAGCTAAAAGAAATGTACCTAAATTTTCAGGATTAGGTTTTTTCTTTTCAAAAATAAAGTATGTTTTAGTTTTACCTTTAGCAAGTTCGCCTTTATACTCTTTCTTTTTATACTTTATAAAATATTCTTGGAAACCTTTTAAATCAAAAGCAATTTCTAAATCTTCCATAAACTACTCCTTATATACAATTTAAAACACAAACAATAATTGTAAGGTTATTATATAAATTTTTATGTAAAAAGTCAATAAATTGGATTGGCTAATAGATTATTTTAGGGTTTTATGCTATAATTCTTTCTGGAAGAATACCGAAATAAATTCGCGAAAATTACAACTTCTATATAAGGAGGTAATTTAAAAATGGCAAAACAAAATTTTAAATTAAATAAAGATGAAAGAATAGTGTATAAAGTATCTTGTGTAAGACACGGATTTTGGGGTGCTTATACACATTCATTAGTAGTGACAAACCAAAGTGTGATTTTAGAAAAGTTTGGGGTGTTTAATAATTATAAAGGAATAGAAAGATATAATTATAGTGAAATAAATCAAGTGATACAAGGACAGGCTTCAAATGGGGAAAAACAATTAGAAATTTATATTGGTGGCAAAGTAGAGGACTTTGCATTACAATCTGGTGATAAAAATGCATTAAGAGTATTAGTTATGGCAATAAATGACCAAATGTCTTCTGATTCAGAAGATTATGATTTTCAATATTATCAAAATATCTTAAATGGTGTTGAAAATAGAGTTAAAAATATTGAAAGTAAGGCTATTGAAAAGAAGATAGTAAATAAAATTGAAAATGTTGATTTATCAAAAGGATTATCTGTTGCAGGTGAAGTAGCAAAAAATGTGATAAAATCAAAAGATTTTAGTGTAAAAGGTGTCACAAAGGGAATAAGGAAAGCAACGGGAAAGAAAAGAAGTGTTTTTGGGAAGTTTAAAGATGAACTATTTGATGATTTAGGAATTTATGATATACAAGATACTTTTACTGAATTTGGTAATGATATTCGTGAGACGTTTGGATTCAAACCGAAAATGACAAATGAAGAAAGATTAGCACTTGAAGAAAAAGAAGAAAGAAAAAGAGAACAGCAAAAAGCAAAAGAAAAAAGAGATTTAGAAAAGCAAAAAAATGCAGCATTTGATGAGCAAGTAAAAGCACAAAAGGAAGAAATAAAATTAAAAAAAGAAAAATTACATAAAGAAGAATCAGAAAAAGATAATAACAAGTCAAAAGAGGCTAATTCTATAAATGAAGTGAATGAACAATTTGAGGCATTAAGAAAAGCAAAAGCATTGCTAGATGAAGGTATTTTAACACAAGAAGAATTTGAAATAAAAAAGAAAGAAATATTAAAAATAAGTAATAATTAGGTATAAGATAGAGAGGATTAAGAAATGGAAGAAAATAAAAAAATGAATGTTTTAGTATTAGGTGGTAGTGGTGCAGGTAAAAGCACACTTATAAAAGCTATTTCGGGTACAGAAGTAATAACTGGTGTTGGAGAGGGAAATACTCAAAAAATTGATGTTTACGAATCTAGTACTTGGCCTATCAGATGTATTGATACAAAAGGATTTGAATATAGTATTATTGAACAATGGAAGACTATACATCAAGTGAAAAAGTATACTAAAAAACAAATTTCAAATAAAGAAGGAGAAAGCCTAAATAACTTAGGGGTTGATGCTGTTTGGTATTGTGTTGAAGGTACAGCAAGAAGAACTTTTTCACACAATATAGGTTTGATGAATAAAGCGATTAAAGGGTGGAAAAACATACCTGTATTTGCTGTTATTACAAAGTCATATTCAGAGAAAGACATACCAGAAAATATAGAAGCTATTCAACAAGCATTTGCAAAATCAAAAGGAGTAAATTTGAAAAAGATAATACCTGTTGTTGCTGAAGAATATGAAATAAATGAAGAAGTGAAAGTAGAACCTAAGGGGATAGAGCAACTTTGTTTAAGTACATTAGAATGTATAGATGAAGCTAAAAATATAAATCAAGAAAACAGGGAAAGAATGGTTTTAGAACAAAAAAGATTTACAGCTAATGCAACAACAGTTGGTGCAACAGCTACGGCATTTACAATTGGTGCTATACCACTAAATTTTGCTGATTCTCAAATGTTGGTGCCTATTGAAATAGGACTAGCATCTGTAATATTTAAAATTTATGGAGTTAATGTATCAAAAGAATTAGTTAAAACTATACTTGGTTCATCAGCCATTACATTAGCTGCCAAACAAGTAGTAACTCTTGTAAAAACATTACCAGTAGCAGGAGATATTGCTAATGGTACAGTTGCAGGGGCATTTGTGTTTGCTTTAGGAGAAGGTATTATACTTGTTTCAGAAGGAATATATACTGGTAAAATTGATGAAAATCAAACCGATAAAATAGCCGAAATTATAGGAAAAAGTATTAAAGATAATACTATTATGAAAGCAACTATTGAATATTTTGAAAAAAATGGTGAGAATACTATAGGTAAGACTCCAAAAGAAATATTTAATGAAATAATCAAACCAATAAATTCTAGCAAAAAATAAAAATAATTAAGGGATTAGTTCTCAAAAAAAGGACTAATCTTTTTATTATTTCTGGAATAGCAAGAATAGATGTATTACATACACCATAAACAACTTAAAAGCAGAGCTTTTAATATGTATTACAAGAAGAAAAAATAATAAATTTGTATTACAAAGGTAAATATACTGTTCACAAAAATTTTGAAATTTAGTATTTTCAATAATTTATAAGAAAAAGTATAGAATTGAAGTAAAATATACAAGTTCAAAAATACCATACAACTTTTTAAAACTACATCAAATTTCTAATTGTATAGTGGTTAATTCTTAAATATACAATTAAAATTATAATTAGTAATTGCAATTCAAACAATTACTAGAAAGGTAGGTGAGTATATGGAACTTGAAAAAGTAACAAGAATAACTCTAACAATGAAAGAGACAGCAGAGTATTTAGGAGTATCATACTGGTTAGTTACACAGCTAGTAAAGAGAAAGAAAATACCATGCTCACGAGTTGGAGGAAAAGTATTATTTAGAAAAGAAGCTCTAGATAATTACTTACAAAAACAAGAAGAAGCTTCTATAAATTCTTAAGTTAGGAGGAATTAAAATGGTTTACAAAGCTATTTCAAAAATAAATAAAATGTGTGGGAGAGTTAGAAATAGCAAAAAGCCATAAAAGGGATAACAATAATTTGAAATTGTTATCCCTTTAAAAATATAAGATATGAATAGATTTTTTAAACTATACAAATTTTTATTTGAAGATGATAAATATAAAGATATAGGACTAAATTCAAAAGTAGCATATTGTGTTTATAGAGATTTGATACAACAAAATAGAAATGTAAAGAAAGATAAAGATGGAAAAGTATATATAGAAAATCCAAGGAAGTATTTAATGAATACATTGAATGTATCTATAAATACAGTTACTAAAATTCATAAAGAATTAAATAGAGTGGGACTAATAAAAGATGTTTGGGATGATGTAGGAAAGCCTAATATAGTGTATATCAATTATTGTGAAACTCCTAAGCCACAAGTAATTCACAAAACTTGTGAAGCGGTAAAAGTTGAAGAAAAGAAAGAAGAAATAAAACCAATAGAAGTTAAAAAAGAACCAATAATAGTACCAGAAATAAAAGAAGAACTAGTAGAAAAAATTACAGATAAAGATTTAGAAGATGCACAAAAAGTACTAAAAGAATATAAAGTAGGTAAAATAGATTTAGAAGCAAGCAAAATATTAAAAAATATAAAGTTATATTTGTATAAAGCAAAGGAAGAAGAATTAATTAAAATAGCAATAAGAATTTTAGTAAAAAAGAAAAGAGAAGAAGATAGATTAGAATTATTGAAAAAGATAACTACATATGAAGTGTCTTATGCATTAGAAAGATGTAAAAATAGTGTAAGAAATGAGGAACTTGTTATAAATAAACTAATTAAATACATTGAAACAAAGATAGAAGAGGCTAATTACTGGAGTTAGCATAAGAGTAAAGTTTCACAAAAATTGTGAACATGATAATAGAATAAAAATACTATGGCTGACATTTGTCAGCCATTTTTGCTATGTGTCATCCGTGTTGAAAGCTCTGCTTTCAAGCTGTTGAGGGATGTCTGGCTGACATCTATTCTTGCTGTTCCAGAGTTAAAATAGAAAGTAGTTAGACATTGTTAAAAATATATAATAAAATATAGTAAAATAATTGAGTTTTTTTAAAATTTATGGTATAAAATGACATAGGAGGAGACCATGGCAATATATAACATTAGTGAGAAAATAACTGAAAAATTTAATAATATAGATAATAGTTTGTTAATAAATACATTGTTTGAAATGAA
>JAZROJ010000115.1:0-2052 GCA_045648625.1 Candidatus Scatovivens sp.
ACGAGTGCGAGTAGTAATAATGTATCAGTAACAGGCTATGCAAGTGCACCGATGTATTTCCCACATACGACTAATACAAATATAAACGATACAGGAAGTAACTGTTATGGCTATTGGTTGGCGTCTCCGTCTGCGAGCAGCTCTTTCGATGTGCTTTACGTGAACTACAACGGCTACGTGGACAACCGCGGCTATAACATCACTAGCTTCGGGGTCCGTCCAGTAGTTTGTCTAACATCTGGAATCTCAGCAAAATGGGAAGATGGAATGTGGAAATTGCAGGGAGTAGAATAGGGAGTAGAAAATTTGAATTTTAGAAAAAGCGCGCTATGCCAGGGTCGGTGATCTGGCAGCGCGCCCACAGAGGCTGGCTTAAAAATCTACAGAGTAGAGCTAATAAAACCGCGCAATCATGTAAAGTGAAACGAACATGATTGCGCGAAAATTTAAAAAACTATGGTCTTGTCAATCTTAATGTGTAAATTTTTTAATACTAATTATTAGAAGTGGTATAGTAGACATAAAACTGTATCACTTCTTTTATTATTAATAAAGATATAATTGAAGATTAAATTTAAAAATACCGTATTGTTTAAATTATTATAATATGATATATTCGCAACTATAAGAAATGAGAATAAGCAGAGTGTGTTTGCCACCGTTACATAATAGAGAATATCTTCTCTGGAAAGTGAGGTGGTGTTTATGGTAGAATTTGTAATTTTTGTCATCCAAGTATTGATGATTTCTTTAACCATAAATGTAGCCTTATTGACAGTTATATTTATTAACTGGATTAACAAGGAAATACAATAAAAAATAAGCCATTCTGCTTCGCGGTTAGAATGGCTTAAAAAACAAATAATCGTGGCAAACCACTTTGTGGTTCTCATTTCTTACTTTTATTTTACTACTTTGATTACAAGTTTGTCAACAACAAATTTTAATAAATAAAATTTCTTTACAATTCACTCTTATTTGGATATAATGAGAATGCAAAAAGCTAATAATAAAACTAAAAAGAGAGATAATAAAATTAAAAATATAAACCGAAAATTCGCACATATCGAAAGTTCAGTTAGGAGGCAATTTTGAGTAAATTAATAGTAATAGATGGAAATAGTATATTAAATAGAGCTTTTTATGGAATAATGGGAAATAAAATGCTTCAAACAGCAGACGGAACATATACAAATGCGGTATATGGTTTTTTAAGCATTATGTTTAAAGAACTTGAAGATTTAGATCCAGAATATATGGCTGTAGCATTTGATGTAAAACATCCAACAAAAAGACATGAAATGTATGCAGAATATAAAGGTACAAGAAAAGGAATGCCAGATGAGCTTGCAGCACAAATGCCTATTATCAAAAAAGTATTGCAAGCAATGAATATAACAATTATAGAAATGCCAGGTTACGAAGCAGATGATATATTAGGAACTTTAGCTGTATATGCAGAAAAAAATAATGTAGAAACAGTGCTATTAACAGGAGACAGAGATTCTTTCCAACTTGCAAGTGAGAATGTTACAATAAGAATTCCTAGAACAAAACAAGGAAAAACAGAAACAGAAAATTTTGATAAAAATAAAATTATAGAAACTTATGGTCTTTTACCAAAACAATTAATAGAAGTAAAAGGTTTGATGGGAGATGCTTCAGACAATATACCAGGAGTACCAGGAGTTGGAGAAAAAACAGCAATAAATTTAATTAAAGATTTTGGATCTATAGAAAAACTTTATGAAAAAATTGAAAATAATGAAAGTAATCTAAAAGGAAAAACCTTAGAAAAATTAGCAGAAAATAAAGAGTTTGCATTCCTTTCTAAAACACTTGGAACTATTGATACAGAAGCACCAATAGAAAAAGATTTAGAAAAATTTAAAAGAGTAGATTGGAATTTTGGAGAAGTATATAATATTTTTAAAGAACTAAGATTTAATAGATTTATAGAAAGATTTTCTTTAGATCAAAAGTCATATCCTACTACAACAACAGAAAATAAACAAGAAAATTTATTTAATAATGTTATACTAGAAAAAGAAA
>JAZROJ010000116.1:0-22169 GCA_045648625.1 Candidatus Scatovivens sp.
TGTATGCAGTGATAAACCAATATCTATTAAGAATTGTTGGAAAAAATATTAAAAAATATTCTCTTATTGAAGTAATACTTTTTACTTCTAATTTACATGCAAGTATAGTGGTAAACAAATAATAAAAATTTACTTCTAATATTAAACATATTAATTTTTTCCAAGAAAATTTCCCTTTTGACATAAAATATCCTGTAATTAAAATAAATAAGTTTACACCTAATTCTCCAAACAAATAAAAAGTTTTTACTATAAATTCATTAAAACAAAATGTTTCAAAATAAAAACCTCCTTTATAAACATAATGAAAACTTATTATTAATAAAATTGCTATAACTCTTAATAATTCTATATTCGATTCTCTTTTTTTCATATTTTTTCTTCCTCTAAAATTTTATATTATAGTATGTAAAATCAATTATCTATTATTAAATATATAAAAAAGCAGATGGCAATTTTTCATATGTCATCTACTTTATTTTTGGTTTTAGTCATCAATTGCACCAAATAACTCATCAAATTTTGCTTCTAATTCTTTTTGAATATCTGTTAATTCCTCTTGTCTTTTTTCTTCAGATTTCTTTTCCTCAGCTGTCATTCCTAGTGGATTGCTTGGCGCTTCATTTTTTTCATCCTCTGCAAACAAATCATCTAATGATTCTAAAGAATTTTGCATTCCTCCTGCTTTACTATCTGAACCTTCTTGATAAGGATTATATGGATTGAATTTTCTCCAAACTCCTCTTTCTATATGTACATCATTATGATCTACTTTAAATCTACTAACAATCTTTCCTTCTGGATATTTAAAATAATAATATTTATTTGCTTTAATTGGTTTTATACCTTTTTCGTAAATAATACATAAATCATTATCCATTCTTCTAAGTTCATCTGGTGTCATAAGAGCTCTTGCCATATTTTGGTCTGATACACTTTTGCCTTGTTTCCAATCTTCTCTATCTTTATTTACAGATTCGCTTTCTCTAAAAATTGTTTTTTCTCCTAATGCTTTAGAAAAATATTCCACTGTTTTTTGTGAGTTTGATCCTAAAAATAAGTGAGTATCACAGTTACCAATTATAGTTTCATAAGCTTCTTTATAAACAGCTTCTAATTGGTCTAAGTTTTGTAAAATAACACTAAAAGAAATTTTTCTACTTCTTGAAGTTGATATTTTTTTATCAAAATCTGGTATTTGACCAATATTTGCAAACTCGTCTAGTATAAAGTATGTTGGTACAGGTAGTGCACCACCACTTAAGTCTGCAAAATCATATAATTGTTGTATCATTTGAGAGAAAAATATTGTAAGTAAAA
This sequence comes from Candidatus Scatovivens sp., assembly GCA_045648625.1. Lineage (GTDB taxonomy): Bacteria > Bacillota > Clostridia > TANB77 > CAG-508 > Scatovivens. The sequence continues at coordinate 1,321 of JAZROJ010000116.1, forward strand.
AGTCATATGCTGTATGTGTATCTGATGAAATAACATATACAACTGTTTTTTTCTTTCCTATTGATGGAAAATCTATTGTGTCAGTTGATGTTACTTCTGCAATTTCTCTCGAATCGAATTTACCTAGTTTTGATTGTAATGTACCTAGTACAGAACCAAAAGTTTTATCTGGTAACATTTCTATGTTTTTATAATACATTCTAGCTGGGTGGTCAAAAGGTAATTGGTTCATTAAGTTTGTAAGCAAATTATCTCCACCATTATTATTTGCTGTTCTTACTAATTCTGAACAACTTGCTAATGATTGTTCTTCAGGTGGTCTTGTAGCTTTTAAATAGTAAATTAATGCTTTCATTAGCATTTCTGACATATCATCCCAGAATGGATCTGAAGATTTACCTCCATCTCCTTGCCCTTTTACAATAGTATTTGCAATAACGTCAACATCAATTTCATTATTTATATGGTGTAATGGGTTATAGCCATCACTATGTTGAGGATGTACTAAGTTTAAAACTTTTACATCATATCCTTTTGATTTAAAATAACCTGCTGTTTTATCATAAAGTTCTCCTTTTGGATCAGTAAATACATAAGAACCTATTAATTGAAGGGCATTAGGTATAACATAAGATGCAGATTTACCAGCACCAGAACCTCCGAACAACTAATACATTTACGTTTCCTCTTTTATCTACTGGCAAATAATTTTTTTCTGCTAAAACTATACCTTTATTCCTACTTAATACTTTATACTGTTCTCCATTTTCACACCAATCGCTTGAACCATTTTCAATTCCGTCGAACTCATGCTTAGGAAAAGCTCTTGCAACTCCTATAAATACAAAAACAGCATATACAAGTAAAAACCATTTTGTAACTTGCCAAAACGCAGTAAAATACAAAGGTGTAAAACACATTTTAAATTGTTGAAGTGGATCTAAAAAACCTTCTCCTAGTGCCATAAAAAAGATTTCCCAATTAAAAAACTCTCCTTCTGTTACTTGTGTTAATCCAGTTTTTATAGCAACACTAAAAGGAGCAACCCCCATTATTAATATAAATAATACAAGGATTGCTGCAACTATTAATTTCCCTTTTATTTTTATTAAAGCTTTTTTTAATTTCTCAAAAAATCCCATATAATTCACCTTTTCTTAAGTAATTTCTTTATAACTATCTTGATAACTATCTTGCTTTATCTGTTTTATCTTCTTGTGATTTTGTTTTTGATACTTTTCTTTTCTTATCTGTAATAGGTGTTTGCTTTTTAACACCTGCTTTATTTCCATTTAATAAATCTTGTGGCACCATAACTCTTGTTTTAGGATTTGAAGCTAGAACAAATTCACCTGGTTTGTTTATTTTATCCCCATTTTCTTCTATTTCATCATCTCTTATTCTTTTATTAGAAAATACAATTGTTGTTGCTGTAATCTTAATCCCATATTTCTCTATTTTTTTTCTTACTTCTTCGTTATCTTCTATAACATTCATTTCCCTACCACCATTTGGTTTTGTAGTTCCTTCACTCATACATATACCCCTTTCTAAGTGATTCCTATTATTTATTTTCTCTTATTTCAAATGCAAAATATTTTTTAAAAGGTTTTAATTTGCATTTTCCTTTAACTTCATTTGCTTCTTCATCAAAATATAAAGTTGGCTTTATTTCTTCTGTAGTCTCTGGATCTATTATAGATATTGGTCTTTTCATATTTGGTGTATATGAAAATTCCTTATAATCCATTTCTTCTTCATTATATAAAGTTTCAAATTTCATTGGCATAGGTATTTTTGAAATTCTAACTGTATCATAATCTAAAAAACCCATGTTTATAATTACTTTCTCTTTCGCAAATGATAAAATAACCAAAGGGTTTCCTTCAGGTGATGGATTATCAACATAAAATGTCTTTTTTTTATTTTCACCAATAAACTCTTCAGAATATTCTAAGCGCTCAACTGTATATTTAGGTGCAGTTTTTGCAAATTCCTTTTCTGTTTTGTTTACTTGATATATTACAGTACTAACATTTTTAGGATCTGTTATACTAAAATATTTTCCTTGAAGATTTTCTTCTTCCATCTTTTTTACACTCCTTTTATAGTTTTCTATAAATGCGATATTTTTCTTTTGTACACTCCAAGTATTATTATATCGTATCATAACTAAGAAGTCAACGCATTTATTTTAATTATGTTAACTCTAATTGATTCTCTAACATACTCTCGGATTATATTTTGAAGCTTGATTTAACTTTTGAAATAATTCTTTTTCCGCTTCTGTTAATCTTTTTGGTATCATAATTTTTGTTTCTAATATTAAGTTTCCTCTACCACCTTTTCCGTCTTTATATCCTTTATTTTCAATATTTATTGTTTCTCCACTACCAATACCAGAAGGAATATATACAGATATATCTTCATTTATTCCATTAATTGTTACTTTTGTACTTAATGCAGCTTCCCATGGAGTTAAATATAAATTCTTTCTTAAATTATATCCTTCTAGCTTAAATTGATCATCATCTTTAATTTTTATTCGTATAAATAAATCTCCATTTTTACCACCATTTTCTCCTGGTTTACCTTGTCCAATTAATCTGATTTTTTCATTATTTTGTATGCCCGCTGGTACTTGTATTTTTATTTTTTTCAAATCTCCCCCAATAGTTCTTACTCCTATGTTTTTCTCTTCACCCCTAAAAGCTTCTTCTATTGAAATATCTAATTCTGTTTCTACATTTTCACCTTTTTTAGCAATTCCTGATTTTTTAATACTATTTTCTACTTCTTGGCTACCAAAAAACATATTGAAAAAGTCACTAAACAATGAATCTTTTTTTCTTTTACTCTCTTCATATGAAACATTATTTTTAGACTTTCCAACACGCCTATTCCATATTCTATCATATCTTCTTTTACTAGAGATATCTGATAGAACTTTATAAGCTTCATTTATATCTTTAAATCTTTCTTCAAATTTTTTATCATTTATATTTACATCTGGATGATATTTTTTTGCTTGCTCCCTATATGCGGTTTTTATTTGCGCCATTGTCACTTTATTGGTGCTTAATCCCAATATCTTATAGTAGTCTTTAAAAATCATTTCAACATCCCCCGAACTTACTAAAAATTCAAAGCAATTATATCATTTATATGTTTTTTTGTGAAGTATTTTTTAGAATTTGTGTAATTAATTTTTTATATTTTAAAATAAAAAAACACATACTAATTTTGAATCTTTTTAACATTTATTTTATAAAATTTGTATACAACAAACATTCTCATCATTTTATTTAATAGTAAAGTAAAAATTTTCTATTAAATAAAAAGTAGGAAAAGTATAAACTTCTCCTACGTTCATAACATAAAGTACTTCAAAACAAAGTACCTTTCCTAATAGAGGAAACCATCTTTAGGATAATAAAATTATACAACATTTTTATTTTATAGTCAATCGTGACTATACTCGTGAGTATATTCATCATAGTTGTTTTGTGATAATTTATATTATGTAAAAAGGAGGTAATTTTATATGTCTGATTTTGTTATTCATTCAAAAAAGAAGAAAGAATATGAACAATTTACTTGTAGAATAGAAACCGAATTACTAGATAGCATTAGAAAAATTGTTAATGAAAATGATTTAACTTCTATTAATGAATTTATTAACGAATGTCTTCGTTATGCTATTCCACGTGTTAAAATTACCAAGGACTAGAATTTAATATCTTACAAAAATATAATTAAAATTTCTATATTTGCATCAGTTAGAAATTTTAATTTATTTTTTTGCAAAAAATAAATTTCTTCTATATATCCCAAATTTAATATGAAACAATTCTTCTCATTTTTTATATGTATTTCTGTATCTTTATTTAAAAATAAAACTTCTATGTTTTCCATAATACATTCTTGTTTGAAAATGCCATCACTTTTTATCTTTATATTGCTTTTTGCATATTTTTTAAATACATTTTTTATTTCGTCCTCTTTTATTCTTTTCATCTTAATACCCCATAATCACTTTTGTTATATGTATTTTATGTTTATTTTTTATTTTTGGCAATTAAGTATTTCGACAATTTTCATTTTTAATTAAAATTTATTTTTATTATTTTATTATATGAAGAATGTAGTATGCTTATATTAGCGAAGCCTTTATATTATAGGATTTCTATAGGAATTCCCTATAGTAAAATAAAAATCCCAATTAAGCACAAATCTTAAATTGGGATTTTATAAAACTATTTTCTATTTAACATAAAATAATTAAATGCTTTTACAGAATCTGGGTGAATAACAAATTTTTTATCCATTACTTCTATTATACATTCTTTTAATAATTCTGCTACTGCTTCATCAATATTATTTTTTGTTAAATTATATAAATATTCTGTATTATCAAAATTTCTATCTACCCCTGTTGCATCAGCCATAAAAAGTATTTTTTCCATTAAAGACATATCAGTTTTTCCTGTTGTATGCCATTTGATACTTTCACATATATCTTCAGTACACCCAAAATCTTTTTTTGCTATTGCAGCTCCTAATTTTGCATGAACTAACGGGTAATGGATTTTTTCAAACTCATCTAATTCAACTCCATATTCTAAAGCAGCTTTTGCTTGTTCTTCTTTTGGAATCTCTTTTGCTATATCGTGTGCAATACCAGCAATTTTCATTTTTTCTACATCAACATTATAAATTTTAGCATATTCTATACATCTTTCTACTACACATTCAGAATGATAAAATCTTTTTTCTGATAATTTATTTTTTACAATTTCATATATTTCTTCATAACTTAACATATTCTACCTCAAACTTATTTGTGAAATTTTCCACCTTTTGCTCCTGTTTTACTTCCTTGCATTGCCAAAATATTTTGATCATAAGAAAAAGTAAGTTTTTCTTTTTCTCTTTCTCTTTTTAATGCTATATCTATAATCTCATCTAATTCTTTTTCAAAACTTTTTCCTGTTTGTTCCCACAAATAGAAAGACAAAGCTCCTGGAATAGTATTAATTTCATTAACATATACTTTATCTGTTTTTGTATCTATCAAAAAGTCTATTCTAGCTACACCACTACATCCAAGTATTTTAAATACTTGTTTTGCTAGTTCTTGAATTTCTTTAGTTTTTTCATCACTTATATCTGCAGGAATTTTTTTGTTAGAAAATTGACTAGAAGAACCGCCTTTTAAGCCAGATTTTTGGCCACTCAATTTTCCTACTCCACATTTTCCTCCTATTGTTCCACCTTTTGTCTTTCCGTCTCCTATATATTTATCTGTATAACTTAAAATTTCATCTGTAAAAAAAGGCTCTTCGCAAACAGAAGCTTCACTTTCTGTCAAATTTCCTATTACTGAACAATTGATTTCTTTTAAGTTTTCTACTGCTTTTTCTACAATTATCCTATCTGCAAATTCCATCGCAAATTCTATTGCTTCTTCTAATTCTATTTTATTTTTTGCTTTTTTTATTCCTACGCTAGATCCTAAATTTGCTGGTTTTACAATCATAGGATAATTTAATTTTTCTTCTATTTCTGATAAGATTTTTTCTTCCTCTTTTATGTATTCCATAGAATAAAAAGACACAAAATCTACTACTGGTATTTCTGATTGTCTTAATACTTTTTTCTGTAAAATTTTATCCATGCCTATACTTGATGATAAAATATCAGGTCCTACAAACGGAATTCCTAATAATGTTAAAAATCCAGCTAAAGTTCCATCTTCACAATTTGTTCCGTGAACTATTGGAAATGCTACATCAATTGTATTTAATACTCTTTTCCCAATCCAAGGCGCAGGATTTCTAACAACCTTTACTCCTTTTCCATCATTTACAACAGCTACTTGATAACATCTTTTAAGTAAAACTTCCATATCTTTAAAAGATTCTAAATCAAACAAATCATCACCTGTATACATTACTCCATTTTTGGCAATATATATTGGTACTACTTCATATTTTTCTGGATTCAAACTACAAATTCCTTGATTCATTGTTATTACAGAAATTTCATGTTCTACAGATTTTCCTCCAAAGAACACACCTACTTTTATCTTCATTTTATAGTTTATGTTGGCTTAAAGCCAACATATCCTCCTTCCTTATTTGTAATAAATTAATCTATACTTTTAATTTTTTTATAAATAATTATCTGGTAAATCATTTTCTAATAGAACAACACTATTAGGTGTAATAATTTCGTTCATTTTTCTTAAAGCTTCTTCTAAATTTTTAGCAATGTATACATTATTTTGAGGATATTCCATTTCTTGAATTCCTTCATAAATTGGCACTGCTTGCTCTGCGCCAACTAAAATAATAAAATCACTACATTCAGCAGCTTTTTTACCTAATTCTTTGTTTATTTCTTTTGATTTATCTCCTAATTCTACTATTCCTGGAGTAATACAAATTCTTTGTCTATTAGAAAAGGTTTTTAATACTTCTAGAGCCATTTTTGCACCACGAATATTTGAATTATAAGCATCATCAATTATTATACTTCCATTTGGGTTTTGTTTTAATTCTAATCTATGTGGAACTGGTCTTATATATTTAGCTCCCACTTTTATCTCTTCTTCAGATAATCCTAATTTATCTGCTATAGCTACTGCACCAACTATATTTAAAATATTTAATTCACCTAATAATCTTGTTTTAATTGTAATTTTTTCTTTATTTGGAATTACTACATCAAAAGTAGAACCTCTTTCTGTTATTTCAATATTTTCCGCATAATAATCTGCTTCTTTATTTAAACCAAATTTTACAGTATTTTTTGTTATATTAGAATTACGTATATTTTCATCTTCCCAATTTACAAATGCTATTCCTTTTTCCTGAGGTAAACTATCTACTAATTCTAATTTTGTTTTTTTAACATTTTCTAATCCTTTAAAAGTATCTAAATGTTGTGGCCCTATAGCAGTAAGCACTCCATAAGTAGGATTTACTATATCACATATTTCTTTAATATCACCTACATATTTTGCTCCCATTTCACAAACAAATAATTGATGTGTTGATGTTAGTTTTTCATTAATTGTTCTTACAACTCCCATAGTTGTATTATAGCTTTCAGGTGTCATTAAAGTATTATATTTTTGAGAAAGAATTGTATTTATAATATATTTTGTGCTAGTTTTTCCATAACTACCCGTAATACCTACAACCTTTAAATCCGGCATTTCTTTTAATTTCTGATGCGCTTTTTTGCAAAAACTAAGTCTAATTATTTTTTCTACCGGTTTATTTATTAAACTTACTATATAAACAAAAATATATATAAATATTGCACAAACACCTAATATGGTTAACATGATTTGATAATACCATGTATTTGCAAAAAATGCTGCAATACCAAATAAAACCAAGTAAGTTATATACATTCTTTTTATTCTAGAAGTTACAACAAATGGCTTTTTTTCTTTCTTTTTTGGAAAAGCTATTATTAAAACCAAATAAGTAAGTATCGTTAATGCCATAGAAATTTTATTAAGCTTTAAAAAAAAGGCAAATCCTGGTATTATTAATAAAACTAAAAACATTCTCGGATAAAAAATTTTATTTTTATTTTTTTTCATCCAAAACACATACCTATCAGCATAATAATTTTCTAATTGTAAAATATGTAATCCATGTCTAGTTCTTTGATAAGAATATATAAAAAACAATAGCAATACAATATTTATTAAAATCTTTTCCATATTTTTAAATCCTTTCTTTTATCTATCGTTTTTAAAAAATTCATTTAACACTCGATTACAATTATCAATATTTTCTAAATAAGAAAAATGACTTGACCCTTGGTAAGCTACCAATCCGCAATCTGGTATTAATTTTTCCATCTTTTTAGCATCACTAATTGGTGTATCTTTATCTGCTGTTCCCCATATTAATAATGTTGGACAACTAATTTTAGGTAAAAGTGAAGTCGCATCTTCATTTAATATTTTTTTCATAGTTTCTTTTAGTACAGGTGCTGAAGCTTTATAATCTGCTGAACCCACTTTATTTAATAATTTTTCTTTAAATTCTTTTACCTTTTTAGTGTTTGGTAACATATTTAAAATAAATTTGCCTGTTTTAAAAAAGCCTATTTTTACATAATATTTTATACTTCTTTTTGGTTTCAATCCCGCGCTATCTATTAATACAATCTTTTTTGCATTTACTAAACCTCTTCCTACTGCATTAATAATAATTCTTCCACCATTTGAATGCCCAATTAAAATAGGATTATTTATATCAAGATTTTTAACAAATTCTTTCAAAAAATCTCCAAAAGCGTTTGAATCTAGTGGATGTTCTGGGATATCACTTTTTCCAAAACCAACAACATCTACTAAATAAACTTTAAAATATTGAGATAAACTATTTGCAATTGGCCTCATTGTTTCTAATGTTGTTAACCATCCATGTAATAATATTATTGGATTGCCTTCTCCTAATATCTCATAATTTATATTCCAATCTTTTACTTTTACTTGCAAATTCATCCTCCTATATATGTATTTTTATTATAATTTATTCTATTCGTTAATTTTTGTTACTTCTTAAATATATTATAACAAATCTATTACAATTTCAAGTTTTTGTATATGTTTTAAAAAATAATTTAAGAACTTCTTAAATTATTTTATTATTAGAAGTTCTTAAATTTTTTATTATTTATATAGTCAAAGTTCCTCCTGGGGTATCTAGTATAACTAATACATCTTCTTCTTTTCCATTTTCAACATTAATATAAATCAAAAATTCTTTATCTTCAACCTTTCCTTTAAATTCATAACATAATATTTCTGTTTTCCATTCTGTAGGAATAATTGCTAGTTTTTCAGAATTTATTTGTATATCTTTATTAAGTTTACTTCTTGCTTCATCTACAGATATTTTTATTTTTCCATAGTCCCTTTTTGTATGTGAATTTAAATATCCGGTTGTTTCAATTCCTAAAATTTCGCCATTATCTAAAGCTACTTTAACTTTTATCAAATCTGGATAAACAATTGCTCCTGTATTATTTAATTCTACACTTTTATCCTCATATGCATAATTTATAGTTACTATATTTCCAATCTTCATAAAGTAACTTTCTTTCATATCTTTAAAACCTTTTAATTCTAAATATTCTTTTCCTATTTGATTTGCTTCTTCTTGAGAAATTTTTTCTTCTTTTACTTCTCTATCTGTTTCTGTCTGTATTATATGTCCACCTTTTTTTGAAATAGAAATACTAATTTTTTCTTCTTTATCTTTTAATTTTACTGTAAAATCATATTCAGGAATATCTGCGTTTTCTATAAATCCATTATTTTCTATATTTTCAATATCTTGTTTTCCAAAAAAATTTTCTACTACCTTTTTAGCTTCTTCTTCTGTTATGTCATTTCCCGTTAATCCAACCTTCTCTGCTTTGTTCACATGGTCTGAATATGCTCCATCATAAATCAAACCTTCAAACTGATTTAAATTATCATCTATATTTGAAAAAAGATTTACATTATCTACGGTTTGAGCAAATTTTACAGTTGAATCATTTTTTAGACTATCCCAACTAATTTGCCCACTATAAATTTCTTCTGATAATTGATTTAATGTATTTCTTAATTCTACACTATAACCATGTAATGTCCTTAAATTATTAAAATCTTCTTGAGACAATTCTTCTCCATCAATATTTTTTCTAGATAACGAAAATGAATAATCACTAACTTGATTCAAAAATTTAGCTGTTTGTGACATTCCTTCATCTTCTAATGGTATTCTTGATAGATACACTAATGCCAAATTAGAGTCTCTCCATATTTCTGTTAAAGTTTCTGCTGCATGAGTTGAACTTTTTGTAATCATAGATTTTGCCAAATAATTTTCTACATTATCCATATAATTTACTAAATTACTAAATGATTCATTATAATTATTAAGCATAGTTATTGTATATCTTTCTTTCAATTTAAAAGCATAATATCCTGTCAAAATTGTTAAAATTGATAATACAACAATAGCTGATATTAAATATCTTTTTCTTTTTAATTCACTACTCATAAAAAAATCCTTTCTTTATTTATTTTTTTTATTTTTTCCATTTGTTTAAAAAATATGTATATTATTTCCATTTTCATATTTGACTGTGTTCATAAAGTGTGATATCATATATTATGTAACTTTACAGAATATTATTTTGGACTTCCAAAAAAGGAGAACAACATGAAACAATTTACTCAAAAATGTCGGAAATCATTAATCCAAGATATTCTACAAATATTATCTGTAGAATCTGTCTCAAATACTCCTGGTATTGAGGCATGTCAAACAATTATTTTAGAAATTGCAAAAAGATTGGGATTCCAAACCAAACTTTTAGGCAAAGGAAAAGTAATTGTTATAGAATCCATTAACGCTATTCCAGAAAGTATTCCAGAATTAGGAATTATTACTCATTTAGATACAGTACCTATTAATAAAACTAAATGGAGTTATAATCCTTTAGGAACCATCTATAATAAACGCATTTTTGGACGGGGAGTTATCGACGATAAAGCTGCAATTATACTATCTTTGTATGCAATTTATTTGCTTGATAACTCGATTCGACCAACATGGCAAATTATAGTTGGATCTTCGGAAGAAACTGAATGGACAGATATGGAATCTTATTTTGAAGAAGGTCATCCTTTGCCAAAATTCTCTATCAATCTTGATGGTGATGGTGTGCAAAATGGTTGTAAAGGTTATCTTGACTTAACAGTAAATTTCAAGCGTACCTCTAACCAGCACAATATCTCTGATATATTTGTTCCAAACGGTACAAATAATATGATTCCTGAAAAGGCAATTATTTCTTTAAATAATAGTTTTAGAGAATACACTGGACATCCATCACATTCTTCTACTCCAGAACGAGGAAAAAATCCATTAATCGAACTCGCTTGCGATACACATCTTTCTTCAATCTCTGAAGAATTTTTGGGATTTTTCAAATTAATGAAAATTCTTAAGACAACATATAATGCGAAAGCAATTGGTTTTTTCTCATCTAACAATATTTCTGGGAAACAAAATCTTGGAATAACTACAGTATGTCCTACAACGTGTAGGTTAAGAAACAATTCTTTATCTGTTAACCTAAACTTTAGAATTAAGCCCGGTACAACAGAAAAGGATATTGTTGATTTCATTAAAAATTTTTCAAAAGAATTTTATTGTGAATGCTCATATGATAATTTTTATCTACCAACATATGTTGATACAAATACAAAAGAAATAGAACTTTTACTAAATTCTTATGAAAAATATTTATGCAAATCAACTTTACCTACAATAGCAAATGGAATTGGTTATAATACCATTTTTCCTAATTGCGTAATATTTGGACCCCGGTTTGATTCCAAACACGATGAACCTGATACTAGTCACAGCATAAATGAAAATCGTAAAATTTCAGATTTATTCATTTTTTTGCGAATGCTCCGACATTTCATTAAAGTCTACCTAGGCTAACTTATTGTTACTATTTAATATAGTCTTTATTTAGCCCAAACGTGATATCCCTCAAAGATATCACGTTTTCTTTTTATTTCTTCATATTTTATTTCTTGTTTTTTTATATTTTTAATGTTATAATATTTTGGAATTTTATTTAGTAAGGAAAAAATATGAAAAAAATTTTAGTTTTTTATGGTTCTTATGGAGGAGGGCATTTGTCTGCTGCAAAATCTATTTGTAACCATTTAAAAGATACCTACGGAAAACAAATTGAAGTAAAAATGGTAGATTGTATCGAATATATAAATAAATATATAAACAAAGTTTCAACAGAAGCATATAAAGAATTGGCTAAAAAGGCTCCATGGGCTTGGAAACACGTATATAAAAATTCACAAAATGGTGCTCTTTCACATATTAGCAATACTACGAATAAATTAATGGCTCTTAAACTGAATCAGCTTTTACAAGATTATGAACCTGATTTAGTTATATCAACTCATCCATTTTCAACACAAATGTGTGCAATTTTAAAATCAAAAGATAAAATAGATTGTAAACTTGCTACTGTTTTGACTGATTATCATATTCATGCTCAATGGCTTGTACTTTATCGATATGTAGACTATTTCTTTGTAGCAAATGAACAAATGAAATCAGACATGATAGAAGAAGGTGTTAATGATCAAAAAATTTTTGTTACTGGAATCCCGGTTTCTAAAAAATTCTCAGAAGATTTTGATAAAAAAACTATATTAAATGATTTGAATCTTTCTGTTGAGAAAGAAACTGTTTTATTTTTTGCTGGAGGCGAATTTGGACTTGGCCGAAATACAACTTTTATGGTACTAAAAGCTTTAATTCGTTTATTTAAAAATTTGCAAATTCTTGCTATAGCTGGAAAAAACAAAAGAATGAAAAACAAATTTGAGGAATTAGTAGAACAAACAAATTCTTTTGATAGAGTAAAAATTTTAGAATATACAAATAAAGTTCCTGAACTTATGTCAATTTCTTCTTATGTTATTACTAAACCAGGCGGTTTAACTGTTACAGAATGTTTGGCTGCAAATCTTCCAATTGTAATTATAAATCCGATACCTGGTCAGGAAGAAGAAAATGCACAATTTTTAGTAGAAAATGATGTTGCAATATGGATAAAAAAAGGAGACAATGTTGCTCGTGCTTTAAAGAATTTGTCGCGAAATAAAGAGCACTTCGAAATTATGAAAGAAAATACTAAAAATTTATCTAAACCACAAGCCACTTCTGAAATTTGTAGAATCGTTCTAGAAGATTTTTAATTTATAAATTTGTTAAAAAATAAAAGGAGCACATTTAATGTATTAAACATTTATGTGCTCTTATTTGTTTCCATCAAAATTTTATGAAAATAAATTGTGTTACATTTCGCTTCTACCTTCTAGGGCTTTTGTTAATGTAATTTCATCTGTATATTCTAAATCTCCACCTACAGGAATTCCTCTTGCTATTCTAGTTACTTTTACTCCTAGAGGTTTTACAAGTTTTGATATATACATAGATGTTGCTTCCCCTTCTACACGAGGATTAGTAGCCAAAATAATTTCTTTTATATTGCCATCCATTATTCTTGTAAGCAATTCTTTTATTTTTATATTATCTGGACCTATTCCATTCATTGGAGAAATTGAACCATGTAGAACATGATATACACCATTAAATTCATGCGTTCTTTCCATAGCAATTACATCTCTTACATCTTCAACCACACATATAATACCCTCATCTCTTTTTGGATTATTACATATATTACATGGATCTGTATCAGAAATATTAAAACATTTTGAACAAAAATGCAAATTCTTTTTAGCATTTATTATAGAATCCGTAAATTCTTTTGCTTCTTCTTCTGATATATCCAACATATAAAATGCTAATCTTTGAGCTGTTTTGTGTCCTATACTTGGAAGTTTTTCGAAACTTTCTATTAATTTTTCTATAGATGGTGAATAATATGACATCTCTTTTTCCCCTAATAAATTACATTAATCCTGGTATATTATATTTACCTAATTGACTTGCTTGTGCTTCATCAACTTTTCTTAAAGCTTCATTTACTGATGTTAAAATTAAATCTTGTAACATTTCAACATCATCTGGATCAACTACTTCTGGTTTTAATTTTATTTCTTTAATTACTTTTGCTCCACTTACTTTTACATATACTGCTCCTCCACCAGCTGTTGATTCAAAATCTCTTAAAGTTAATTCTTCTTGAGATTTTTCCATATCTGCTTGCATTTTTTTAGCTTCTTTCATTAATTGGTTTATATTCATACCTCCGAAGCCTCCCATTCCTCCTGGAAATCCTCCTCTTTTACTCATTTTGTATTCCTCCTTTATTCTATTATATTTATATCTATTCCTAAATCTCCTATAGGAGATTTAACTTGTTTTTCTTCTTTCTTTCCTTTTGTATCTTTATATTTTAAATGAACTTCTTTTCCTGTAGCTCTAAAAATTTGCATAACCAATTCTTTTTGATTTGTAGAATCTTGCAATATCTTTTCATTAAAAGATGTTAATCCATTTGGAAATTCTATTTCCCAAACCATATCATTTAACTCATTAACTCTTGTATTAACTAAAGCTGTATATAATCTTATTTTTCCATTTGTTTTTAATGTTTCCATCACTTTTTTCCATGAAGTATTTACATCCCCAAATATGTATTCTTCTTTTTTAGTATTCTCTTCTTTAGGTTTATCAGACTTTGTTATTTGTACTTTATTTTCAACTGGCCTACTTGTTTGTAAACTTTGAGGATTTAATTTTAAATTTTCTAATTTTTCTTCTAATATTTTCAATCTTTTTTCTAATTCTTCTGAACCACTATTTGAAAATGCTTTTTTTCTACAAGCTTTTATTATTCCTGTTTGTAACATTATAGTTTTTTGTGAAGACCATTTTATATCATTTTCAATTTCTGATAAAATATATATTGTATCTAACAAAAACTGTTCTTCACTTAAATCTGATAATTTTTTTATTTCTTCAATTTCTTCTGCAGAATATAATTCTAACTTATTAGTAGCTTTTAAAACTAATATATCTTTAAAATATTTTATTACTTCCCATAAAAAATTATATAAATCTTTTCCTTCATTTATAACATCATCTATAGTTTGTAATGCAGAAATTTCATCTTTTTCTATTATAGCTCTTGCTATTTTATTAATAAACTCCAATTTTGGAAGTCCAACTAAATCTTTAACATCTGAAACTGTTATTTCTTGGACATTTTCTTGACTACATCTTTCTAAGATACTAATTGCATCTCTCATATGCCCTTCTGATAATACTGCTATAATATGAAGTGCTTCATCTTGGATTTTTATTTTTGCATTGTCACATATGAATTGTAATCTTTTTATAATATTTTGTTCTGAAATCTTTTTAAAATCAAATCTTTGACATCTTGATAATATTGTTGTTGGTAATTTTTGAGGCTCTGTTGTTGCTAAAATAAATTTAACATGTTCTGGTGGTTCTTCTAATGTTTTTAATAATGCATTAAAAGCTCCTGTTGATAACATATGAACCTCATCTATAATATATACTCTATATTTAGCCTTTGTAGGCAAAAAATTAACTTCTTCTCTTATATTTCTAATATCTTCAACACTATTATTTGATGCAGCATCCATTTCAACTACATCAGTTAAAGAGCCATTTAATATTTCCTTACAAATTTCACATTCATTACAAGGCTCTCCTTGTTGCGGATTTAAGCAGTTTACGGCTCTAGCTAATATTTTAGCAGAAGTAGTTTTTCCTGTTCCTCTTCCACCATTAAATAAATACGCATGCCCTACACGTCCAGCCATAATCTGATTTCTCAATGTTCTTGTTATATGATCTTGCCCTACCATATCTTCAAATTTAGCTGGTCTAAAATTTCTATAAAGAGCTGTATATGCCATATATACTCCTCCTTTTTCTCTAGTTTTGTTATTCAATATTTTTATTAAATAAATATGGCTTCCCTTAAGGAAGGCATGCAAGCTCACATAAATACACTACTTATCGCTGCTTTCTTCCGAACCTGACGAGATTCATAGCTTTTTATTGAAGCATACCTTCCTTAAGAAAAGCCATTCAAAATTACAATTAGAATTATATAATGGATTTCACCTTTTTGCAATAGTTTTTTAAATTCTTTTAAACACTAAATTTGTGAAATCTGTTATTTCTAAATTTTCCGAACCCTTTTCTGAAAAACCTTTTACAGGCATTGTTAAAGAAGTTGTTCCTTTATATTTTACTTTATCACTTGTTTCTATAATAATATCAAAAAACATATCAAATTTTAATTCTTCTTCTGTAACCCCTAAATTCGACAAAAGTCGACCATCATAAATAATTTCTGTTTCTTCATTAGATATATATGAACCTAATTCTTCAAGGGAAATTCTAAATCCTACAATACCACCATTATTCCCAATTTCTAAGGATTTCATATCATCTACTGTTCCTCCTAGATACGTAATTCCATCCTCTAAAAAATCTTGATTACTTGAAGAATATAAATTTGATAATTCTCCAGTTGGTCGTAATAATTTTATTTTTCCTTTTTTGGGTACTTCATTAATAATAAAATTATTAAATGTTATACTACTAATACTTATTTCTTCTTCTATAGTTTTATTAATATATATATATACATCATTAACTTGGGTTACATCTATATTCCATAAATTTTGATTGTCCTCAACTATATTTCCATCTACCGTACTTACTAATAATATCTTACTAATAGAAAAAGGTAATTGCTTTTCTCCTTCTACATCATATTTTACCATAATTGAAAAAACAATCATTAATAATATACATATAGCTGCAATAAATATACATTTTTTTAATACATTATTTTTTTTCAAATTTACGTTTCTCCCTTAAAAACTTAAAAAACTCTTTTAATAATCCTTCACACTCTTCTTTTAATATATATTTTTTAATTTCAATTTTATGATTAAAAGGATAATCTTCTAATAAATTTAATACTGACCCACATGCTCCTGTTTTCGGATCATCGGTTCCTATGTAAATTTTTTTAAGTCTTGAATTTATTAATGCTCCAGCACACATAGAACATGGCTCTAAGGTTACATACATTTCGCAATCTAATAATCTCCAAGCCTTTAATTTTTTACAGGCTTTTTGAATTACCAAAATTTCAGCATGACCTACTGCGTTTTTTTTAGTTTCTTTTATATTATGTGCTCTTGCTATAATCTTCCCATCTTTTACAATTACAGCCCCAACCGGAACTTCTTCTTTTTTATAGGCCTTTTTCGCTTCTTTTATGGCCTCTTTCATAAATAGCTCTTCCAATATTTCTCCTTGTTTTGACCTTTTATTTGGTGTGCCCAGGCGGACTCGCTAGCCGCGTCGGGAAAACAGTCCACTGGGCTGTTTTCTTTTTCCTCCTTTTCGAGTCCTATTTGGTAATATAATATTTGGTGTGCCCAGGCGGACTCGAACCACCATCGGTCGCTTAGGAGGCGACTGCTCTATCCTGCTGAGCTATGAGCACATATTTAGAAATGGAAATCTTTTTGGATGGACAAAAATATATCTTAAATTTTTGAAGAAATTCCCCTTTCTAGATTTAAATTATAACATTATTTTTGTAATTTGCATACATATTTTTATTATTATTTATTATTTTACGCTAAATATATTTTATTATGCTATTTAAATTGTACTTAAAAATTAAATCAAAAAAGATATATGAAAAATTTTTAATTCATATATCTTTTTTTAATAACTATTAAAATTTAACTTTTTATTTATTTAATTCAGCTACTAATTCTTCAACATCAATTCCATGAACTGCACATGCTTCTTCTAGTGTTTCGGCTTGAGCAGAAGGACATCCTAAACAATGCATACCTGCATTTAATAAAATTTCTGCTTTTTCTGGATTTTTTTCTAATAATTCTCCTATTTTTGTTGTTTTTTCTATCATTTTAATACCAACCTCTATAATATATTTAGGTTTTTTATTAGGAATTACCTATAAACCCTTTATTTTTGACATTTTATCATAAAATTTTAAAAAAGTATAGACAAACTAAAAAAAATATTGTATCATTACAAAAAATATGAAAGAGGTGATTTTTTGAATATTATTACTAATCTCTTTTTCATAAGTTTTGGTATTCATATTTTTTTCATTATGTATTCATTATATGCAATTTTTGAAATCTTTTTCTTGCAAAATTTGCAAGGTTCCAAATTAGAATTTAAAAAACAACGATTAAAATAGTTTTTAAAAAATTCTTTTGTATTTCTTTATATTTATCAATAGTATTTTCATTACATTTCTTAATTTTTAAACCAATTTTCACTGCAAAATCATTAATATTCCCTTACGCAATTCATCCTTTTGACATTATTTCTGTATATCCTCAAACATGGAATTTATTATTAAAAATATATTTTTTTTCTGTATTTATTTCTAATATTATTATTTTTAATAAAATTTATTTCTTACTTTCTAATAAAAAAAATTTTCTTTTTTCTAAAAAAATCAAATATTTACCTAGCAATAATAATCTTTCAGATTTAAAATTATTTGTTGGAAATTCTGAAGAAAATCAAGTGTTTATTGAAGAAAAAGGTCTTTATCAAAATATATTAATAACTGGAACTATTGGTACTGGTAAAACATCTTCTGCAATGTATCCTTTTACTCGTCAACTATTAGAATATCAAGCAAGTAATCCAAAAGAAAAATTAGCAATGTTAATTTTAGATGTAAAAGGAAATTATTATAAGCAGGTTATTGATTTTGCTCAAAAAAGTAATAGACTAAATGATGTTATAACAATAGATTTAAGTTCAAAATTCAAATATAATCCTTTAGATAAAAAAGATTTAAAACCTATCGTTTTAGCTAATAGACTTAAAACAATTTTAACTTTATTTAGTCCAAACAATTCTGAATCTTATTGGTTAGATGAAGCTGAAAAAGTTATAGCTGAAGCTATAAAATTTTGCAGACTTTATAACAATAACTATGTATCTTTTTCAGAAATTCACAAAATAATTATGTTTCCAGAATATTATTCTGAAAAATTAATAAAATTAAAACAACTTTTTACTTCAGGAAAATTTTCTGAACAAGAAGTTTTTGATTTACTTTCTTGTATTGAATTTTTTGAAAAAGAATTTTTCTCCTTGGATTCTCGAACCCTTTCCATATTAAAATCTGAAATTAGTAGAATTACAAATATTTTTATTTCAGATTATCAAGTAGCACAAACATTTTGTCCATCTTATGAAAACATTAATTTTAAAGGTTTTAAAGAAGTTTTAGAAAAAGGAAAAATTGTTGTTTTAAATATGAATATTTCAGAATATAGAAATCTTTCTAAAATTATTGCAGCTTATCTAAAATTAGATTTTCAAACAGAAGTATTGTCTAAATTAAGTACAAATAAAACTTTACGAAAAAGCGTTTTTATAAGTGATGAATATCATGAATATGTTACTTCAACAGATGCTGATTTTTTCGCTCAATGCAGAGAAGCAAAATGTATTAATATTGTTGCAACTCAAAGTTATTCTTCTATAAAAAACTCTTTAAAAGACGACATTTCTACTAAAGTTATTTTACAAAATTTAATTAACAAATTTTGGTTTAGAACAGATGATATTTTCACTATTGAAGAAGCTCAAAAACTAATTGGTAAAGAAGAAAAAGAAAAAATTTCAAAAACAATTTCTGAAAATGCAAAAGAAACTAAATTAAATTTTATTACAAATAAATTAATATCAAAGGATTCTAATTTGTCTGAAAGTTATAATACTTATACACAAAATGATTACATATATGATACAAAATTTTTTTCACAATCTTTAGAAACTTTCCACTGCCTAAGTTTTTTATCTAACGGATATAAAGTTTTAGAGCCTAAAGAATTGAAAATGATACCTTACTTTGAAAAAGACTATTTTTTACATTAATTTCTATACATTTATTAAAAACTTGAGGAGCACTTTCAAAATATTTTATTATTTCCTCATATAGTGCTCATAATTGTATTAATTTTATTAAATATATTATGAATGAAAGGAGAAAATCTTATAATTTATATTATGAAAAAATTTAAAAAACATTTTTTTATTGTTACAATTTTATTTATTTTTCTAAATTATATTTTAGAATATTCAGTTTTTGCAGCAGAGCCTAAGCTAGTATCTACTATCACATCTGCTTTTGAAAAAATAGAAGGTTATATTTTAAAAATATCAACTCCCGCTGCAGCTGTTGCTGTTGGTAGTGGAGTATTTATGAAAAAATTCAGTTTTGGTGATGAAGAAAAAATTCGTACAGGAAATAAATTAATTCGTGGTAGTTTATTCTCTTATGGCTTCATATTATGCATAGACTTAATATTATCTTTATTCGAAACATTATTAACTTAGTTTTATTTTAAAAAAGGAGTTTTATGAAAAATTCTTCAATTAACTTAAGTGAATTAATTTTAAATGCTATTAATGATATTTTTTCAAAACTCTATTCTTCTATAGATAATTCTATTTATTCTATATTAGACGAGCTCGTTTTTATTACGCCAGATATATTGCACTCAAATTCTCTCAAAAAAATAATTGGAGAATCCAACTATACAGGTTTATTGTTAATATGTAATAGTCTCGTTCTTGGTTTTATCATTTATTATGCCATTAATTATTTAATTTCACATATTACATATACAAAAATCGAATCCCCAAAACAGTTTATTTTTAAATCTATTATTTTTATAGCAATTATGAACTCTTCTGTTTGGATTTGTGAAGAAATTATTAATTTAATATCTTTAATTACTAATTCCATATCTATTCTTTCTCATAACTTATTTGGTTATGAAATATGTTTTTCAAATTTCATAACCAATATTAATAAACTTATTTATTTAAATAATTCTTCTTTTGATATCTTTTCATTTAATGGAATTATAAAATCTTTTATAAGTTGTGGCATGATAAATTTAATATTAACATTTTCTTTGCGTTATATCATGACTCAAATCTTCATAATAATTAGTCCTTTTGCTTTTTTATCTCTTATTTTAAATTCTTCTGAAAATTTTTTTAAAATCTGGTTAAAAACATTTTTAAATCTGTTATTAACTCAAATTCTTGTTTCTCTTATTTTATTATTATCTTTTTCATTAGATTCTACTTTTGCAGATTCTATTACAAAAATCTTATATATAGGAATTATATTTGCATTATCTAAATCAAATAATTTTATGAAAGAATTATTTGGCG
>JAZROJ010000117.1:0-8562 GCA_045648625.1 Candidatus Scatovivens sp.
CTTTTTCAGCTTTTTTTGCAATTACTTCTTTTCCGTCATAGTAACCACAGTTAGAACATACTGTATGTGGTCTTACTGGTTGATGACAATGTGAGCATGTTGACACATTTTCTTCTTCTATTTTCCATGTAGATCTTTTTAACCCTGTTCTTGCTTTAGACCATCTTCTTTTTGGTTGTGCCATTTGAAAATCCCTCCTTTAGTGACTATTTGTATATGTCAAAAATAAATTTTATCTCAAAGTTACCTAAATAGTATACATCCATTTTTCTACTTTGTCAAGCAATTCTTTACATTTTGTTTGGCATTTCAATTCCTAATAGTTTTGCTCCTGTTTTTAAAACAGTTCCTACACAATTATTTAAATATACTCTCGCATTTTGAATTTCTTTATTTTCATCAATTATTTTGTTTTCGTTATAGAAATTGCTATATGCTTGACTTAATTCTATTAAATATCTAGCTAATATTGATGGTTCACTTTTTTCTATAACAGAATTTAATATGTTTTCAAAATTATATAATGTATTTATAACTTTTAAACTTTCTTTATCTTGTAATAATTCCAGATTAATTTCTTCTAAACTTGGAATATATCCAGCTTTTTCAGATACGCTTTTTGTACGAACATATACATATTGGATATATGGTCCTGTTTCTCCATTAAAATTCAAAGCTATATTCCAATCAAATACTTGATCTTTAATAATTGTGCTACAAAGATTACTAAATATTATTGCTCCTATTCCTATCTTCTTAGCCTCTTCATGTCTATTTTCCATTTCTGGATTTTTTTCTTCTATAACTTTTTCAACTCTATCTATTGCTTCTTTTAATAATTCATCAACTTTTATTACAGTTCCTTCACGAGTAGACATTTTTCCTGTTGTTAATCTTACCATACCATAAGCTACGTGTTCCAAACCTTTTAAGCATTTTTCAGAAATATCTAGATGTTTTGCGACTTCAAAAACTTGTTTAAAATGCAAGTTTTGTTCATAAGCTACAACATATAAGCATCTATCAAAATCATAAGTTCTAGCTCTATATAAAGCTGCTGCTAAATCTCTAGTTGCATATATTGTAGAACCATTTGATTTTTGTATTAAACATACTCCTAAACCTTTATCTTCTAAATCTACAATTTTTGCTCCTTCTGAATCTTTTAAAACACCTTTATTTTCAAGTTTTTGTATAACTTCATCCATTTTATCTGAATAAAAAGCTTCACCATTATATGAATCAAATTTAACACCTAATAAATCATAGATTTTTTCGAATTCTTTTAAGCTAAATTCTTTAAATTTATTCCATACTTCAACACAGTAAGGGTCTCCGTCTTCTATTTTCTTAAAGTTTTCTCTACAAGCTTCTAAAACACTTTCATCTTCTTTGCAAAGATTGTTAATTCTTACATAAAGATTCATGCTTTCATCAATAGGATTTTCTTCAAAATTATATTCTTCTCCCCATCTTTTATATCCCTCTATCATTTTTCCAAATTGGGTTCCATAATCTCCTAAATGATTTATTCCTATTGTGTTATAACCTAAATATTTGTAAATATTATATAAAGCAGAACCTATAACTGTATTTCTTAAATGGCCTATATGAAAAGGTTTAGCTATATTAGGAGAAGAATATTCAACTATAATTTTCTTTCCTTGTCCACTACTGTTTGAACCATAATTTTCTTTTTTAGAATCAATTTCTTCAAGTACTGTTTTTGTAAGAATATATTTATTTATATAAAAATTTAAATATCCACCCGCAATTTCTATTTTAACTATATACTCATCTGCTTCTATTTTTTCTTTTAACTCATTTGCTATCACTGGTGGTGCTTTTCTTAAAGTTTTTGCAAGTTTAAAACATGGAAAAGCATAATCTCCCATTTCTTTATTTGGTGGTATTTCTATATAATTTAAAATTTCTTCTGCTTCTATTTCAGCAACTTTAGCTATTTTTTCTGCTATTATTTTTTTAAAATCAATCATTAAATTTTCCTTCTCACTTTACTTATTTAGGTTTTTAAGGTTTCCTATATCCTCTACTATTACTTAAAGTATTATATATTTTTACTATCCTTTATAATATAAATATTTTCTACTTTTTTTTAACATTTGTTTTTAATTCTCAAACATTTTTTATATAAAAAAATTACTAAAAACACTCCAAAAATAACTCCTAAAGAATCAATCCCTACATCTATTATACTCCCATGTCTATTTGGTACAAACAATTGATGTATTTCATCAAATATCGCATACCATACTCCTAGCAATATAGATATCGCTGTTTGTTTTTTTAGTGACCATTCATAAGTTAAAAACAAACTTATAAATAAGATCCCTCCTATGGCATATTCACTAAAATGAGCTATTTTTCTAACAATTGGCTCTATCTTTTCTATTTGTTCTTCTGTTTTAAAAAACATTGATGTTATTTTTTTACTTAACCCACTAGATTCATTTCCTTGCTGATGTGACATATTAAATACTAGTATGGCCCATAATATAATAAGAACAAATAAAACCACTCTAATTATATTTTTTTTATTCATCTTTTGCGTCCTTTTTATTATCTGTAAATTTTATACTTTGCAATTTATTTTGCAACACTTAATTTTATGATTAAATCCATATTATCATCTTCAGCTGCTTTGTTTTTTCTAATAGCTCCACATTTTTTACATTTAAAAACAATTACATATCCTTTTTTGCTGTCTATCTCTAGCCCTATTGGCTCTAAAGTTCCATGGCAAGTTTCTTCTCTGTCTCCTGGATTTTTATCAACATGTTTTGAATGCAAACAATGTGGGCAATGATTTCTGCATGAATACCCTAACTTTTGCACATGTTTTCCACAATGTTCACATTCAAATTCTTCATCAATTACTGTAAAATTCGGCATTTTTTTATTATATATAACTAATTATATATTTCCTTATATAATATATTTAGGTTTTTAAGTGGGTTTTACCTATAAACCCATTTATATATTTTTTATATCAAATCTCTGTATGATTTATTTTAATTTTTTCTCTTTTTTAAATTTTAAGATTCAAATATGCTTCCTCCAATAAATTCTCTAAGTAAAGAATTGTTTGGAACTAATTCTGTTTGGGCTGGTTCAAAATATTGAAGCATAGCTAATAATCTTTTTGCTTCACTATATACTTTTGAAGTTTCTGGTATTTCTTTTAATAGTGGTTCTACATAATTTCTTAATGCAGCAATTTCATATACTATAGATGAATTGAACATACAATCTGCTTCTTCTTGATATGGAAATATATTTTTTTGTTCTCCTCTATTAACAGAATACCAAGTTTTTAATGTTTGTTCAGCTGAATATCCTCTAAATCTGTAATCTCTAACAATTCTTCTTATAAGTCTTGTATCTGTTGTTGAAATTCTATTATAGTAGTCTATATTCAAAACTGTCAAATCACTTATATATACTTTGAATTTATCTTCTTTTGGTATTAAGCTAGTTAATTTATCATTTAAACAGTGAATTCCTTCTATTATTAATATTTCATCTTCTTTTAATTTTAAAGTATTACCTCTGTATTCTTTGTGTCCTGTTGTAAAATTAAAAGTAGGAAGGGCCACTTCTTTACCTGCTAACAAATCAATTAATTGATTATTAAATAATTCTACATCAAGTGCTTCTATACATTCAAAATCATAATTTCCTTGTTCATCTCTAGGATTATTTTCTCTTTCAACAAAATAATTATCAACAGAAATAGTAACTGGTTTTATTCCATTTACTCTTAAGCTCATACCTAATTTACCAGCAAATGTTGTTTTTCCTGAAGAAGAAGGCCCAGCTATTAAGACCATTCTTACATTTCCTCTTTGCTTAATCTTATTAGCTATTTCAGCTATCTTCTTTTCATGTAAAGCTTCAGAGAACAAGATTAATTCTTTTAATTTTCCAGCTCTAATTTTTTGATTTAATCTATGTACAGTATCTATTCTCATTAATTTATTTATTTCATCATATTCATCTAAAGCTGATTTTAGTTTTAATGTATCTTTATTTGGTTGTATAACATAAGGTTCTGCTTTACTTGGATATTTTACTAAAAAACCATCTCTGTATTTTACAAGATCAAATATAGTAGCAAAACCTGTTGATATTGGCATTGTACCATAAAAATAATTGTAATAATCTTCACAATAATATAAAGAAACTTTTTCTTTATCTATATCTGTTTGTAATCTACCTCTTAATGAAAATTCTTTTTTATAAAATTCATCTGCTTCTTCTTGTGTCATTACTATTTTTGTTATTGGCATATCTTTAGAAATAATTTCTAGCATTTTATTTTTAACATTTAAAATCATTTCTTCTGTGATTTCCATATTATCTACACTACCAAACATAGCATTAGATAATTGATAATCAACAGTTAAGTTTGCTTTTGGATATACTTCTGAAAAAGCTTTACACATAAGGAATAACAAACCTCTTATATATATTTCTCTTCCATCTCTATCTTGTCTATTAAATAATTCTATTTCTCCATCTTTATGTATAGGTAAATTTAATGATTCTATATTGTTATTAAATCTTGCTGCTATTACCTCTTCTACATCTCCATTTGCAATTTGTTCTTTTAAAGCTTCTCTTATTGTAATACCTTCTTGTACTTCTATTTCTTGACCTTTGTATATAATTCTCATTTTATCTCCTCTCAGCAAAAATTCAGTTCTTGATTGATAAGTATAAATTTTTGCTATTTTATTTTGTATTTTTAAAAATTAAAATATAATAGTAAACCACCAATTATAACAAAAATGAATCCAAAGATTTTTAATCCTAATGTAGCTTCATTTCTATCTCCAAATCCAAAATATTTTTTTACTATTGGTCTTGCATCATAAACAAATTTTATTCCACACACCAATGAAATTATTCCTATTATTAGTAAAAATATTTTCATTCAACATCCTCTTTTTTCCTAAAATTTAACACATATATTTTATTATCTTTTCCTTGATTTGTCAACAAATTCTACTCTTATTTAGCTTATTTCATATAGTTTTCACATTTAAATTATTATAATTTTTAAACTTAAATTTCTATTCTGTTTTTAAATTTTTCATCTACTAATTTTCTCAAAGTTTTATTTTCTTCTTTTTCTAGCATTGGATCTTTATCCATTATTTCCATGCAAATTCCTTGTACTGTTTTTAGCATTGCAATATCTTCAAATAAATTTGCTATTTTAAATTCTGGTATACCATGTTGTCTAGTTCCAAAAAATTCACCAGAACCACGCAATTCTAAGTCTTTCTCAGAAATTACAAAACCATCATTTGTACTAGAAATAACTTTCATTCTTTCTCTTATAATTCCGCGAATTACCTTGATATTTTAAAACACAATATGATTGATATTTTCCTCTTCCAACTCTTCCTCTTAATTGATGAAGCTGTGCTAAACCAAATCTTTCTGCATTTTCGATAATCATAATATTAGCATTAGGAACATTTACTCCTACTTCAATAACAGTTGTTGATATTAAAATATCTATTTCTCCATTTTTAAATTGTTCCATAATTGCATCTTTTTCTTTTGGTTTCATTTTTCCATGTAAATATTCTACCCTGTACTGAGGAAAAACATTTTTCTTATATTCTTCAAACAGCTCCATTACTGATTTTGCATTTATTTCTTCATTTTCTTCAACTAATGGACATACTATATAACACTGTCTTCCTTCATCAATATTTTTTGAAACAAAAGCATTTACTCTTTGTTCCATTCCTTTTGTAACAGCATATGTTTCTATTTTCTTTCTATTCGGAGGCAATTCATCTATAATAGAAATATCTAAATCTCCATATAAAATCAAAGCTAAAGTTCTAGGAATAGGTGTAGCTGTCATAACAAGCACATCAGGATTTTTACCTTTTTCTGCAATTTTAGTTCTTTGTCTTACTCCAAATCTATGTTGCTCATCTGTTACAACAAGACCTAGATTTTTAAATATTACATTTTCTTCTAACACTGCATGTGTTCCTATTAAAATATCTATATCGCCATTTTCTAATCTTTTTAAAATATCTTCTTTTTTCTTTTTTGTTATTCCACTAATTAATAATTCGCATCTAATTCCTGAATCACTTAAAATTTCATTAAAGCTTTCTAAATGTTGAGATGCTAAAATTGCTGTTGGAGCCATAATTACAGCTTGATAACCACTCTTAACAGCTTTATAGGCAGCAGTTAAAGCTACTACTGTTTTTCCAGAGCCTACATCCCCCTGTAATAATCTGTTCATTGGTTTTTCATTTTCCATATCTTTATCTATTTCTTCTAAAACTCTTAGCTGAGCTTTTGTTAATTTAAATGGCAAAGAATCTATTACATCAGACATTTTTGCATCTTTATTAAATGCAATTCCTTTTTCTTTTATTTCATATCTGTTTTTTAAACTAAGTAAAGCTAATTGCATTGATAATAATTCTTCAAAAACAAGTCTTTTTCTTGCTAAATTAAATGTAGCAAAATTGTCTGGAAAATGAATCTGTTTTATAGCTTTATTAATATCATAAAGCCCATATTTTTCTAACATATATTGAGGAAGAGTTTCTTCCATTTTTCCGTCAACTTCTAAAATAGCTCCTTCAATAATCTTTCTTATGACATTTTGTGATAATTGATATGTAAGTGGATAAATTGGTATAATTTTTCCTGTATTTCTGCTTGAATTTTCTGTTTCATACACAGGAGAAGCAATTTCAATTTTACCAAATTTATTACTTACTTTCCCATAAAACTTGTATCTTGTATCTTGTCTAAAAGTATTTTTTAAATAAGATTGATTGTACCAAGTAAGTTGTGCTGTGCCAGTTTCATCTTTTACAATCAATTTATATAAAGTTAAATTTTTTCTAATATGTATTTCATTTATTCTTCCTACTGGAAAAGCACAAATAAGAGCTTCTTCTCCGTTTTCAAGTTCTGCAATTTGTTTTATTTTTCCTCTGTCTTCATGTTCTCTTGGAAAATATGTAATCAAATCATTTAAAGTAAATATATTTAATTTATTTAATAGTTTAACTCTATTAGGTCCAACTCCTTTTACAAATTGGATATCTTTATTTAATTCAACCATAATTCTTCCTTTACTTTTTTATTTTTTCAAATTTATTTTATCACAAACCTTTAGTTACATTCAACATTTACACAAAATTCATTGAAACTTCATATTATCTGTGTTATACTATACACACTTTGAGGGATTCCCTTAAAGAATACATCTTAAGGAGTGTGCTTATGAGTACAGTGAAAACAATTCGGAATTTGTCAGAATTAACTGATTTTGGCGGGCAGACAGATATTTCCTTATCTGTCAACCACAAAAAGCCTTATAACAGTATATATTCTTCTGGTAAATTGATCTTCGAAGAAGAAACTTTTACTCGTTTCCCTAAGCCCTATTCCAAACATAGATTTGATATAGAAAAGCAAAACAAACGTGATTTTATTTCACAAGTATTAAAAAGTTATGGTAATATTTTTGAAAAAAATTCCAAGCTTTTTGGGCTTCTATATAATCACAAAAAAGTTTTTAAATGGATTCTTTATTTGGATTCTTTAAATTGTTTGTTGTTCGAAATAGGAACACAACTTGAAGACTATCCTGATGAAGAATTATCAAAAATCTATGTCAAATTACAACATACGTTCAATGATTCCTATGAAGATTTTAGGAATTTTCTGACCAGCACTTATGGATATTGTTTTGAAATGATTTTCGATACAATTGATTCAATGCTATATTCATTGGCCGAAACAGAAGAACCTCAAAATTACGATTATGACGATTTTGTTTCTAAGCAGAAGCAAATTCGCAAATATCGTGATAAAAAAATTTCTGTTGCGAAAAAAAATGGTAGGAAAAACAAACACTTTGAACAAGATTTGGAATTAAAACAATATAGTCAAACAGACTGTGTTTTGGAGGAAAATATGATGGATTTTTCTATCCCCACTTGCATTTCAGATGCACATGATGCACTGATTCTTGTAGAAGAAGCCTTAAAATCACCTTGCGTTGAAAACGCTGCATGGGCTATTCATATGGGTCTCGAAGATGAATATTCAAGAGATATAGAAAAAGCAGAAATGCTTATGAAAAATTACCAAAAAATTCTTGATATTTATGAAGGTCTCATCTATAAAGCCGAAAGAAATTGTAAATAACTGTGAAAAAAACACTTTGCTGAAATGTTAAATTTCATGCAAAAGTTCTGATTTAGAACTACTTCAAAGGCCAATCCACATTGCAAAATACCCATGTGGATTGGCCTTTTTCATTTAATTAAGTTCTATTAAATTTTATTAAATAAATAAAACCATAATCTTAGTTGTTGTACTAAAATAATAGGATTTATTCATCCTCCCAATTAGATTCATCATCTTCTTCCTCATCATAAGTTATTTCTATTTCTTCAATCTTTGGCTCTTTTCTTTTATTTTTAGTTTTTACTATACTTTTAGAAGTTATATCTTTTTTTGTATTTTTTTCTTTTTCAT
>JAZROJ010000118.1:0-6170 GCA_045648625.1 Candidatus Scatovivens sp.
ATAGTAAAAACTTTGATAATATTGAGAAAATAAAAGAATATTTGGAAAAATAAATTTGACAAATAAAAAATAAATTATTATAATAATTTATATTAAAGGTAAAGGATTATAAAATATGGAAAGAAATTATATATTTAATTGTTGTTGTACGAAATAGCACTGATACCATTGTAGGTATGAGTGCTAAAACTCGTACCTACAATAGTAATATATAAATAATATATAGGCTATGTAGGTAATATTTATTACTTACATAGTTTTTTTTTGGCATAAATGATTAAAAATAATATAATATAAAATAAGGGGGAATATTATGGATAATAGAATAGGGAACACACCGATGATAAAAATAAATTATAAATACAAAGGAAAAAAAGAATTTATTTATTCAAAATTAGAATCATTTAATTTAACAGGAAGCATAAAAGATAGAGTGGCTTATTATGTAATTAAAGAAGCTTATAAAAATAAAGAATTGACAAAAGGGAAGGGGATTGTAGAAGCTACAAGTGGAAATACTGGTATAGCACTTTCTGCTTTAGGAGCTTTTTATGGAAATCCAGTGCGCATATATATGCCTGATTGGGTAAGTGAAGAAAGAAGAAAGCTTATGGAGATGTATAATGCTGAAGTTATACTAATATCAAAAGAAGAAGGAGGATTTAAAAAAGCTATAGAAGAAGCAAAAAAATATGCTCAAAAAAATGATGCTTTTTATAGTAATCAGTTTGAAAATGAAAATAATGTATTAGCACATTATGAAACTACAGGAAAAGAAATAATAGACAAATTAGGAAATAAGATAGGTGGATTTGTTTCTGGAATAGGTACTGGAGGGACTTTAATAGGTGTTTCTAAAAGATTAAAAGAACAGAATAATAATGTAAAAATATATGCTTTAGAACCAGATAAAATGCCATTATTATCACAGAATAAAATAATGGGAGAACACAAAATAGAGGGAATAGGTGATGATTTTATACCTAAAATAGTAAAAAAAGAATTGATAAATGAGATTATAGTTGTAAATGATGATGATTCTATAAATATGTCTAGAAAGCTTGCTCGAGATTTGGGATTAGGTGTAGGAATATCATCAGGCGCTAATTTTATTGCAAGTATATTAGCAAAAGAAAAAAATGGGGGAAATATAGTAACAGTATTTCCAGATGATAACAAGAAATATATATCAACAAGTTTGCGAGAGAAAGTGGATTATAATGAAAACTTTGTTTCAAATGATATTGAGTTATTAAGTTATAAATTTATATAGGAATAATACAACAAAATATAAATTTTATTTTTCTAGTAGTTTCTTATATATATAAATTTATTTATATTAGAAATTTTAGCATTGAATAAAAAGAAAAAAGAGCAGTTAAACTACTCTTTTTTCTGGCACATTTGCTTAATTTTTTCTGTGAGTTCAAATACCTCTTTAAAACGTTTAGCATCAAAAGCTTCATTTCGCATCTCAACAAGATGCTTAATAGTAATTTGATGTTCGACCGGTGTCTGAGAATGGTTTGTTGTAGATACAGTGGTCATTTTATACCTCCAATAATATATTGTATAGGATGTTGAACATAATATTGATTTTTACAACATTATGTTGATATTATACCATGTTTTACTAGAAAAATCAATGTTTTCGACAAAACTAGAAGTAAAGCAACAAAAGTTTTAAATTAATATAATTTCAGAACCATTTTTAATTTTATTTTTCTTTACATCTAAGTTAATGTCGTAAGGTTTTGCAGTTTGTTTATCATATAGTAGAGGAGTAGAAGAAGGAACATAATAACCGCCAACTAAATCATTTATGGATTTTACTAATAAGTCGATTATTTCATAAATTTTTTTATTAATAGGAAGCCATACATAATGTTCAATTTCTATTAAAGGAACATATAATTTTACTAAAATTTTATTCGTTTTCTTCATTTTCTTCCTCCATTTCTAGAAGTTTCATAATAGTTGGTTTTCCTTTTTTAATTACATAACCATAACTTCTTCCACAATTATTTAAAATATTCTTTTTATCTCCATTTACATTAATCATATATTGATTTTCTATACCGTTTCCAACCCAAATACCATCTTCTTTAGATATATACTGTGTAAACCATGAATCATATTCATGATTTTGGAATCTAGCTACAGTATCTACTAGTATAAAATTACAATTACCAGATGTTTCTAAAGTTTTTAAAGTATTAATAAATTCATTACCAATAGTTTCGAATTCATTTAAAAATTTTTCTATTCCAATAATAATACACATAACATACGAATCTTTATTTTGTTCAATAGCAGAAACTAATGCTGGAAAAATTGATATTATATCAGGCTTTTTACTTGATAAAATACCTTCTAAATCAAAGAAAGCTATTTTTACATCTTTTAGAGTTTTGATTTCTTCAGCTAATTTTATAGCAAAAACAGCTGAATCTTCTATGTTTTTTGAAGTAATTACATTTAAAAGTCTTTTCTTGAAATCGAAGTTATATACTTTTAATTCATTACGTGTAATTCCTATTGGGAGTGAAGAAATATCTTTTATATGATTTTTTAGTAATTCAAAAGTAACTTTTTCAGGCATAACTGGTACAGCAGGTGCTTTAATTTTATTTTTTTGTTTTTGAATATTTATTTCATTTCTTATGTAATTATTATATTCACCGGAATTAATAATTTTTGCAGTTTGAAATTCATATAAATTATCTTCTATAGTAATAAATCCTCTACCAAAAATACGAGGTAAGAATTTGTTTCTTGCAGTTGGAAAAATAGAAGAATATTCATCAGCTGAATTCATTTGTAAAGATATTTTTTGTTTAAAGTTTTGAGCTAATCTGTAACGGATGCTATTACTTGATGATACAGTAAATATAAATAATATACCAAATTTTGAAGCTTCTCTAGTTAGAGTAAATATTGTTTCTTCATATTTGCTTTCATAATTTTCAGCAAAAGCTTCATAGTTATTAATAATAACAGTAATTAAAGGCATAGGCTCTGGCCCTGTTTTTAAATACAATTTATAATCACCGTTATAATCAGATAATATATTTTTACGATTTACAAGTTCATTTTGTATCATATCAAAAAATCTGCTAAATTTTTCAGTATCATTTATAAATAATATATCTCCTATTTGAGGAGCATCTTTAAAGATTTTCAAAGCTTCTGTTCCAAAATCTAATAAATAAATTTGAGATTGTTCTGCAGTATAAGTCTTTATTAAATCAAATATCATTGTACTTAAAAATGTTTCTTTTCCGCTTTCGGCATTTCCATAAAGTATAATATTACCTGAGTTCATTAAGTCTAACTGTACTATTCCTTGACTTTGGTTATAAGGATTGTCATATTCACCAATTATAGGTTTTATAGAATATGGTTCTGGTTGTACTTTGTATTTATCTTTAACATCTTGTAGATAAATTGTATTAGGAATATTATCTAACCAAAGTTGTCTAGGTTTTATATTATATTTAGAACCTAAATCATATATATGTTTAACAATATTTGTTAATTGTTCTCCTTCAGCTTTTACGTTCTTTTGAGGAGCGTCGTTTACTGTTAGAATTATATTTCCAGTATCAGAAACAAATTCTATAGAATCATCTACTTTTTTTTCTACAATTGTTGAAGGAATGTAAGGTGCACCAGCCCAACCTGATTGACCTAAATAAAAATACTCATCATTTCCTACTTGCATATAAAATTGTCCAGCACGTTTTAGAAAAGCTGCATCTGGTTTTTTTATAACATCATTGCTATCACCTTTGTCTTGTACTTTTAAACAGATAGCAAATTTACTATTACTTCGTATTTGATCATTTACAACTCCAGAAGGTTTTTGTGTAGCTAAAATAAGATGAACACCTAAACTACGACCAATTCTAGATACACTAATTAATCCTTCCATGAATTCTGGTTGTTGTTGTTTTAATTCGGCAAACTCATCACAAACAATTAATAAATGAGGAAGAGGTTGTTTAACTACACCTTGATGATATAGTTTATGGTATTTATAAATATCAATTGTACCTTCATCTGTGATATTTCTTGTTTCATTAAAAATAACTTCTCTTCTTTTTAATTCACTTTCGATAGATACTAAAGACCTATGTAGATTATTTTTATCTAAGTTTGTTAAAGTTCCAGCAATATGTGGCAGAATGATATCACCTTTTTGAAAAGCTCCTGTTAATCCTCCACCTTTATAATCTATTAATATAAAGTTTACGTCATCTGGATGATAGTTAACAGCAAGAGAAAGTAGATATGTAATAATAAATTCACTTTTTCCAGAACCTGTAGTTCCTGCAATTAATCCGTGAGGCCCATGATATTTTTCGTGAATATCAAGTGAAATTGATTCTCCTGAAGCATCCACACCTATAGGTGCTGTTAAAGTTTTAGTATCATCATTTGTAGTCCATCTTTTCCAAATATTCAAATCTGCTATTTGACCAACATTATACATGTCTAAAAATGTATAATTTGTAGGTAAAGAATTTTTCTTATCTTCAATTGTTACTTCTATTGGAATATTAGAAAGTACCTCACATATTTTTTCAAAGAAAATGATAAGAGAAGTATCAAAATTAAAATATTTTCTACTTTTTAATGATATTTCATTTTCGAAAACTTGACCATTACCAGAATCTATATTAATAAAATTATTACATTCTCGAGGTAGTAACATTAAATCATTTGTAAGAAACAAAATACTAAAACCAATATTTACATTATTTTCTAAAATGTCTGAAATTATTTTTAGTTTTTCTACTTTTTTATAATCATCAGTAATAATTAGATAATGTGTAGAATAACTTATTTTTTTATTTTCATCTGGTTTTGTTTCTAATCTTTTCTTAAAAATTGCTTCTAAAAATTTAGAGATTTCACTCATTTCCTCAAAATCATCAGCAAAGAAACGCACTTGTTTTGAAGTATCCCAGATATG
The DNA here is from genome assembly GCA_045648625.1 of Candidatus Scatovivens sp. Classification (GTDB taxonomy): domain Bacteria; phylum Bacillota; class Clostridia; order TANB77; family CAG-508; genus Scatovivens. The sequence goes on from JAZROJ010000118.1 coordinate 4,979, forward strand.
TGGTAGCATTTTTACATATTCCCAATTTTTTGAAGTATCTTTGTTTAAAAAGAATACTAATTTTAAATCTTCATAATGTTGAAATGTTATAAGTTGAAGTAAAATATTTTGTACAAATCTTTTAAATTCAACAGGATTTTTACCTATAATAGCTAGAATATTTTTGTTTGCTAAAGATATTGTTACTGGAGCTGATTTTAGTATTTTTGATTCTTTTACAATATTGTTTAAATCATCAACCAAAAAGTCTTCGATCATGGAAAATTCTGGTTCACTATAATCTATTTTTATTTCAGATTCGACATCTCCAATTCCTAATCTAACATTTAGAAAATCCGAATCATCAATTTTTCTTTCCCATAAGCGAGGGCTTTTTGATAATATAATTTGAGTACATTCTTCAACAGAAGGATTATTTTCAAATAGTAAAGCTTTTAGTTTTTCATTTATTTGTGCAATAACCTTTTTTTTGTTTTTTAAGTATTCTGAATATTTTTTTTGTCGTTTTAATTCATTTCTCTTAGTTTTTCTTTTAGTATAAAGTTTTATTAACATTGGAAAAACAATCATACTAACTAACATCGTTCCAGCAGTGATTAGAGAAAAAATTGTTTCTTTTTTTGTAGCTCTTCCTGATGAGTAAGAATCTATTGCTCTTAAAATTGTTATTACTGACATTGTACCCATAGATAAGGAAGTACCCATAGATAATAAAAGAGGCATTTCTTCATTATCTGACTTATCAGGAGGAGGGACAATTTGTACTGTTTTATTATCTATTACATTTGTAATTCTAGGTACTCTAGTAAAGTATTCTTTTTCAGAATAGAAATCTGTTATTTTTGAATCATCTTGATAAGGCATGGCATTTTTATTAAGATTATTAGTATCTAAAAGTAATTTAAATGAATTTGAATTATAAATAACACTATTATTAGGATTATTTATAAATATTGTATTACCAAGTATTATTATTTTTAATCCCATAATAAAAGTAATATCGCCATTGAATAAAATTTTTTCTTTACCTATCATAACCCTATTATTTATAAAAATATTTATTTTTGGATTAAGATTTTCTATTCTCCATTTACCATCAAAAAAAACAATTCTTGCTTGAGTATCTGAAAGAAACTTATTATCATAACAAATAAGATTAGATTTGTTTTTACCTATAGTAATAACTTGTTTA
>JAZROJ010000119.1:0-5998 GCA_045648625.1 Candidatus Scatovivens sp.
ATATCATCTGACTGCAAATAACATTTTTCAATCGGAATAACTTCATGACTTTTTTTCTTATAATATCCAAATATTGTTTTCTTGTTATAAGCAAATGGCATTTGAACTTTATTTCTATAATAATATGGATTATCCATTTTAATTACTTCTGATATTTTTATTTCTCTTCCTAAAGCTTTTCTTAATGTGCTTTCTACCGCATCTTTCTTCATTTCTATTGTTTTTTCATAATTTACATGACGTATAGCACATCCTCCACATTTAGAATATGTTTCACAATCTGGATTAATTCTATCTGGAGAAGGATTTATAATCTCTATAATTTTACCAAAAGCATGCGCTGTATTCACTTTTAATATTTTAATCTTAATCTTTTCTTCTTTTATTGCATTTGGAATAAATATTGTCATTCCTTCTATTTTTGCTATTCCTTCTCCTTGAAACCCATTATCAATTATTTCTACTATATATTCTTCGTTTTTCTTTATCATTTTTTCCTCACATCTAAAACTTTTATATTGGTTTTATCGTTCTATTTATAAGCTTATTCGCATTCTTCCTCTTCTTCAAATAGCTCAAAAGCTATTTTTCTTAAACTTTTATTTGCTTCAATTACTCTTATTTTTACTTTATCTCCTATTTTAAATACTCTATTAGTTCTTTCGCCTATTAATGTTTTTCTGTTTTCATCATAAACAAAATATTCTCTTCCCATATTTTCGAATCTAATCAAACCTTCTACAGTACTTTCTAACTCTACAAACATTCCAAAAGAAGTTATTGAAGATACTATTCCGTCATAAATTTCTCCAATTTTATCTTCCATAAATTCTGCTTTTTTAATGTCTTCTGCTTCTCTTTCTGCTTTTGTTGCTATTTTTTCAGTGTCTGATGATGTTTCTGCATATTTTTTAGCTTTTGCTTGTAATTCCATATATTCTTCTTCTGGCATATTATATCCATAATTTAAATATCTTGAAATTACTCTATGAATAAATAAATCTGGATATCTTCTAATTGGAGATGTAAAATGACAATAATATGAACTTGCAATTCCAAAATGGCCTTTATTTTCTGGCTCATATTTTGCTATTTTTAATGTTCTTAAAATTAATGTTGAAATTACTTTTTCATATTCAGTTCCTTTTAATGCTTCTAAAACATCTGAAAAAGCTCTTGATTTAATATTTTCTTTACTTACTTTTATTTTGTGTCCTATGTTAAATAAAAATTTATTTGTTTCTTGTACTTTATCATAATCTGGTTCTTCATGCACTCTATAAATAAATGGTGCTTCTAGCCAATAAAATTTTTCTGCTATTGTTTCATTAGCAGTTAACATGAATTGTTCTATAATCTCATTTGCAAAAGTTGTTTCATATTTTTTTACTTCTATAGCTCTTCCATTTTTATCTAATATTATTTTGCTTTCAGGAATATCTAAATTTAAATAACCTTGAACTAATCTTCTGTTTTTTAATATATGTGCAAGCTCTTCCATTAATTTAAAATATTCAACATATTTATTATATTTTTTTACTATTTTCTCATCTAAATTATTTAATATTATATTTACATCTGTATAGCTCATTCTTTCTGTAACTCTAATTACAGATTTATATACATCTGAAGAAATTACATTTCCTTTTTGATCTATTTCCATTGTGCAAGAAAGTGCAAATCTGTCTGTGCCAGCATTTAAACTGCAAATTCCATTTGATAATTCAAAAGGAAGCATTGGTATTACTCTATCAAACATATATACACTTGTCCCTCTTCTAATAGCTTCACTATCTAAAAAACTTCCTTCTTTTACATAGTAACTTACATCCGCTATATGAACATCTAATATATATGTGTTATCTTTAGTCTTTTTTACACTAATGGCATCATCTAAATCTTTTGCATCTTCTCCATCAATAGTAAATATTATATCATCTCTTAAATCTTTTCTATTTTTTATTTCTTTCTCTTCAATTTCTTGTGGTATTTTTTCTGCTTCTTGTTTTACAAAAATTGGAAATTCATTTGGTAAATCAAACTCTTTTATTACACTTAGCATATCTATTCCAGCTTCATTTACTCCACCTAAAACTTCTATAATTTCACCTTCTGCATTTTTACCTTTTTCTGGATATTTTAATATTTTTACTATTACTTTATCATTATTTCTAGCTTGTTTACAATTTTTCTTTGAAATAAATATGTCTGTGCCAAATTTTTTGTCATCTGGTACAACAAAACCAAAGCTCTTATTTTTTTGAAAAATCCCAACAACACTCTCTTTATCTCTTTTTAATATTTTTGTGACTTTTCCTTCCGCTCTTCTTGTTCCTTCTTTATTTTTTGTAATTGCAAATTGCACTTCATCTCCATTTAATGCTCCATTTACACTTTTAGAAGGAATAAATATATCTTCTTCTTTCTCATCTTCAAGCTCTATAAAACCAAATCCTTTTTCGTTGGCTCTAAAAATACCTATTAATTTTTTATCTTTTTTCTTTTTTCCCATATTTATCCTTTTCTATAAACAACAAAAGGGCAGTATACACCTACTGCCCCTCCATTTTTATTATAAATTTTTATTAAACAATATAAAGAATTCCTAAAGCAAATGTTAATAATGCAAAAACAATCATCAAAATAATAGTTGCTCTTTTCATTTTACCTTCTGTTGTTCTTCCTTTATTTTTTTCATAAAAATTGTTTGCTGAGGCACCCATAATTGTTCCTGAAGCTCCACCATCTTCTTTTGATTGTTTTAAAACCAATACGATTAAAGCTACACAAACTACTGCATATATTCCCATAACTATATATTTTACTATTTCCATTTATATAAACCTCCAATTTTTTCCATTTGTTAACTATTTTAGTTTAACATAACCTAAAATAAAAATCAACTGTTTTTTAGAAAACTTTTATATTATAATTTCATCATATTCTGTTTTATATTTTTCTACTGTTTTTTGTAAGGCTTTTAATTCTTCCTCTGTATATCTTGTATCATTTTCTCTTTCATAAGAAATATCGAAATATTTTACAATCTCATCCATCCATGTTCTATCTGTACTATGAGTTCTATGAGCTATTCTATCTTTTCTTGGTGTAATTTCTCTTAAAGTAGCACTTTCCAAAATATTTCCTTTTGGTGTAATTGTGATTAAATTAGATTGATTTTTTCTATACTCTTGTTCTGGCAATATATAAGTCGCAGTTCCATAAGCTGGTTTGTCTCCATCATAATATTTTTCTATTATTCTCACACCTAATTTACTAGAAGCAAATTCTACAAATCCATTTGCATATCTTGTTACTCTTACATCTTTATCTAAGCCTTTATAAAATTTCCATTTAACAAAATCTGGATATATGTATTTTTTAGATTCTACAGTAGGATTTATAATACTTCTTTTCTTTCCAGTTGGTTTAGCTTTTCTCTCTGAATTATTATCGAATTCTAATAAACTTAAATAAAATTCTCTTGCTTGTTTGTCTTCTTCTGTATCTTCTCCTAATAAATTCATTACTATAATAAATTTACGTTCATCAGAAAATTCTTTGTTAGAAAATATATCATCTAACAATTCTTCTACTTGCTTAAAACTCATGCTTTCTCTAACTTTACTAGTATCTTCTAAAGACAAAGTATCAAGCATAGGAATTAAATAATTTTTATCAACTCCTATAATGTTTTCTAGATTTATAAGTCCATCTTCATACAAAGTCTTAATTGTTTCTTGTAATATATCTTCATCTGTAATATCCATTTCAACATAGTATTTTTCAAGCATTTCATTTCCAAGTTTGTTTTTTTCTTCTTCAGATAAGTCAGAATTCAATTTACAGAATAATTCTCTATAATTATCTTTCTGTCCCCTCATATGATTTATTAGTTCTCTTAATTCTTCTATTTTTTCTGTCTCTTCTGGTTGTTCTTTTTGTAATTTAATAAATTCAACAAATTTTTCTTCATATTGTCTATATATGTCTAACAATAATTCTGGTTCAAAAAATTCTTTAAAATCATCATATACTTTTTTTAACTCTTCTTCATCTCTACTCTCTTCTAATCTATATATCATTTCTGGAGTTATTGTTCCATCTGAAAAATACTCTTTATAATCTTCTTTGCTTAATATATTTCCTTCCCTCACTAAATTTGATAACAAATATCTTAAATTATATTCTATAACTTGATTTAATGCCCCAACTTTTCCTTCTTCTATAACAACAGGTTCTGTTTGATAACTAGATTCTACTAAAAATCTCTTTATTTTTTCTTTATCAATAACATCTATTTCATATAATTTTTTTAAATTTTCAAAATTAACTAAACTTAATGTGTTTATTTCTTCTTCCTTAAAATCTAGCCTTTTAAGTATCTCATCACTCCAATTACTTAACTCTGCATCAGCAAAACATGCATTATTTTTTATACATTGTTTTATTGTATTACTTAAATAAATTCCTTCACAATAATTTTCCATAAGTTTAGTTAATGTTTTAAAAGATACTTCTTCATATTCATCATCTTTAATCATTTTGAATTTTATTCTTTTTGAAACAACACCTGTTTCTAATATTCTTTTTATTATACTTTCTGTTTTTTGAGTTTCTTCTATAAATCCATTTAAATCATATTTTTCTTTTATATATCCTTTAAAGCCTTCTTTATCTTCATCTTCAGACATTTCTTCTAATGTCTCTGGTTTAGAACTTTCTTTTTTACTTTGCATTGCTTCATAAGACATTAAAGGTCTTAACATTGATATTAAAAATAATTTATCTAAATCTATTTCATGTAATGAACTAAGAACAGTATTTGCAACTATTTCTGAATGGCTTTCTATTGTTTCAAAATTATAAGTAGATAAAGCATTATCTCTTATTTCGTCTATGGATAATTGTTCTAGTTGGTCAGAAGTATAACCATTTTTTAACAAATAATTTTTAAAAATAGTTATATATTGCATTTCTGTAAAATATGGATTTGTATAAATTGTAGCAAAATCAACTAAAGTAATACCTCTAAGCACTTCTTTTAGAGTTTCTACACCTTCTTCAGCACTTAATTCTTCTTTTCCAGAAACATTTTTCAAAACTTTTAATAATTTATTTGAATTTTCCATAGTATTTTTTCTATAAGTTTTTTCTTGACCTTTTGTAAGAAAACTATAACAGTCATATTTATTTGCATCTGGTAAATAAACTTCTCTTATAACCGGTTGTTGATTAATAAAATTTTTTCTAAATATTTCTAAATTTTTTCTTTCTTCTGTATTCATCTCTTTTATTTCTTCTGGATTCTTTTCTAATATTTCCTCATATTCTCTACATAATTGAACCCAGAACAAATCTATATCAATCCCAGATTGTTCTGGTCTTTTTAGAGATTCTTTTATACTTTTAGAAAGCTCTTCCATACGTTTTAATAATTTCTCATTAAATTCATCATCAAAACTAAGATTTAACACATTATTATTTTTTCTATATGTTTTTACACAAGCTTCGTATTCTTTAACTTTTTTTACAAATTCTTACCTTTTTTGATTATCTTGAATTATATTTGAATTTATATTATTTGATTTTACAACACCAGTCCACATATAATTTTCATTTTTTCCAGTTAAAACAGGTGTAGCTACTACATTAGAGAGATTAACTACTAAATTTTTTCCCATATTCTTTAACATCCTCTTTTCTTTAAATTTATACTATTTCTAAAGAAAAATTAATTTCTTTAAAAGGATTTTTATTTGTAAGTACATATTTAGAATCTATTTTTTCTTTAAATAATTTAATCTTTTGTTCATCTTTTGAAATTAATAAAGAACAAAATTTATATCCATCTCTACTAATTCCTTCTATGGCTTCTTCAAACTCTAAATCATCATATATATCTAATTCATATTCATTTTCTATCGAATATTCATAAATAGTTTTTTTAAGTTCATCAAATTCATCTGAGTCTATGTATATATCTAATATTCCATAT
>JAZROJ010000120.1:0-7097 GCA_045648625.1 Candidatus Scatovivens sp.
TGTACATATTTACGTTGTTTAACAGTTTTAAAAAATATATTTTGAAACTGTTATTAGTCATGCAAATTTTTATATATTTAAAAATATTGAAATTTTTTTAATATTTCTATTGACAATTAATAGTTAGTCTTTCAATTTATATTTTTTACTATAATGTACCAGGATTTTTTACTTAAAATTTAATTTTTTAAATTAGATTAATAATTAATTTTAATAATTTTAAAAATTAATATTAAAATCCCTATATATATCAATAATAAATATACAATTATATTATAGCTCTAATAGAACTTTGACACAAGCAAATCTGTATTGCTTTTATATTACATTTGCATTACTTTTTTGTTACTTTTACAAAAAATTCATGATGAAAATAAAAATGGAAAAGAGAACCGTCCCCTTTTCCATTTTTATTTCAATATTATTCTGTAATAGTTGTATTTTCTTGAGTTTCTGGTTTTTCTATATCTTTATATGTTACTGTTCCGAAAGCTATATTATAACCATAAGTTTTCTCTACATCTCCAATTTTAGCGCTAATTTGAGAAGGTAACAACGTATTTTGGTTAATCCATACTGTTTTTGCATACTCTTCTTCTGTTGTAATTACATAATATTTTAAATCTTTATATTTTTTTGTTTTTATAGAAGTTTCTAAACTTCCCGCTAATAAAAACTTTTGAAATTTACTTTTAGAATATCCTGGTATTAAACTTCCTACATATTCATTAGAAATTAATAATGGTGAAGTAAAATCTAGTTCTTCTATAGTGTTTTCTTTTTCATTTACTAAATATGCTACTTTACCATCTGTCCAAGTATATGTACCATTAGACATAACCATTTTTCCAGTTCCATTTCTATAATAAATTTCAGATACTATAGATTCACCATCTGTAACTTTTATATAGTAATTATCTTTATTTACGTATTCTTGCATTTTATTAAATATTTTATTAATAATTGTAAATTTATATATTGCAAATATGCCTATAACAAAAAATATTGTTAGTATAGAAATTATCATAATTTTTAGTATTTTATCTTTATTCATTTTTCCTCCTCCGTATACACAGAACATAAGGAGCACATTTTTATATTTTATCATTTTAACATATTTATGTGCTCCATATTTGTTCGAGTGCCAAATTTTATGATAATAAAATTTGTGTGCATCTGTTATGCATAGCATTTTATTTAATAAGAAAGTTTTACTTTCTTATTAAATAAAAAATAGCATCAATATTTCTATCAATGCTACTTAAATCTATTTTTCTAATTTATGATATACTTTTTTGCCTTTTCTTAATATAGCATACCCTTCTTTAAAGTCTTCTTCTGTTAATTTATAAGTTATTTCTTCTATTTTTTTATCATTTAAAGAAATTCCACCTTGTGCTATTAAAGTTTTAGCTTGTCCTTTTGAACTAGCTATATTTGTAGCAACAATAGCATCTAATATAGATATATTGATATCATCTAATTTTGTAGTAGGCATGCTTTCTATATTTCCGCCATTTCCAAATAATGCTGCTGCAGCTTCTTCTGCTTTTCTAGCTTCTTCTTCTCCGTGAATTAATTTTGTAATTTCATATGCAGCAATTTTTTTAGCTTCATTAATTTTTTCATCTTTTAAAGATGCTAATCTATCTATCTCTTCATTTGGTAAAAATGTTAATAATGTTAATACTTTTCTTACTTCTGTATCTGCAATATTTCTCCAATATTGATAGAATTCATAAGGTGATGTTCTTTCTGGATTTAGCCATAGAGCTCCTTTTGCTGTTTTTCCCATTTTTTTACCTTCTGCAGTTGTAAGAAGCTTAAATGTTAATCCATAAGAATCTTCTGCTCCAATTTTTCTAATTAATTCTACTCCACCTAAAATATTAGACCATTGGTCATTTCCACCAATTTGCATTTTACAATTATATTTGTCGTGTAAATATAAGAAATCATAACTTTGTAATAATAAATATCCCATTTCAAAAAATGTTAATCCAGTTTCTAATCTGTTTTTGTAACATTCTTGAGCTATCATTTTGCTTACTGTAAATTTGCTTCCTATATCTCTCATAAAATCTATATAATTTAAATCTAACAACCAATCTTTGTTGTTTACTATTATAGCTGCATTCTCTCCTTCAAATGAAACAAATCTTTCTGCTTGTTTTTTTATTGCTTCAACATTAGCATCTAACATTTCTCTTGTTAACATTTGTCTCATATCTGTTCTTCCAGATGGATCTCCTATTGCAGCAGTTCCACCACCCATTAATATAATTGGTCTGTGTCCTGCTTTTTGCAAATGTGATGCAACCATTAAAGCAACAAAATGTCCAATATGCATACTATTTGCTGTTGGATCTATTCCTATGTAAAAACTAACACTTTCTTTTTGAAATAATTCTTTCATTTCTTTTTCGTGTGTTAATTGTTCTATGTATCCTCTTTCTTCAAGTTCTTTAATTATATCTGTCATAAAATGTCCTCCAAAGTTTATAAGCTTATTTTTCCTTCTTCTGTAGTTGTTATTCCATCTATACCTTCTACTGTTTCTGGAATATAGATTCCACTAAATTCTTCATAGCTTAAATATCTGTTTAAATTTTTAGCACTAATTCCTGTTGATATTGATATTTGAGATTTTGTAGTTCCTGTTAAATATTCATCTTCAAAAAAGCCTTTTAATTTATTTAATTCTGCATTATCTTTTTTCTCACATTCACCACATACATCAACTGTTGATGCAAAAAATTTACCACAACGAGCACATCTTTTTAATTCCATAATTAGACCTCCTATATTTTGCAATTTTTAAATTGCAATTCCGTTTTTTAATATGAATCATTTTATCATATCTTTTCTAAAAAAGATAGTTTTATTTTAAATTTTAGTCTTCTTTTTCGTTTTTATCATTGTCATCATCTTCATACTCATCTTCATCTTCGATTTTACATGCTTTTACTCTAACAATTCTTTTATCTTTAACAGTTTCTATTTTGTAATTTACATCTGGTGTTTCTATTAAAATACTTTCTTTTTCGTTTGGAATTCTTCCTAATTCTTCTACTAAATATCCTGATAGAGTATCATAATCTCCATCTGGAACCTCTATATCTAATAATTTTTCAACATCATATATTGACATACTACCATTTAAAAAATATGTATTTTCATCAATTTTTTCAAATGCAACTTGTACATCATCATATTCATCATAAATTTCACCAACAATTTCTTCTAGTATGTCTTCCATAGTAACAATACCAGATGTTCCGCCATATTCATCTACAACTATAGCTATTTGTTTTCTGTTTTTACGTAATTCCTCAAATAACTCATTTACTGGTTTTGTTTCTGGAACGAAATATGCTTCTTTTATTAAATTTTTAATTTTAACATTTTTACTTTTATTGTATAATAATATATCTTTTATATACACAATACCTTTTATAGAATCTACTGTTTCATCATATACTGGAATTCTGCTATAACGGTATTCATCTGATAATTCTTCTATTACTTGTGTTACAGATAAATTCATATCTAATGCATATATTTGAGTTCTAGGTACCATTATTTCTGATACTGTTTTATCATTAAATTCAAATATATTGTTAATCATTTCTCCTTCTTCTTTATCAATTGCTCCTTTTTCTTGACCAACATCTACCATCATTCTAATTTCTTCTTCTGTTACAGTTTCTTCTTCAGTTTCTGAAACACCAAAAGCTTTTGAAATAACATTTGTAGAAAAAGTTAACAATTTTACAAAAGGTGCTGTAAAAATAGCTATTCCTCTTATAATTCCAACTACCCCAAAAGCAATTTTTTCATAATTTTTCATAGCAACTCTTTTTGGTACTAATTCTCCAAAAACTAATGTGAAATATGATAATATAATTGTAATTAATACTATTGATACACTATGCCATACTGATTCAGCAACTATAGGTATTAAATTATGTAATACAGGTGCTAATTGCTCAGCAAAAGCTTCTGAAGCAAACGCACTAGATAAAAATCCTGCAAGTGTAATTCCTATTTGAATTGTTGCTAAAAATTTACTAGGATTTTCAAGCATTTTTTTGATTTTTTTTGCTTTTTTGTTTCCTTCCTTTGCCATTAAATCTATTTTTGCATCATTTAAAGATATAAATGCAATTTCTGATGCTGCAAAAAACGCGTTTAGCGTTATCAGCACAAGTAAGACGATTATTTGCGTCATTTAATTTTCTCCTCATTTCTTTTTGTTGTTTACAATATTGTTATTATACTATTTGTTTCGTTTTTTTACAAGGGTTAAAATAGAGTTTATTTATCTTTTATGGTTAATTTCATCTATTCTTCATTACTTTAAGTGTTTAAATTTGTCTTTTTTATTTTATTGCTCTTTATTTTATTGATTTTCTTTCTAATTCTACATATATTAATATACTTATATAATAATTATTAAATATAAAATTAAATTTTGCTTATTTTATCAATCTAATTTACTTCTTAAAATAATGATTATATAAATTACTTATAGTATTTGATTTCATTTGTTTTATGTGTTATAGTAATATATAGATTAAATGAAAGGTTATTTCAAAAATGGAAAAAATAATAGCTAAAAACCCAACTGCATATCATAATTATTCTATAGAAAGTACTATGGAAGCCGGAATTGTTTTAAGCGGTACTGAAATAAAATCTATTCGTAATGGAAAAATTAATTTAAAGGATACTTATGTTAATATAAAAAACGGAGAAATTTTTATTTATGGAATGCATATATCTCCTTATGAATTTGGAAACATTTATAATAAAGATCCTTTACGTACTCGCAAACTTTTACTACATAAACAAGAAATTGATAGACTTTATGGAATGATGAAACAAAAAGGTATTTCTATAGTTCCTATTAATATGTATTTTAAAAATAATAAAGTTAAACTTCAACTTGGTATTGGTAAGGGCAAAAAATTATTTGATAAACGTGAAGATATTGCTAAAAAAGATGCTGAAATGAAGATTCAAAGAGCTTTGAAAAATAATTATTAATAAATTGACAAACATATAAAAAAATAGTAAAATGAAAATAGGAAATGAAACCACAAACCTGGTTAGCCAGTGAATAAAAAAACACATTGAACGGCCAAGTTACAGATGTGTTTTTTTTATGTCTATTTGATTAACATCAAAACTAAAATAGTTAAGATGATAATAATGATAGTTTCGGATATTAAACCGATTAAAAGAAGTTTTATAACTGCTATTAATGCTACTTCTATCATATGTACCACCTCCATTCTCGTAACTTATAGTCACGGATTAAAAGTGGCTAACACACATCTGTTTATTCTCATTTCCTATTGAAAGAGAATATAACACATATATAAATTTAGTGCAATACGGTATATTTAAATTTTTATAATTAAAATTTTAGAGAGCCTATAAGGACTTACTGTCCTAATGGCTCTCTATGTTTTTGTATTTCTCTGCGGGTCGCGCTGACAGACCGGAATCCTGGCTAAAGCGCGCTTTTTCTATAATTCTTATTTTTTCTATTCTTCTATTTTGATAATGTCCATAAATTATCTTCTTCAGTTGCTAGGATTCCAGATGACAGAGAAACTACAGGGCGGCACGCGAAATTCTTAGAGTCATAGCGGCTGGTGTCCACTTCGCTGCGGGAATACACGCCCCTCACACTGTCAGCGTCATAAGGCAAAGCCAACCAATAGCCACCGCAGTTATCATTATCTATCCATTCTGTGTGCGGTACGTATAAATCTCCACTTATACTTCCATATTCATATTCCCAATCAGTAGTACCATTCTTTGCATTATAACTTAACTCTAATAGGTCTCCTGTTGGACTTCCCATTACTTCTGTGCTATATCCATTTGATAAGAAATCCCAAGCTTCTCCATCTGTTGTTCCATCTAATGCTCCTACTACTGCATCTACGCTTGTTCCCCATACACTATATGTATAGTTGGTTGTATCTTTACTTAATCCTGTTATTTCTGGTACATATGTTGCTGGCAAATAATCTGCTAATATTGCATATACTTTGTCATTTTCTTCATCTACATAGAATATTCTCCAGTCATCATCTGTTCCTGCTCCTCCTACATAGTCTGTTCCACCTAAATCTATATAATCTCCTATATCTGTATTTCTTGCTGTTGCTAATGTAGTTCCTACTGCTGGTGTGTTATTTGCTACTCCATTTCCTGATTCTCCTACAAAGTCATCTTTTGTTAACCCTAAGTCTACTTCTATACCTCCACCATATGATGCTTGGTTTATACAGTCTACATCTTGGCCTTCTAGCCAGATATATACTCTTAATCTACTTACTGTATTTGATGTTAGCATAAAATAATCTGTAGCTGCTTCTGTACTATCTATACTTGTTATATTTATTGGTTTATTATTTGTTGTTTTTATTCTATAATCTGTTACTTTTCCTGTTGAAGCATCTTTATTATTATCTGTTTTGAATGTACTTTGATTATCTAATCCAGTTGTTGCTATATCATATACATTTGCTATTGTTGTTCCTATTGCTGCGCTTTCCAATCCATATGTTTCTACTGCTTCTCCGTGTTCAAATTTTAATTGTCCGTCTGTTTTTGCTCCACTTCCATCTGTTAATTTATTGTTATTGTTTACTATGTATTCTACGTGGTCATATGCATTTGGTTCCCATATTGCTATATCTGTTATTGTCGCATCTTTTGTTGCTGTTAATATTTCTTTTTGAGTTGCTGTTGCACTTGCTAAGCCTTTTAATGTTCCATCTGCTTGTCTTTCTCCATATAGTGCTAGTGCTACTCTTACTGTGTTTTGTAGTCCTGAATCTTCATTTCCTTTATATTCTCTATTTGTTCCATTTACCATTTTACTTATTATTTCATTTGTTTGGCCTGGCATTGGGTTTGTTATATTATTTGCTAATACTTGTACTGCTGAATTTATATTTAATTGTAATTTATCATCTTCTCCATCTCTTGATGTATTTCTTATGTATATATCAAATGCAAAATATCCATTATCTTCCATTATTTCATTTGTTTCATCATATTCATTATATCTTTCT
>JAZROJ010000121.1:0-7766 GCA_045648625.1 Candidatus Scatovivens sp.
TCCAGTAGTTTGTCTAACATCTGGAATCTCAGCAAAATGGGAAGATGGAATGTGGAAATTGCGGAGAATAGAGTGGGAGTAGTGCAATAAGAAGCATAGAAAATGCGCACCCCGCCAGGGTCGGCGATCTGGCGGTGCGCCAAAAGAGAAATAATAAAAACCGTGAACACAATCACTTTTCATGAGTTCACGGTTTTGTGTTTTAGCAATTTAAATTACTTTTTTAAGACATTACTTTTCTGTGTGTACTAAAAAATTAGCAGCATCCACCTCTACCATTATTTCCTCCGCAGCAGCAGAAAAGAATAATTAAAAGGATTATAATCCATAAGCAATCATTGTCGCCTCCGAATAATCCACATCCACAACCTCTGTTTTCTGGCATAGTAAAATTCCTCCTTTAAAATATTTTTCTTTAAAATCTTTAGTATGTTATATACTATGAATTTTTAGAAAAAGTGTTACAGGAGAAATTATAATTTGTAAGAATACCGTATAGACAAAAAATATTTTATAATGTAAAATCCATTGAATAGGAAATGATACTTTGCAAGTGTGGTTTTGCCTCTAAATCTCAATTTATTGAGAGTGAGGAGGTGGTGTTTATGGTAAGAATATTATTAATTTTATTTTGGATTGTTACAATTTCTGTAATCATAAACGTTGCCTTATTAGCGATTATTTATAATAATTGGGTTAATAAACAATTAGAAAAATAAAAAAATAAACCATACTGCTTTTTGCCAAGAGCTTGGTTTATTTTTTTCACATAGGCAAAACCACTTTTGTGGAATTGTCATTTCCTATATTTATTATATACTGAATATAAGAAAAAAGTCAATGAATTTTAAATATTATCTTAGTCTTAAGAAAAAGCTTGATTTTAAAGAAAAAATATGATAATATATTTATGTAAAATTTAAAAACTAAGAAAAAGAGGAGTAAATTTATACTACTAGAAAGAGAAAAGAAGTGAGTGCGCTGTGAGCTTCTTATAGAAAAGGTAAATTGAAGGTAGCTTTTGAGTTGATATATTGAGAAAGTTGTTTTGAAGATATTCAAACATCAATAGATATATCCGTTTAAGAAACGTTAAAATCTGTGAGATATTTTAAAATTTATAATTTTAAAATAAATAAGGTGGTACCGTGAAGAAGTAGAGCTTTGCCCTTATATTGGGGCAGAGCTTTTTTGTTTTTTTAAATTAAATAAAAAATATATAAAGGGGGCTATATATTATGAATGAAAAACACAAATTAAATGACAAATTTAATCCAAAAGACTTTGAAGAAAAATTATATGAGGAGTGGGAAAGTAAAGGTTTCTTTAAGCCATCAGAAGATAAAACAAAAGAACCTTATTGTATTATGATGCCACCACCAAATGTAACAGGAAAATTGCACATGGGGCATGCATTAGATGATACAATACAAGATATCTTAATAAGATATAAAAGAATGAGAGGATTTAGAACATTATGGCTTCCTGGAACAGACCATGCTTCAATTTCTACAGAAATGAAAGTTGTTCAAAAACTAAAATCAGAAGGAAAAACTAAAGAAGATTTAGGAAGAGAAGGATTTTTAAAAGAAGCTTGGGATTGGACAAAAGAGTATGGTGGAATAATTCAAAAACAACAAAGAAAATTAGGATGTTCTTGTGATTGGGAAAGAAATAGATTCACATTAGATGAAGGAATGTCAGATGCTGTATTAGAGCAATTTATAAAATTATATGAAAAAGGATTAATTTATAAAGGCAAAAAAATGGTTAATTGGTGCACAAGTTGTAATACATCAATATCAGATGCTGAAGTTGAATATAAAGAAGAACCTTCTCATTTATGGCATATAAGATATAAAATTTCAGGAACAGATGATAAATATATTGAAGTAGCTACAACAAGACCAGAAACAATGCTTGGAGATACAGCAGTAGCAGTACATCCTGATGATGAAAGATATAAAGATTTAGTTGGAAAAACATGTATCCTTCCAATAATGAATAAAGAAATTCCAATTATAGCAGATGATTTTGTTGAGATGGAATTTGGAACAGGTTGTGTAAAAATCACTCCAGCACATGATATGAATGATTATCAAGCAGGATTAAAACATAATCTAGAAATAATAGATGTATTTGATGAAGAATTTAAAATGGGTAATTTAGTTCCAGAATATGAAGGAATGGAGCTATTAGAAGCAAGAGCAAAAATAGTTGAAGAACTAGAAAGAGTAGGAGCTCTAGTAAGAACAGAAGATTACACACACAATGTTGCTAAATGTGAAAGATGTAAAAATACAATAGAACCAAAAATATCAGACCAATGGTTTGTAAGCATGAAAGATTTAGCAAAAAGAGCAGCAGATAGTGTAAGAAACGGGGAAACAAAATTTGTACCACAAAGATATGAAAAACAATATTTCCATTGGCTTGATAATATACAAGATTGGTGTATATCACGTAGATTATGGTGGGGACATAGAATACCAGCATATTATTGTGAAGAATGTGGAGAAATACATGTTGAAAAAGAGCTACCAGTAAAATGCAAAAAATGCGGAAGTACAAAATTAGTTCAAGATCCAGATACATTAGATACATGGTTTAGTTCTGCATTATGGCCTTTCTCAACACTTGGATGGCCAAATGAAACAGAAGATTATAAAGATTTTTATCCAACACAAACATTAGTAACTGGATTTGATATTATAACATTCTGGGTTTCAAGAATGATGACACAAGGTTTAGAATTTACAAACCAAGTACCTTTTAAAGATGTTTTAATTCATGGTATTGTAAGGGATAGTCAAGGAAGAAAAATGTCTAAAACACTTGGAAACGGTATAGATCCATTAGATGTAATAGACCAATATGGAACAGATAGTTTAAGATTTTCACTTCTTTCTGGAACAACAATGGGAAATGATATAAGATTTATGCCAGAAAAACTAGACCAAGCTTCAAATTTTGCAAACAAAATTTGGAATGCAGCTAAATTTATTACAATGAATTTAGTAGAAGATGATAAGGTAATAGAATTTTGGAATCAAGCTTATAATGAAAATAAATATAATGGTGATTTATTAAAAATAGAAGATAAATGGTTATTAAATAAATTTGATAAATTAGTAGCAGATGTAAGTAAAAATCTAGATAACTATGATTTAGGAATAGCAGTAGACAAAATATATGGATTTATGTGGAATGAATTTTGTGATTGGTATATAGAAATGGTAAAACCAAGAATTTATAGTGAAAATGAACAAACAAGAATAACAGTTAATGCTATATTAAATCACATATTTAGTTCATCACTTAAATTATTACATCCGTTTATGCCATTTGTAACTTCTGAAATTTATTCAAAATTAATTTGCTTTGAAACAGAAGAATTAATGCTTTCTAAATGGCCAACAATAAAAGAAGAATTCGTATTTGATAAAGAAGAATCAATAATAGAAAAATTAAAAAAAGTAATTGTTGAAATTAGAAATATAAGAACAAAAATGAATGTTCATCCTTCTAAAAAATCAAAATTAATGATAATTTCAAATGATATTGAAAAAGAGATAAAAGAAGCAGAAGAGTTTTTAAGTAAATTAGGATTTGCAAATGAAATTATAATAGTTAAAGACGAATCTGAAGTTCCACAAAACGCAGTATCAATAGTAGTAGATGATTTAAAAATATATATTCCATTTGAAGAATTAGTAGATATTGCAGAAGAAATTGCAAGACTTGAAGGAGAAAAGAAAAAATTAGAAGCAGAAGTATTAAGAGGAGAAAAAATGCTTTCAAATCCAGGATTTATAAATAAAGCACCAGAAGCAAAAGTTAATGAAGAAAAAGCAAAATTGGAAAATTATAAACAAATGTTAAGTGTTGTTGAAGAAAGATTAAATTCTTTAAAATAATAAAAATATTAGATTGTTTTATGGAGCACAAAAAGTAAAAAGTTAAATGCAGATAATTTAAAATAATTAATAAATTGGGGGCAATTGAAAGGAGAAAAATGCTTAAAATTGCTCTCAATTTTTTTGTAGAAAAAATTAAAAAGGTTAAAAATCAAAACTGGAAAATTGAAAATTTAAAAAAAGAAGTATTAGATTTAATATTTCCTAGAGTATGTGGAATTTGTGGGAAATTTAATGAAAATTGGATTTGTGAAAATTGCTATAAAACTTTAAAAAAATTTCAAAAAAGTATAATAATTTATAAAAATAATTTATTAGTTCAAAATAAAGAAAGAAAAATTTATTATGATAGAATATTATATTTTTTTGAATATAAAGGAATTATTAGAAAGCTAATATTAAAATATAAATTTCAATCACAAGCATATCTAAACAATCTTTTTTCAGAGATTATTTTAAGAGATGAAAATTCTTGTAAAGTTTTAGAAGATTATGATTTATTAATTCCAGTTCCAATGTATGAAAAAAAGAAAAAGCAGAGAGGATATAATCAAACAGAATTAATATCAAAAAATGTATGTGAAAAATTAAATATTATATTAGACATAAACAGTGTAATAAAAATTAGAAATACAAAAGTACAAAGCACTTTATCAGCAGAAGAGAGAAAAGAAAATCTAAAAAATGCTTTTTATGTTCAAAACAAAGAAAAAATAAAAGATAAAAAAATTATTGTTTTTGATGATATATTTACAACTGGAGAAACAGTAAATGAAATTTCAAAAGTCTTAAAAAAATCAGGAGCAAAAGAAATTTTAATATTAATATTAGCTAAAAATTAGAATATATAATTTTTTATATTTTGTAAGTAAGAATTTGATGATTAATTTATCTCTAGATTACTTGGTTTTATAAATATGCTAAAATATATAATTTTAAATAATTGTCAAGTAATAAAAATATTGTTATAATTAATGAGAAAATTAAGAAATTATATTTTTTGAAACAATAAAATAAAGCCAATATCTAAAAATTTAAATAAAGAAAAAATCAATGTAGCTTGATGTTGGTAAAGAAAGGAGTAAAATTATGTTTAAAATAGGATGTCATTTATCAGCTTCAAAAGGGTATGAACATATGGCAGAAGAAAGCCATCAAATAGGAGCAAACACATTTCAATTTTTTACAAGAAATCCCAGAGGTGGAAGCGCAAAAGATATAGATGAAGAGGATATAAAACGTTTTTTAGAAAAGTCTAAAGAATATGGAATAGAAGTAATTTTAGCACATGCACCATACACATTAAATTGTGCATCAGCAGATGAATCTATTAGAACTTTTGCTAAAAATACAATGAAAGATGATATAAGAAGAATGGAATATACTCCAGGTAATTTATATAATTTTCATCCAGGAAGTCATGTAGGACAAGGTGTAGAATTAGGAATAGAATATATAATTCAAGCATTAAATGAAGTTTTAACAAAAGAACAAACTACTATAGTTTTATTAGAAACAATGGCAGGAAAAGGTTCAGAAATTGGAAGTAAATTTGAAGAAATAAGAAAAATTATAGATGGGGTAAATTTAAAAGAAAAATTAGGAGTATGTTTAGATACATGCCATGTAAGTGATGGTGGATATGATATAGTAAATAATTTAGATGAAGTGCTAGAAGAATTTGACAAAATAATAGGATTAGATAGATTAAAAGCAATACACATAAATGATAGTAAAAATGAACTCGGAGCACATAAAGACAGACACGAAAAAATAGGAGAAGGAACAATTGGTACAGAAGCATTTGAAAGAATAATTAATCATCCAAAATTAAGAAATTTACCATTTTACTTAGAAACACCAAATGAACTAGATGGATATGAAAAAGAAATTGCTTTATTAAAAAGTTTATATAAAGAATAAAATTAATTAATGAAAAAATTGTGCAAAAATAGAATATCTTTAAATTATAGAAAAAAGTATAAAAAATTAAAGAGATTCTATTTTTGTATTGAATTTTTAAAATTAAACATATTATTTAAAAATATATGGCTCATTAATTGGAATAGTAATTTCCCAAAACAAGTGACTTATTAAAAAGTAAATTTAATATTTACATTAAATATAAAGTTTGGTAAAATGATAAAAATATCTATATAAGTATGATATTTTTATAAATTAAAAGAGAGAAAAGGAGTATAAAAATGAAGCATTTAATTGATATAAAAGATTTATCAGTAGAAGAAATAGATGAATTGATAGAAGTAGCTAAAGACATTATCAGTAACAGAGAAAAATATTCTCATAAATGTGATGGTAAGAAATTAGCTACTTTATTTTTTGAACCAAGTACAAGAACAAGATTAAGTTTTGAAGCAGCAATGATGGAACTTGGAGGAAATGTATTAGGATTTTCAGAAGCATCATCAAGTTCTGTATCAAAAGGAGAAACCGTATCAGACACAATAAGAGTAGTAGGTTGTTATAGTGATATAATTGCGATGAGACATCCAAAAGAAGGTGCACCATTTGTTGCTTCAATAAAATCAGAAGTTCCAATTATAAATGCAGGAGATGGAGGACATAATCACCCAACACAAACTTTAACAGATTTATTAACAATAAAATCTGAAAAAGGAAGATTGGAAAATTTAACAATAGGATTATGTGGAGATTTGAAATTTGGAAGAACAGTACATTCATTGATAACAGCAATGTCTAGATATAAAAATATAAAATTTGTTTTAATTTCACCTGATGAATTAAAACTTCCAGAGTATGTAAAAAAAGATGTTTTAGAGAAAAACAATATCGAATATATAGAAACAAAAGATATAGAAGAATATATTGGAGAACTAGATATTTTATATATGACTAGAGTACAAAAAGAATGATTGTTCAATGAAGCTGATTATATAAGATTAAAAGATTATTACATATTAAATAAAGAAAAATTAAAAAAGGCAAAACAAGATTTATGTATTTTGCATCCATTACCTAGAGTAAATGAAATATCAACAGATGTAGATGAAGATCCAAGAGCTTGTTATTTTAGACAAGCTAAATATGGAAAATTTATTAGAATGGCATTAATACTAAAATTATTAGAAGAAGATAATTAAAGTTTTGTAATATTATTTTAAAACAAATATAAAATTTCTCATAAATAAATCTACAATTTTTGTTATATAAAAAATGAAAGGAAAAATAATAATGAATATAGATAGTATAAAAAATGGATATGTAATAGATCATATAGAAGCTGGGAAAGCTATGAAAGTATATGAATTATTGCACTTAAATGAATTAGATTGTCAAGTAGCAATAATAACAAATGCAAAAAGCAAAAAACAAGGTAAAAAAGACATAATAAAAATAGATAAAGATACACCAATCGATTTAGAAACTTTAGGATTTATAGACCATAACATAACTGTAAATATAGTAAAAGATGACCAGATTATAGAAAAAAGAAAATTAAGTTTACCAGAAAAAATTGTAAATGTAGCAAAATGTGATAATCCACGTTGTATAACATCTGTAGAAAAAGATTTGGATCAAATTTTTATTTTAACAGATAAAGAAAATGAAGTTTACAGATGTAGATATTGCGAAATGAGTTTAAAGAAAAAATAATTTTTAAAATGTAAATGTTAAAATTAATAGAGATTTTAATATTTGTATTTTTTTATTAATAGAGTTTTTATAATAATTAATTTTAAAAATTAAATAAAAAAACGAAAATTACAAATAAAAAGAAATTTGTGTATAATTTTTTCCTATTTTGTCATACTAAGAATATAAATACAAAATAAGGAGGAAATTATGAAAGCAACAGGAGTTGTAAGA
>JAZROJ010000122.1:0-14222 GCA_045648625.1 Candidatus Scatovivens sp.
TCTGTTAATTTATTATTATTGTTTACTATGTATTCTACGTGGTCATATGCATTTGGTTCCCATATTGCTATATCTGTTATTGTCGCATCTTTTGTTGCTGTTAATATTTCTTTTTGAGTTGCTGTTGCACTTGCTAGTCCATTTAATGTTCCATCTGCTTGTTTTTCTCCATAAAGTGCTAGTGCTACTCTTACTGTGTTTTGTAGTCCTGAATCTTCATTTCCTTTATATTCTCTATTTGTTCCATTTACCATTTTGCTTATTATTTCATTTGTTTGTCCTGGCATTGGATTTACTATATTATTTGCTAACACTTGTACTGCTGAATTTATATTTAATTGTAATTTATCATCTTCTCCATCTCTTGATGTGTTTCTTATGTATATATCAAACGCAAAATATCCATTATCTTCCATTATTTCATTTGTTTCATCATACTCATTACATCTTGCTATATCTGATAATGATGTACCTGTTGCTTTTCCTTCATAAAATGGTATTATTGAATAATTATATGTATCTGCTCCATCCACCCATGATGCTGTTTTATCTTTTTCTCCTACTGTTGATACTGGTAATAATTCTTTTGGAAGAATTGCTCCTGCTCTTGTTATATATGGGTCTGTAGTTGTATCTGTTGGTGAAGCTTTTAATCCATTTTGTCTTGTATTTTGTGCCTCATTAAATTTTGTTGCAGCATCTTTTAAATTTATTTGTTGTGACCAAGTTTTCGCATCTAATGATATTTCCATGTTTTCTGCTACTTCTACTGTTCCTCTTAAGTTTGAAATAGTAATATCTTTTTGTGTTGTAAACCATGCATATGTTGAGAATATTAGTAGCATTGCCATTAGACTCATCTTTGTAAATGCTGTTCTTATTCTTCTTTTTCTTTGCTTATAGTCTACATTATTTATTTTATTTGAATTTAAATTATTATGCCTTTTTTCTAATTCATTTAAACTTTCCAATTCTTCTTGAAATTTTCTTTGATTATTTTGCATTTTCATACCCCTTCTTTTTATACTTTTTATGCTATTTATACATATTTATTATAACTCTATTTAATTTTGTAAACAATCATTTTAAAGTTACATTTTCATTTCATTTTTGTTACATTTTACAAAAAAAATCACCCTAAATTTTTAGAGTGATTCTTTATTTTTATATTTCCACATAACTATATAAAATATGAAATTATTTGACCTATAAGTGGTATTTGCATTATAAGAATTAACAACATTAAATTGTTTTTATTTATATTAATAATTTTTAAATCTCCTATTACAAATATTGCTAAAGCAATTATTGGTATCAAATATCTTCCTTGTATTCCTACAATAACATGATTTCCTATTTCAAACAAAGATGTCCATTGAATATATATAGCTGTCATCATTAATGCAATAGTAATAAATATTATTGAATAAACTAAACTTTTTTTCCAATTATTTAATTCTAATTTTTCTTCTTCATTTATTAATAGAGAAATTAAACAAATTATTCCTATTATATAAGAAACTATACCATATGCTTGTATCTGCCTATGACAAAGTAATTCATTACCTGTTGTAAGTTGAAGAATATGCTGTTCTCCACTTGAAAATATCGTTCTAATAGAAATAATTATATAAGCAAATGGATTTGATAATATAAATTCTAATTGCTTACTAGTTGCTTCATTTGTTATTGCTGAAGTATCTCCACCTATTCCTAGCCATAGAATACCTACAATACTGCTTAGTATTATTGTTAGTATTAAAAACGCTATATATCTAGATTTATTTTTAAATTTTTGTTTATCTAATAATAAGACTAAAAACACAAAAGGTAAATAAACTATTTTGCATAATGCTATCATACAAGTTAAAACAGCAAGCAATATTTTTTCTATAGTTTTTATATCTTCTTTTAAGTATATTTTTCTATATATTATAGCTAAAAATAATATACATATTGAATTTGTAACTGTATCTCCAGATAAGCATACTGCCGAAATTATATTTATTGGTAACAAACATAATACAGCGAAAAAAGTCTTTTTATTAGGAATAATTTTTATAGCATAAGCACAAATAAACATCCAAAATATATATCCAAAAATTCTTCCACAATTTCCAATAACTAATATATTATCACTTATCACTCTACCAAAAGTTACTCCTATAACTTGAGGCAAATATTGTAATGGTGAATATAATTTTACGTTCCAATAACTTTCTAGCAAATAGTCTTGTTTTCCATAAATCATATTAAATAATCCATAATTTGATTTATAATGTTCATATTTTATTGTAGAATCATATTGATATTTTAAAAGCAAACTAAATTGCTCTGGAAACTTAGAATCATCTTCAAAACTTGTACTAGTATATTTTTCAGATATTTCAAAAATTCTTAAATAATGTGAAACCTCATCATTTCCATTACCTAAAGGTATAGCAAAAAAATAAGTAATTCCTAAAAATGAAGCAATAATTATAAATATAATATGGCTCTTTAGTTTAAATCTTTTTAAAATAAAATATATTGCATATACCCCTATTCCGATAATACTTAGTATGATTTGTAATTTTGTTTTTTCTATTGAATTTTCTCCAAACGTATTATTAGTAAAATAGATAAAATTAATTAGAAAAAATACAAAATAAAGAATAGATCCTAATACTATATTAAATTTTTCTTCTTTTTTTATTAATTCTTTTTTATTTAAATCTTCCACGAAAAACCCCTTATTACTTTTATAATTATATTTTTTTTGCTAACAAAACTAAATCTTCAGTTCTCTCTATTTTTACTGTTTTAATTATATTTTCAAGATTTTTATCTGATTTTACTTTAACCATTAAATAATTAGGTGTGTGACCTTTATAATATTCACCATCTTTTTCTTCAAATAAAACGTCTACTGTTTTTCCTACATAAGATTCTTGATAAGCAAGTTCATTTTTATTAGATAATTCTAACAATATTTTACTTCTTTTTTCTTTAATATCACCAGAAACCTGATTTGGCATATTTTCTGCTTTTGTACCTTTTCTAGGAGAATATTTAAAAATATGCATTTTATAAAAATTGATGTCTTTTAAAAATTCGTATGTTTTCTCAAATTCTTCATCTGTTTCTCCTGGAAAACCAACAATAATATCTGTTGTTAAAATAGCATCTGGATATATGTTTCTTACTCTTTTTACAATCTCTGCAAACTCTTCTGCTGTATATCTTCTATTCATTCTTTTTAAAGTTTCTGTACATCCACTTTGAAGTGAAAGATGAAAATGATGACACATTTTATCCATTTTAGAAAATCTATTTAAAAATTCGTCTGTTAATAATAATGGTTCTATTGAACCTAATCTTATTCTTTCAATTCCTTGTATTTCATTTATTTCTTCTAATAAATCTATTAATCTATATTCAGTTTCAAAATCTTTTCCATAAGAAGCTACATGTATTCCTGTAATTACAACTTCTTTTATCCCATTTTGAGCAATCTCTTTTATTTCTTCTATTACTTTTTCTGGCTCTCTACTTCTTACTCTTCCTCTTGCATAAGGGATAATGCAATATGAACAAAATCTGTCACATCCATCTTGAACTTTTATAACAGCTCTTGTTTTTTCTGTAAATGTAACACTTCCAAAATCTCCATACGATTTATTTTGCATAACATCATCTATTGTTTCTTCAAACAATTTATTTTCTTTTATATATTGTTCAACATATTTTACAATATCTTTTTTTGTATTTGTTCCTAAAACAAAATCGATTTCTGGAATTTCTTCTACTTCTTGTTTTGCAACTTGTACATAGCATCCTACTGCTACTACAATTGCATCTGGATTGTTTTTTTTAGCTTGTCTTAATGTTTGTCTAGATTTTCTATCTGACATATTTGTTACTGTACATGTATTAATTACGTAAATATCAGCTTTTTCTTCAAAATCAACTATTTGATATCCTGCTAATTGAAATTCTTGTATCATTCCATTTGTTTCATATTGATTTACTTTGCAACCTAATGTATAAAATGCAACTTTTTTATTCATTTCTTCAACACTCATTAAATTCTTTCCTTATTATTCTAATAATTTTTTACAATTGTTATTTTATCATATAATCTCACTATTTACAATAATATTAACATTTTTAGACAGTTTGTTAATACCTGCAAATACTTACTCCTATAATGTTTTACTCCAAAAAAGCGAATCTAAGTTTTACACTCAAATTCGCCTTTACTAAATGTATTAAATTCTAATTTTATTTTCTCATTTTATCCATACTATCTAAATTATCTAAAGCTTTTCCTGTACCTTTAGCTACACAAGAAATCGCATCTTCTGCAATCATAACATTTATACCTGTTTTTTCTTGAAGTAATCTATCTAATCCATCTATTAAGCACCCTCCACCTGTCATATAAATTCCTTTATCACTAATATCTGCTGCAAGTTCTGGTGGTGTTCTTTCTAAAACAGAGTGTACTGCATCTACTATTAACATCGCTGGTTCTTCTAGAGCTTCCATCATTTCACTAGAGTACATTGTAATTGTTTTTGGAAGACCTGTTATTAAATCTCTTCCTCTAACATCCATTTCCATATCTTGAATTTTTGGATACACACAACCTATTTGAACTTTTAATTCTTCAGCTGTTCTTTCTCCAATCATTACATTATGTCTTTTTTTAATGTATTTTACTATATATTCGTCAAATTTATCTCCTGCAACTTTTAAAGAAGAACTTACTACTGCTCCTCCTAAAGAAATAACTGCTATATCTGTTGTGCCTCCACCTATATCTACTATCATGTTTCCACAAGGTTTTGATATGTCTAATCCTGCGCCTATTGCTGCTGCTATTGGTTCTTCTATTAAATAAACTTTTCTTGCTCCTGCATTTGAAGCAGCATCTATAACAGCCTTTTTTTCTACTTCTGTTACTTGTGATGGTATACATATCATAATTCTTGGCGCAAATAAACCTCTTCCGCCTATTTTGCCTATAAAATATTTAAGCATTTTTTCTGTTACTGTGTAATCTGAAATTACCCCATCTTTTAAAGGTCTTGTGGCTACTATATTACCTGGTGTTCTTCCAAGCATACGTCTTGCCTCATGGCCAACAGCTAAAACTTCTCCAGTAATATTATTAACTGCAACAACTGCTGGTTCTCTTAACACTATTCCTTTTCCTTTGACATAAGCAATTACTGAAGCTGTTCCAAGATCTATTCCTATATCTTGACCAAATATTCCCATGATTTCCTCCTTTAAGATTTTGCAAATTAGATTACATTTGCGTTACGATTATATTACATTTTTGTTTAAATATCAACCTGTTTTTTTAATTATTTTTACTATTTTTTTCCTTATTATTCTTCTTTTTTTAAAATTATAGATTATTAATTTATAATTTTATTTCATTAATCCAAAAATAATACTATAGTTCAAAAATTATTTAAACCTTTTCTTCAATTATAAAACTCTCTAATGTAAAACATATTGTATTACTTTTTTAATTATGTTATAATGACCCCATAATATTAATATTAGGAGTATAAAAATGGAAAAAATTTCAGTAATAGTACCTTGTTATAATGAAACACAAGCTTTACCTTTATTTTATGAAGAACTTATAAAAAATATTAATCAATTTCCTCAAAATATTGATTTTGAGATTTTATTTGTAAATGATGGTTCAAAAGATAATACATTAGATGTAATTCAACAATTAAAAGAAAAAGATAATCGTGTTCACTATATTTCTTTTTCAAGAAATTTTGGAAAAGAAGCTGCTATATTTGCAGGATTAGAAAATTCTACTGGAGATTATGTTACTCTAATGGATGCAGATTTACAAGATCCACCAGCTCTTTTATTAGAAATGTATCAAACAGTTACATCTCAAAATTATGATGCTGTTGGTACTAGAAGAGTTGATAGAACTGGGGAACCTGTTATTAGAAGTTTTTTTGCTAGAATGTTTTATAAAATCATTAATAAAATGACAAATATTGAAATGGTAGATGGAGCTAGAGATTATATTTTTATAAAAAGAAAAGTTGCTGATGCTATTATTTCTTTAAAAGAATATAACCGTTATTCAAAAGGTTTATTTAGCTTTGTTGGATTTAAAGTAAAATGGATTGAATATAAAAATATCCAAAGAGTTGCAGGAGAAACAAAATGGTCATTCTTTAAACTTTTAAAATATGCTTTAGAAGGAATCACAGCCTTTTCTACTACACCTCTTATATTGTCTTCTATTATAGGATTATTATTTTGTTTAATATCATTTTTACTAATACTAGTTATTATTTTCAAAACAATTATATTAGGAGATCCTACTAGTGGATGGCCTTCTCTAGTATGTATTATTTTTATGGTAAGTGGTATTCAATTATTCTCTTTGGGAATTATTGGTCAATATTTATCAAAAACATATTTAGAAGTAAAACGTAGACCAATTTATATTGTTGGAGAAACAGATTTAGATATAAAATAATCCAAATTTTAAATACTTTTATAAAAATAGCACAGATTATTTGAAATGAACATTACTTGTTAAATTTTGTCTAACATTTTTGATTCAATTCAATTATCTGTGCTTTTTATTTAATATTTTTGTGTTACAAAAAAACATTTATACATCTATTTTTCAATAATAAACATCAAATTTTATTAAAATAAATTGTTTAATGCAAATTTTTGCTTTGTTTTTATATGTTCTATTCTAAATTTAATTTCTTTCATTTTCATATAGGCATCCTCTTGCAACCCACTTTCTACACAACCTTTCATTTCTGCAATAGCTGCACTTACCTTTTCTAGCTCATTATGCTCTGTAAAATATGATAATCTATCTTCAATTTTTTTCCACACTTTTTCAAACTCTTCAACTTTTTTTATTTCATCTTCTTTTTTATAATCTTCTTTATTTAATGCATTTTCGATTACATAATCTACCATTTTTTCTGATTCTTCTATTGATTTTTTTGTAACAGTAGATATATAAATTTCAGTAACTATTAAAAAAACAATAATACTTATTAAAACAATATATTCTTTAATAAATCTCATTTATTTTATCCCACCTACTTTTTGTTTTAATGTTTTTTTATTTTCTTTTGATAATATAAGCTTCCATCTCCATTTAACACTACAACTAAACAATCTTCTGGAGTTAACTCATATTTTTTGAGTTCTCCAATTAACCAAGCTTTATCTTTATTTAGTTTTTGCAGATTTTCTCCCATTATTCTGCCATCAACTATTAAATCATAAGATAATTTTACTTTATCTGGCTTTATTCCAAAATCTTCTGGAGTTGTTGGCCTTTTTTCAGATTTAGGAATTACACTAATTTGTCCACTTGTTTCTAATATAGCATATTCAACATCAGATAAACTATCAACATTGTTTACTCTTAACTGTTCTTGTAATTCATTAATTGTTAAATTTTCTTTTATTAATGCTTGTTCATCAATTTTTCCATTTTCAATTAAAATACGTGGTTTCCCACATATAAAAGCTCTTATTCTATTACTTTTTATATTTAGTATAGAAATAATAATATGCATAAATAATAAACTTAATATCGGAATAATTCCATATAATATTGGGATTCCTATTTCTGCCATAGGCGTCGAAGCTAAATCAGCTATCATAATGGAAATAACGAGCTCAAATGGTTGCATTTGTCCAAGTTCTCTTTTTCCCATAAATCGCATTACACACAAAACAATTAAATATAAAAAAACAGTTCTCGAAAAAATAAGTATCATTAAAAACCTCTTTATACAAATTTTATATGAATATTTTTTGCAAAATTTATCAAAATATACTTATATATTTTATTATATTTTTATTTTTTACTTATATTTTTGACAATTATTTTTCTAATATAATAAAATATAGGTTTTTTACAAGGAGGTTTTAAGACATGGACAACAATATAAACACACAGTCTAATAGTAACTCTTCTATGGGAACTTTTGGACAAGTTGTTGGTAGATTTATAGTTGCTGCTATTATATTAGGTATTACAGCATTTTTTACACCTGGTTTTTCTATAAGTAATATTTGGTCTTTAGCAATTGCTGCTGTTGTTTTAACTGTAATGGATTATCTTATTATTAGATTTACAGGATTACATGCAATAGCTTTTGGTAAAGGATTTGTAGGATTCGTTTTAGCAGTTATAACTTTATATGCAACACAATTTTTTGTAACAGGTTATTCTATATCTTGGATGGCAGCTATCATTGGTGCTTTAATATATGGTGTGATTGATTATATTATGCCTGGTGAACAAAGCCTATAATATTACAATAGATTTGCATAGCATGTTACTTAATATGAAAGTAGAACTTCCATATTAAATAAAAATAGAGAATTTAGAAATATCTAAGTTCTCTATTTTTTTTTGCATTTCATATTAAATAAATTGCTATGTATATGTAATGTAATAAAAATTCAACAATTTTTTATAATATATAATAAAAAAATTTTCGTAAATTTTTTAATATTTTTTGTAAAATTTTGTCACATTTTGTCGTTTTGAATTGTTATCTAAAGTAGATGGATAAAAAATATATTAAAAAGGAGAAATTTTATGTTAAAAATAATTATTGCTACCTCAGATTTATTAAGTTGTAAAGAATTGATTAATCAATGTATTGCAAAAATTCCTACTGTAAAAATCATTAATATATCTACTTCTGAAAAAGAATTCGAATATTATAAAAATAATTTAGAATTTGATATTATACTTTTTCATAATTTTAATCATTTAGATTATGATTTAAGTAATAATGATATTATTTGTATAGGAAAATTTAAAAGCCCTGTTAAAAGATATGAAAGAAGAATTTCTTTATCTAATCAAAACTCTTTTGAATTTTTAAGAAAAAAGATTCAAGGTTTTATAAAAAAAGTTTCTCTCAGCATTATTAGACAACAATCCACACAAATTTTGCTTGACCTAGGTTTTAGTTTTAAACATATTGGTACAAAATACATAGTAGATGCAATTTGTTATTCCTACATTAATCGTTGTGAAACTTCTTTTGAAAATTTCAAAAAAGACATCTATCCTCACATAGCTAAAAATAATCATACTCATGTTGAAAATGTAAGGTGGTCTATAGCTAGAACAATTAATCTTATGTATTTAAACCATACTACAAAAAGTATATTACAGCTAGAAGAATATTTTTGTTTGGATCATATGCAAAAACCTACACCCAAACAAGTAATTGGCTTGATTAGCAATAAATTATTTGCAAGCATTCCTATTAGTTAAGCTTAAATTTTAAAAATTATATCAAAAATTTCAACTATGCAATTATATAATTTCAAAAACACAAAAAGAGACCTGTATTTTTTTTATTTTAAGAATTACAAGTCTATTTTAAATTCTAATAGAAATTACTTAAAATAATTGTTGCCATAATAACTATTGCAAAAA
Source organism: Candidatus Scatovivens sp. (assembly GCA_045648625.1). Classification (GTDB taxonomy): domain Bacteria; phylum Bacillota; class Clostridia; order TANB77; family CAG-508; genus Scatovivens. The sequence goes on from JAZROJ010000122.1 coordinate 9,476, forward strand.
TTATTCCTCCGTATTTTAAAAATGCTTTTTTAATTTTTTCTATCCTATTTATATTTTCTTCTATTTCAGTCTGATTTTTTTCGGGATTGTTTTTTAATTCCATATTTTTGAAATATAATCTTAGTACATATATAATTAAACCTATAATTATAACAAAAACTGCAACCTGTATCAAAATTGATAAATCAGTATGTTCAGGTATTACTACTTTTGGAAATATTGTTCCTATATTCTCCATATTTCTTATTGCTAATATTTTATAATATTAGCTCCCCTTTCTTCGATTTTTTATATAATAGGAAATCAATAAATAAATTTCTATACCTACATAGTACAAAATTTCTCTGAAATTCCTATTATATAAATTTACTGAAAATTTTATCCTAAATTAAATTATCTCTACATCTTTCGCATAAAGTTGGATATTCTTGACTATCTCCAACAGTTTCTGAATACATCCAGCATCTTTCACATTTTTCACCAGTAGCTTTTTCTACTTTAATTCCAACTGAAACTTCTTGATCTTCATTTCTTCTATTTTCATAAATTTCAACATCAGATACTATAAATATTTCTTTTAAAAGTTCTTTTTGGTCTTTTATAAAGTTATATTCATCACCTTCAACAAAAAGTAATACTTTTGCTTCTAATGATAAACCTATATCTTTATTAGCTCTTGCAAGTTCTAGTTTTTTTGCTACTTCATTTTTGATTTTTATCAATTTTTCCCATTTTAAACTAATAGCTTCATTTTCATATTTTGCATTAATTTTTGGATATTCTGAAAGCATTACACTTTCTGTGTTTTCGCCATTTTTATGAGGCATATAACTCCAAATTTCTTCAGCAGTAAAACAAGTCATTGGAGCTAATATTCTAACTAAGCTTGATAAAATTTCATACATTGTTGTTTGTGCTGCTCTTCTTTCTATACTATCTGGTTTTGAAGTATATAATCTGTCTTTTATAATATCTAAATAAAATTGGCTCATGTCAACTACACAAAATTGATTTATTGCTTGATATGCTTCATGGAATTCATATCTATCATAAGCACTTACACATGTTTTTATTAATTTATTTAATCTTGTTAATGCCCATTTGTCAATTTCTTTTAAATCTTCATAATCAACTGGTGAATTAACATCAAAATCACAAATATTTCCTAATATATATCTTGCTGTATTTCTAATTTTTCTATACACTTCTGTTACTTGTTTTATAATATTTTTAGAAACACTAACATCAGATTTATAATCAGATGCTAATACCCAAAGTCTTAAAACATCTGCACCAGCTTCTTTAATAATTTCTTGTGGTGCAACAACATTTCCTATAGATTTAGACATTTTTCTACCTTGTTCGTCAACAGTATATCCGTGTGTTAAAACTTCTTTGTATGGAGCTTTTCCTTTTGTTGCAACAGATGTTAATAAAGAAGATTGGAACCATCCTCTATATTGATCACTACCTTCTAAATATAAATCTGCTGAAGGTAATCCTCTTTCTGCTAAAACAGATTCATGTGTTGATCCTGAATCAAACCAAACATCCATTATATCTGTTCCTTTTTTAAATTCTTCGCATCCACATGTACATTTTGCTCCTTCTGGCATTAATTCTTTTTCTGGAATATCAAACCAAGCATTTGTACCTTTTTCTTTTACAATATTTTGAATTTTATCTAAACTTTCTGGTGTTACATATTCTTTTTCACATTCTTTACAATAGAAAACTGGTATTGGTACTCCCCAAGTTCTTTGACGAGAAATACACCAATCATTTCTGTCTTCTATCATTTTTGTGATTCTTTCTTCTCCCCAAGCTGGATACCATTTTACATCTTTAATAGCTTCTAAACTTTCTTTTCTAAATCCATCAACTGATGCAAACCATTGACTTGTAGCTCTAAATATTACTGGTTTTTTACATCTCCAACAATGTGGATATGAGTGATTTACAACTTGACTTGCTAATAACAATCCATTTTCATCTAACCATTTAATAATTTCTTTATCAGATTTTGCATAATACATATCTTTAAATGGTCCACTACCTTCTCCTCTTTGAACTCCTTTGCTGTCAACTGTTACAACAACTTCTAAACCATTTTTAATTCCACATAGGTAGTCTTCTTTACCATATCCAGGAGCTGTATGTACTGCACCAGTACCTGTTCCAAGTTCAACAACTATTGTATCATCACTACCTAAAACTACTCTAGAATCTCTATCTAAAAATGGATGCTTGCAAATAATTCCTTCTAATTCTTTTCCTTCAAATTCTTTTATAGCTTTAAATTTTTCAATTCCAGCTATTTGCATAACATTATTTACAAGTTCACTAGCTATAATTACTTTTTCATTTTTAGTAACTATTTCAGCATCAACTTCTGAATCTTCAGTTTTAACAGCTTTTGTATATTCAATTTCAACCACACTATATTTAAAATCTGGTCCTATTGTTATTCCCATATTTCCTGGTAAAGTCCAAGGTGTTGTTGTCCAAATTACTACATAAGTATCTTTTTCATCAAATAAACCTTTACTATCTTTTACTGGGAATTTTACATAAGCAGTATTTGAATTAACATCTTTATATTCAATTTCTGCTTCAGCTAAAGCAGTTTCACAATCTGTACACCAATAAACTGGTTTTAATCCTTTATAAATAAAACCTTTTTTATACATTTCAGCAAAAACTCCAATTTGTTTTGCTTCCATTTGAGGTTGATATGTAATATAAGGATTTTCCCAATCTCCTAAACAACCTAATCTTTTAAAACCTTCTGTTTGTTTATCTTTATAATCCATAGTAAATTGTTTACAAGTATCTCTAAAAGTATTTACTGGGATTTCATCTCTATTTAATCCTAATTTTTCGATAGCTTTTTTCTCTGTTGGCATACCATGTGTATCATATCCAGGAATAAAAGGTGTATAAAAACCTTGTAAATTTTTATATCTAACTATTGTGTCTTTTAACACTTTGTTTAATGCATGACCTATATGAATTTCCCCATTTGCATAAGGAGGACCATCATGTAAAACAAATGGTGTTTTTCCTTCATTCTTTTTTAACATTTTTTCATATAAACCTTGTTCAAAAACTTTTTCTTGAATTTTTGGTTCATTTTCTGGCAAATTTCCTCTCATTGGAAAATCTGTTTTTGGTAAATTTAAAGTTTGGCTGTAATCTTTTTTCTCTTCACACATATTCTTTCTCTCCTTTTTATGTCTATTTGTTATAAAAAAACAAAAAGCTATTTCATTCCATATAGGACGAAATAGCTTAACTTCCGTGGTACCACCTAATTTAATCGCCTAAATCTATATTTTGTTTTAAATTTAATTTCTTAAAATTTATTCAAAATTAAAAATATTTTTAGCAATTATCTCTTTTCCTTTTAACGCAAGGCTATGCGAATTATTTTAATCATTAAAATCTTATTTTTTAAGCTATAGATTTTATTTTCAAATAATCAACTCTAAGGTGATATTAAATAAATTATTATCTTGCTAACTTTTCAGCTACTGTTAGCTCTCTTTTTAAGTTTTACTTTATTTAACGTGTCCTTTTCCTCGTTTTTTCATTTTTAACATAATTATATTATCACACTTTACATAAAAGTGTCAATCACTTTAAAAGATTTCATAAAATGTTTTAAATGTATATCCTTCATTTTTTAAATATTGTATTATTTCTGGTAATGAATCTACTGTTTGTTGTTTATCATTAGCATCATGCATTAATACTATTAAACTATTTTGATCTGATTTAGTTTTTATAAATTCTGATATACATTCCTCTTTTGTTGTTTTTCCTTCTGCATCACCTGTTAAACAATTCCAATTTGTATAAGCTATTGCATAAGAATTAAGCCATTCTCTAGCTGTTGCTTTTACTTTTGAATATCTTCCACCTGTTGAACCTCCTGGAAATCTAAACAAATAACTATTATAATCCTCATTATTTAAAGCTGCTCTTATCGAATTTTCACATTCTACATATTCTTGAAATACTGTATCTTTGCTTTGATAAATTTGAGAATATTTGTGTGAATATCCATGATTTGCTATATAATGCCCTTCATCAAATATTCTTCTTAAAGTTTCTGGATATAAATCTACTCTTGCTCCTAATACAAAAAAAGTTGCCTTTACATCTTCTTGTTTTAATATATCTAATACTTGAGGAGTAATATCTTTTGATGGTCCATCATCAAATGTTAAATACACTTGTTTTTCTTCTGAAAAATATATATCTTTTATTTGTTGTTGACCATCTAAATTTGCTTGTGGTACAAACTTTTTCTTAATTTTATCCATATCATGTGTTGCAATTTTAATGTGTCTTCCAATATAATGCCCTAAGCTGTCTTTATTGATATTTTCTGTTTGATTTTCATTGTTATTTTTTTCGTTAGCTAATTCGTTTTTGTCTATATTATTATTTATAATCTGTTCAACATTTTCTATGTTATTATCTTTGTTTTTACTTTCTTCTATTATTGCTAAATCATTAGATTCTTTTTGAGTGTTTGAAGATAAGTAAAATCCAGAAAAAATCAGCAAAAAACATATTATCATTATAATAGCAACTATGATAACTTTTTTGATATTTAATTTATCTTTTTTTATTAGACTATATTCATCTTGAACATACTCTTCTTCGTCCATACCATATAACATATTTTTACCTCATTTTCTCTAATTATTATATAGCATTTTATGAATTTTTCAAGTAT
>JAZROJ010000123.1:0-9165 GCA_045648625.1 Candidatus Scatovivens sp.
AAAGATGGTGTAGAATTCTATTTTGAAATTTTAGAGGCAAAAAAATAAAATTAATAGATATGAAAATAAAATAGGTGAGTATTAAAAAATACTTGCTTATTTTTTTGATAATTTTAAAAAAATGCTTTACAAATTAAAAAAATCGTTGTAATATATTGCTAATTTATTCAAAATAAAAAATTTGATACTGTTTTGAGTAAAAAATTTATTCAAATTGCAATTTAGAATTTAAAATTCTTAAGGCCAATTTTTTTCTTAGGCCACAAAAATCCCAAATTTTAAAATTTAATAGTAAAGTAGGTGATTCGAGTTTGTTTTAGTTTTACAAAACGAAGTATTGATGTTCTGGCTAGTATTATAAGTTTAATGATTTGTATTATTATATATTTAAAATTTGATTATCAAAAAATTAACTTATTTATGAATTTACAAAAAAAGAACTCAAATAATATTTATTGGTTAGAAAACAAAACTGTAGAAAATGAATTTCAAAATGAAACAAGTTTAGAAAAAAGATTATCAATTAACTCAAATTTAAATACAGAGGATAAAAAAATAAATTCCCAACGAGAAACAAATAATGAAACTTTAAAAGAAAAAAGTTGGCAATTAGAAATACCAAAAATAAATTTGAAAGCTAATATTGCAGAAGGAACAACAGAAGAAATTTTAGATATGTACATAGGACATTTTGAAGAAACTCAGAAAGTATATGGAAATATAGGGCTAGCCGCACATAATAGAGGCTATAGAGTTAATTACTTTAATAGATTAAAAGAATTGGAAATAGGTGATGAGATTATCTATACTTGTTTTGGAGAATCAAAAAAGTATATTGTATTTCAAAAGTTTATTATTGAAGATACAAATTGGAAAGTATTAGAAAATACTCAAAATAACCAATTAACCCTCATAACCTGTATGGAAAATGAGCCTAATTTAAGAAGATGTGTGAAAGCAGTTCAAAAAAATGATTAAAAAATAAAGCCAAAAAATAATGCAAAAAAATAAAATAAAAAATTAAAACAAAATAAAATGAAAGAATAAAACAAAATAATAAATCAATGTATAAGAAAGGAGAGATTTATATAACAAATTAGTTATATAAAAATATAATATGAAAAAAATTAAAAATAATAAATTAATAGTATGTATATTATTAGTTGTGATGCTAATAGGAAATATAAATAATGTTTTTGCTTTTGAAATAGGAGCAAAACAAATAGTGTGTAAAGGAGTGTGTGAAACTTTATTAACATTTCACGGAACACCTATAAAGACTAGTTTTGTACTATATGAAGAAAATGGCGTGCAATATCCTGCATATTGTTTAGATAGAACTCTTCCAGGAGCTGAAAGTGGAAGTTATATAGTAAATGTAAATAGTAAACTACAAGATGTAAATGTATGGAGAGCAATTATAAATGGATATCCATATAAATCATTAGCAGAATTAGGAGCTGCAAATGATGGAGAAGCTTTTACAGCTACAAAGCAAGCTGTATATACAATGCTTTATAATAGAGATGTTTCTGAGTATGGTCCAATAGATTCAGATGCTGGAAGAAGAACTTATCAAATATATGTAAATATTGTAAATGCAGCAAGAAGTTCAACAGAAAATATACAAAATCATTTACAAATGAATATTAAGAAAATGTCGGAAGAATGGAAAGTTGATTCTATAAATTCAAAATGTGTGAGTAAAACATATACTGTAGAGGCTAATATTGGCGGAAAGTATGAAATATATACAAAAGGAGCAGTTCCAAATGGAACTATAGTAACAGATTCACAAAATAATATAAGAAATAAATTTTTGGTAGGAGAAGAATTTAAAATTTTAATACCAATACAAAACTTATTACAAAGTGAAAATTTTACTATTGAAGCAAAAGCTAATCTTGAAACAAAACCAGTAGTATATGGTAGCACTACAGTTCCAGGTACACAAGATTATGCTTTAACAGGATATATGTATGAAGATATTTCTAATTCTATAACAGAGGATTATTTTAAAAATATTACTAAAATAGTTGTTATAAAAAAAGAATATGGTACAGAAAAAAGATTAGAAGGCATAAAATTTAATTTATTAGATTCAAATAAAAAGATAGTACAAGAGGGATTAATCACTAATGAAAAGGGGGAGATTATGCTTGAAAATATGATTCCTGGAATTTATTATTTACAAGAAACAGAAACTCTTGAAAATTATAATTTATATACAGATTTAATAGAAATAGGGTTAGATTTAAATGAAGAATTTCAAGTAACTGTTAATAATACAACAAGAGAGGTTACAGAGATAGATAAAGAATTTGAACTTTTAGAAGTAGTACCAACATACACAGAAACCGTATATAATGTGAATACTGTAACAACAGTTGTAAATGATAATAAAGTAAAAAGATTACCTGTAACAGGATATTAAAAATCCCTATAGACCTTAAGTTCTATAGGGACAGAAGCAGTGTGTATTTTTGTTTACACACACTTCAATTTTCCGAAGTACTCGGAATTCGTCTTCTCCGGTTTTTAGAATGTAAGCTTTGATTTCACGGCTTTTATCTTGTTTCCGGAGTTCTTCCAAACGCTGCTTAGCAGCTTCGAGGCTTTTTTCGTAAAAAACAATTGTGTGAGTCAAAATGATTACCTCCAAATTTTAATATACAATAATTATAACATAAATTAAGCTGAATTTCAAATATAGATGGGAGTAGGAGAGTTAAAATTGAAAATGTGTAATATTAAATATAGGAAATTTTTAAAACAATAAATTATGAGTAGCTTTATATTATAAAATTAAAAAGGAATAGAAAATTATTCTATTCCTAATATATTTTTTGCTTTATCAATTTGTTCTTTTGTAGGAGTAGGAGTATCATTTAGTGGATAAATTTCTCCTAAATCTTCCCATTTGAATTTTCCCATATTATGATAAGGTAAGATTTCTACTCTTTTTACTGTATTTAAAGTACTAATAAATTCTTTTAATTTTTGTAAATCTTTTTCATCATCTGTAATTCCAGGAACAAGTACTTGTCTAATCCAGATTGGAATGTTATTATCACTTAAATATTTAGCAAAGTCCAAAGTGTTTTTATTAGGCATACCTGTTAAATCAATACTTTTTTGATTATCAATATGCTTTATATCTAATAATACTAAATCTGTATATTTTAAAAGTTCTTTGATTTTTTCATTAATAGGTATTATTCCAGAAGTATCAATAGCAGTATGAATTTTTAACTTTTTTAATTTCTTGAATAATTCTATCAAAAAATTACTTTGAAGAAGTGGTTCACCACCTGAAACGGTAACACCTCCACCGGAATTATCAATATAAGTTTTATAACGCTTTATTTGTTCAATTAGTTCTGAAACAGAACAATCAAAACCAGAATGTAGATCCCAAGTATCTCTGTTATGACAATACTTACATTTTAAAGTACACCCTTGCATAAATATAATAAAACGTATTCCTGGTCCATCAACTGTTCCAAAAGTTTCTAAAGAATGAATTCTTCCTAACATAATTATCTCCATTTATTGTATATATGTTTTCGTAAATGAACCGCAAGAAAAAATTCTTACGGTCCGATAATCTTTTGTTTGTATATTTTTATTAGATATTTTCATGAATAGTTCTATTGATAACATCTAATTGTTGTTCTCTAGTTAATTTTGTAAAATTAACGGCATATCCAGAAACTCTTATAGTAAGTTGAGGATATTTTTCTGGATGTTCCATAGCATCTTCTAATAAAGCTCTATCAAATACATTTATATTTATGTGATGACTAAATTTTGCAAAATATCCATCTAATAAAGCTGTTAAATTTTTTACTCTAGATTTTTCATCTTTTCCTAAAGCTTTAGGAACTATAGCGAAAGTATAAGAGATACCATCTTCTGCATACTTGTATGGTAATTTTGAGATTGTATTTAAAACAGCTAAAGCACCATGAGTATCTCTACCATGCATTGGGTTAGCACCTGGTCCAAAAGGTTGTCCAGCTTCTCTTCCATCAGGAGTACTTCCTGTTGCTTTACCATAAACTACATTTGATGTTATTGTTAAAATAGACATAGTAGGTTTTGCATTTCTATAAGTATGTTGTTGTTTTAATTTGCTCATAAATCTTTTTACTATTTTTCTAGCTATTAAATCTACTCTGTCATCATCATTTCCATATTTTGGATAATCACCTTCAACTTTATAGTCAATAGCTAATCCATTTTCATCTCTGATAACTTTTACTTTAGCATATTTCATAGCAGAGAAAGAGTCAGCCACTATAGATAAACCAGCAATTCCACAAGCCATTGTTCTTAAAATATCTGTATCATGTAAAGCCATTTCTAATTTTTCATAACAATATTTATCATGCATATAATGGATAATATTTAGAGCATTCATATAAACTCTAGCAACCCAATCACACATTTTGTCAAATTTATTCCATACATCATCAAAATCTAAATATTCTGAAGTAACAGAAGGCATAGGGGAAGTAACTTGTTTTCCAGTTATTTCATCTCTACCACCATTTATTGCATATAATAAAGTTTTAGCTAAGTTTGCTCTAGCACCAAAGAATTGCATTTGTTTACCAACTCTCATAGCTGAAACGCAACAAGCTATAGCATAATCATCGCCCCAATATTCTCTCATTAAATCATCATTTTCATATTGGATAGAGCTTGTTTTTATTGACATTTTTGAGCAAAAATCTTTAAATCCTTTTGGTAATTTAGTAGACCATAATACTGTTAAGTTTGGCTCTGGAGCTGGTCCTAAAGTTTGTAGAGTATGAAGCATTCTGAATGAGTTTTTTGTAACTAAAGTTCTACAATCTATACCCATACCACCAATTGCTTCTGTAACCCAAACAGGATCTCCACTGAATAATTGATCATATTCAGGTGTTCTTAAAAATCTAACCATTCTTAATTTCATAACAAAATGGTCCATAATTTCTTGAACTTCAGATTCTGTTAAAATTCCATTAGCTAAATCTCTTTCAAAATATATATCTAAGAAAGTAGATGTTCTACCAATACTCATAGCAGCACCATTTTGTTCTTTTATTGCTCCTAAATATCCAAAATAAGTCCATTGAACAGCTTCTTTAGCATTTGCAGCTGGTTTAGATATATCAAAACCGTATTTTTCAGCCATAACTTTTAATTCTTCTAAAGCAGCTATTTGATCAAAATGTTCTTCTCTTTGACGAATAATATCTTCTGTAATATTAGCAGGAGATAGGTTCGCATAATCTTTTTTCTTTTCTTCAATTAAGAAATCAACACCATAAAGTGCAACTCTTCTGTAGTCACCAATAATTCTTCCACGTCCATATCCATCTGGAAGACCTGTAATTAAATGAGAACTACGAGCAGCTCTAATTTCTGGTGTATAAGATGTGAATACACCATCATTGTGAGTTCTTTTATAATTATGATAAACATTTTCTAAGTTATTAGAAATTTGTCTATCATAAGCTGTTGCAGATTTTTCTACAATACGAATTCCACCATTTGGCATAATTGCTCTTTTTAGTGGTTCATCTGTTTGAAGACCTACAATTTCTTCTAAATCTTTTTCTATATATCCAGCTTCATGGCTTGAGATAGTAGAAGCTATATCTGTTGATATATCTAATACTCCACCAGCATCTCTTTCTTTTTTATATAAATCTAATACTTTATTCCATAATTTTAAAGTTTTTGGAGTAGCATCAGATAAAAATGAATCATCACCTTCATATGGAGTATAGTTTTTTTGAATAAAATCTCTTACATTAACTTCTTCAGTCCATGCACCAGCCTTAAATTCGTTCCATTGTTCAAATTTCATAAATTCCTCCTTATTTTTATTGTAACCGTATATTAAAATTGTTATTCTTTAAATTTCCCAATGAAAAATTTTAACATAATAATGCTTTTTTTTCAATAGGAAAAGTGTAAATTTTATATGAATGTTTTTTTAAAAAGAAGTAAAATCCACTTTGTAAATAAAAATATATTTTTGTTTTACAATTCAATAAATGTTTTTTCTTGATAAGAAAATCCAAGTAAAAAGTAAAATATAGGTGCAACACCAATTGTGCTAATATTAAAAAATGCTTGTACTAAATAACCTACTAAACATAAAAATATTATAAAATTTATTTTGTTTTCTTTTAAATTACTTTTTAATAAATTTCTTAAAGTTAATATTAAAAATGTTAGATATACCATAAGAGCAGGAATACCAATAGTTGAAGCAATTTGCAAATATTCGTTGTGAGCTTTATCTGGAGAGCCATTTAATTGAGGATATATTCTTTCTTGTAAATAATCTGTGTGGCTATAAAGCATTTCTGAAAGAAATGTATCTGGGCCACAACCAAGCAAAGGATGATCTTTTATTATTCTAAAAGCTCCTCTCCAAATAAGTATTCTAGCATCTTCTTTTTTTGGTGGTTCATTAGAAATAGTTTCAGTTTGTTCTATTATGTTTGAATTTGAGGCTTGATTGGAAACGTCATTTAAATTTGTACTTTCTTTTGAATTTTCTTTTTTTACAACAGGAAATGTGTTTTTTAAAAGAGACATTGTTTCTAAATTTCCTAAATATTTGTGTAAAAAAACATCAGGTTTACAAGCTATAATATGAGCAAAACAGAAAATAAATAAAATAAGTAAAACTCCAGCTCTTATTAACATTTTTTTATCTTTTTGCATTATAATGTAAATTATACCTATAAAAGAAATTACAAAAAAAGCAACCCAAGCACTTCTAGTAAGAGAATTTATTAAAGCATAAAAGGCGAAACAAGCAATAGGCAAATAAATTTTCTTTCCGTAAAAAATATATAAACACATAGTATAAATTACACCAATAGTAATAAAACTTCCAAAGAAATTTCTGTTACCAAAAGTGGAAGAAGAAAAATTATTACCAGTGCGTTCTGATTTTAATAAATCACTTATAAAAGTAAGGTCATAATATTGTAATATTGCTATGATACAAGTAATTAAGATAACTCCTAAAGAAAAAAATATAAATTTTTTATTAAATTTAAAGTAATATTTACCACAATAATATGTTAAATAATAACATAAAAAAGTAAGCAAACCTTCATATCTATTAGATTGACCCCATATTGATTTTTTTATGTTTATAGAAAAAAGTGTACTAATAAAAATTAAAACAATAAATGCTAATAATATTTTATCAGATTTATCAAATTTTAATTGTTTATAATTTATTAGCAAACAAATTAATAAAACTGCACCACAAATATAAAGTAAAACTATTTTGGGAATATTGTACTCACCGGGGTAAATACTAGCAGGTAAAACAGCTAGTGGTATAATAAATAATATTATTGATAAAGTAAAATTAATTATTTTCTGTGTCATATAAAATCCTCTTAAAATATTTATATTTTGGTCTTTTTTTAAAATTTTGTACAACTATTAAAGAAGCAAAATTTATTATAGAAATTGTATTTTATAAAGTATAAAAAGTCAATGTTAATATTGTAAATAAAAAGTGAAGAATTAGTTATAAATAATATAAAAAGAATTGTTTTTTTTACAAAAAAGTTTATAAAATATGCTTTATAGTGTAATTGACAACAAAATAATATAAATATATAATAATATAAAAATGGAAAAGAGAACCGTCCCATTTTCCAAAAGAGAGGTAAAAAATAAATGAAAATAATATTAGCATCACAATCTCCAAGAAGAGCAGCTTTATTGGATTTAGCTAAAATAGAATATGAAATATTCCCAAGTAAATTTGAAGAAAAAATATCTTCAGTAGTCGATATAGAAGAAAAATCAAAAGAAATAGCTTATGGCAAAGCTTTAGATGTATTTAACAATACACAAGGTGATAGGGCTATAATTGGTTCAGATACATTGGTAGAAAAAGCAGGTAAAATATATGGAAAACCAGTAGATAGAGCTGATGCTATAAGAATGCTTAGAGAACTTCGCGGAGGAACATATACAGTATATACAAGTTTGGCAGTTTTAATAGAACATAGAGAAAAATATAAAGAATATAAAGAAGTACAAAAGGTTAAAGTTAAAATTTCTCCAATAGCAGATTCTGATATTATAGAATATGTAGATACAGAAGATGTATATGATAAAGCAGGAGCTCATGCAGTACAAAGTTGTTTTGCAAAATTTATAGAAAGTGTTGAAGGAGATTATATGTCTGTAATTGGATTACCAATTAACAGAGTATATAAAATTTTAAAAGAAAACGAAATCATATAATTAATATCTGTTTTATATGAATTTTATTATCATAAAATTTGTTACGAGAATAAATGATTTACACACTATTATACTTTGTAAAATAGGTGCTCAAACAAAGAAAAGCCATATAAATATCTTAAAATGATAAAAAATATTAAGATATTTATGTGGCTCTTTTGTTTAATATTGTGTGTATATATTTAAATAACTTTATTTTAAATTTGCTAAAATTTCATTTTGAAGAGTATATTTTACGTTTTCCCAATCGGAATCTTGAATTTCAGAAACATAGATTGCATTAGATTCTTCTTTAGTAATTTCTAATATATTCAAATTACTGTAAGTGCTAGTTTGATTATATATACTTTTTTTGAAATCAAAAACAACATATTTTTTCTTATCTTTAGGACAAACAAAAGAAAAAATAATTTTTGCTTTTAAATCATTACCAGTTTTTTCATCTACTATTTTCATAATTAATCTCCTAAAAAATATTTAAAATAAACATATATAAAGCTAATCTATAGGGCGTAAAGTAGTGAAAAATTCATGAGATAATATGTCATCACTATCATTTACCATTACTTTAGCTTTAGGTGGCAAATAATTTAAATTACCAACTTGCAGAGGATATTCTGTATCATCATACATTTCTGTTAATTTAGATGCAAGTAATTTGCTTTTATAAAAATTTTCTAGAGTTTTAATGTCTTTTTTATCTAAAACTAAAACACCTTTACAGGGAAAAACAGCTTTCATTTTTATACCCTCCAATGAACACTATAGCATACCAACCATCTTTTTGCAAAAACAATTTGCAGGCTTTTACAAATTATGTTACTATAAACACGATCTTTGAAGAAAGGATGCATCTTATGTACGATATGATTATAATCG
>JAZROJ010000124.1:0-23057 GCA_045648625.1 Candidatus Scatovivens sp.
TTAGACTTTGATAAAGAAAATTATAACCCGCAACACTTAATGGTTCAAAGAGATATTGAAAGAGAAAAACTAACTGAACATGAAATGTATAAAGATGTTTTATTAAAACTTTGGACTATGAAAAGTAAAGATGAAAAGCAATCTTTTATTTCAAAATTTATTGATACTGCAACATTAAAGAAGAATAAAGATGGAAGTTTCGAAATAGAAAAAGTGAATTTTAGAAGCAGTTTTATTGAACAAATAGATAAACTATATGATAAAGGAATTGTAGATATTCCTACAATGATAGAACGAGATGGTAAACTTGAAGATGTTAAAGTTAGTGTAAATATGAATAAAAATCAAGTAGAAGATTATATAGAAAATTTGAAAAAAGAATTAGATATAAAGTATATGGATTTGGGAGAATATTATTTCCATGATGATAAGATTGATGAAAATTATGATACTAAAACAGAAGTTGCAAAGATAAGAAAAAGTGCAGTTGAATTTAAAATAAAAAAGAATGAAAAGCCTATAAGAATGATTGCAATAAAACGATATAAAAACTTTTTGGCTAAACCAGAAGGCAAAATAAATCTTGGATTAGTAACTAAAATTGTACCAAAAAAGAAACAAAATAAGTAATAAAAAAAGAACAATTTAATGTACAAAAAATAGATTTATAGGGATAAAAAATGTACTTATTTTAGTACCATAAAAGTAGTGAAGCAATTCAATTCTTGTCCCAGCAAGCACTGAATTTGTTCACACGAAATTCCAAATTTTTGTCCTAGCAAGCAATGAATTCGTTCACACGGAATTCGTCGTGCTTGTCCTAACAAGCACTGAAATTGTACGGACACAAATTCAATTTATGGGAAATCCCAAACTATAAAAACAAAAAAGTAAGATAAAATATAAAGGATGTAAAAATGATTAATATAGAAGAATACATTATTAATTTGATACAAGAAATGCATATAAATGATGGATAATAGATATGTATATAAACTTAAAAATTTATAAATGGTAAAATTAAGTGACGCACTTTGAAATAAAAATAGAGACATAAAATTACAAATGATACAATTTGATTGTCAAAAAAACATTGAAAGGATTTGTAAAATATGTGTCAAAAGAATTATAACGGTTAAGTTTTAAAGTAAGTTCCTGGTTTACGGGAACTTACTTTATTTAAGATTAACATCCCAGATTTAAATGTTTTAGGGGTATTTTTTTATAATTATTTATGGTAAAATATATTCATAACTACAAAATAACTTGTTTATTTGCATGACAAATAAACAAATTAAAAATAGCTTTTTAAAACTTATTTCCCGTTTGTTTTTTTATAAATGTTATTTAATTAAACAAGTTTGTTTGCTTAATAGTTTTTTAGTAAATTTATCTTTTTAAAAGATGGGGTGATAAATTTACATCTTTCGGAGAAATTTTATATAAATTCAATTTCTCCAAAAAGTCCATGTGAAGTGTGAGATAATATGGACTTTTTCTTTCCAAAGAATCTCTACACGTATTATTTATATGATTCATTAGTAAATTAACATCGTCATTAGTTAAATTATCAAAAGAAGTTCCTTTTTGTAGTACATATCTAATAAATTCATGATTTTTTTCTATATTTACTTTTTGCCATGAAGCATTAGTATCACAATAAAATAAATTTGATACAATTTCTCCAGTTTCAAAATCAATTTCGACATCCTGAGATGAAGAAAATTCAGAACCATTATCTGTTAAAACAACTTAAAAATATTTTTTATAATTTTCAATTCCAATTGTTTTCTTTAAATATTCAAATTTATGTCTAACACATTCAGTATCTTTATTATCTAAAAGAAAAATTAGCATTGAATTTGTTTTAACCCAAAGTAGAGTAAGAAAAACTTTTCCGCCCTTAATACCTTCTACAGTATCCATTTGAACAATTTGAGAATTAGGATGATTAGTAATATATTTTTGATAATCTAAATAAGTTCTATTTTCTCTACATTGATTGTCTTTCTTTTTTTAGGTTCAGAATTAGATTTTCTTTCTTTTAGTTTTGGTTTTCTTGGTAAATCAATGTTTCTAAATGAAAATGCATTCTTATTAATATAATTATAAAAAGTAGATTTAGAAAATGTTAAAATGTCAGAATTATAAGTATATATATGATTAATTGGCTGTTTTTGTTTTTTTATAACAGGCTAATAGTCTTATCAATAATTGCCAATTTATCTTCTGTAATATTAATTCCTGTTCGTGCTTCAGAAAGATTATTTAAATAGGATTTGTGTGCTGAATTAGAAAAATAAAAATATTTAATTTTTTTGCAATATCTTCAATTTGAACAGGAATTACAAACATAAGGTGGTTTTAAAAGTTTAGGACAAATATCTTCTACATAACAACTTTTTTAAGAAGAACAATTTAATTTACCACATCTAAATTTATAAATGCAAAAATTTCTTTGTATATATGGATTATTACTCTTAGGTATTTTTTTTACTCGATATCTTCTAATTTCTTTAGAAATAGTAGTTCTATCTTTTTCAACAATAATTGCTAATTTTGAAAAAGAAAAACCTTTATCAAGGAAATATTCAATATCTTTTCTATTTTCTTCAGTAAGATGCTTAAAATTATTCATAATTACCCTCCAATTTAAGCAAACAAACTATATAAATTATACAAAAAATCTTTCTAAAAGAAACTTCCCGTTTTAAGAAATAAATTTTTAAACCGGGAAGTTAAAATAAGACTTAAGTAAAGAATTATAACAAAAAAAGTGTATAAAAAAGGTTGACAGTAGGTAAAAAAAGTGATAGAATACACGCTATAAAGAAAAAAGAAATTTACATAAAACTTTTAGCGAAGTATTTGATTTTCGATTGGGGGAGTTGAAAATGATAGTAAAAAGAATACTTAACATAAAATGTTTTGAATTAATCGAATTATTTTTTTGGGATTTAATATGCCCTGTTTTAATATGCCAAAGTCAAAGATAAAAAAGTCTTTGACTTTTTTTGTATAAAAAAAGAATTGGAGGGAAAAAATGAAACAATATTTTACATCAGAATCAGTAACAGAGGGGCATCCAGATAAATTGTGTGACTATATATCGGACACAATATTGGATGAATGCTTAAAACAAGATGAAAATTCTAGAGTAGCAGTTGAAACATTTGTCTCAAATAATAATGTTACAATAGCTGGACAACTTACAACAAAAGCAAAATTAAATATAGAAGAAATTGTGAGAAAGAGAATTCAAGAAATAGGGTATGATAACAGTAAAACAGATATGGATTATAGAACTTGCAATATTAATATTGATATAGAAAAACAGAGTTCAGATATAGCTTTAGGTGTTGATATTGGTGGAGCAGGAGATCAAGGGATAATGTTCGGATATGCTTCAGATGAAACAGAAACTTATATGCCGTATGCAATTGATATGGCACACAAATTATCTAAAAGGCTAACAGAAGTTAGAAAAAAAGGAATAATACCATTTTTAAGACCAGATGGAAAAACTCAAGTAACAGTAGAATATGAAGAGGGAATTCCTAAAAGAATAGAAACTATATTAATATCAACACAGCATTTAGAGAATGTATCTATGGAAGAATTGAAAAAATCCATAATAGATAAAGTTATAAAAGAAGTTGTACCTGAAGAAATGATAGATAATAATACTAATATATATATTAATCCTACAGGAAGATTTGTTACTGGAGGTCCACTTGGAGATACTGGTTTAACAGGAAGAAAAATAATAGTTGATACATATGGTGGATATGCAAGACATGGAGGAGGCGCTTTTTCAGGAAAAGATGCAACTAAGGTTGATAGGTCGGCAGCTTATATGTTAAGGCATATTGCGAAAAATATTGTTGCAAATGGATATGCAAGAAAATGTGAAATTCAAGTAGCCTATGCAATAGGTATGAAAGAACCACTTTCAATATTTATAAATACTTTTGGAACAAGTGGTAAGAGTGAAGAAGAATTAGTAAAATTAATAAAAGAAAGATTTGATTTAACACCTTTAGGAATAATTAAATATTTAGAATTAAACAAACCAATATATACGCAAACAACCAATTATGGACATTTTGGAAAAGAAAATTTATCTTGGGAAAAAATTATAAAAATATAACTATTTTGTTAAATCCCCCTAAAAAGGGGTTTATATATAGTCTATGAATTAAAATTTAAAACTAGGAGGAGTGCTTTATGAAAAATCGCAACGAAATTTGTCAAGGTCTGTTTTTAGACCAAAACCAAAGTCCTAGCCAGTTTTTGGAGAGGCGGTTAGCAACTCTTTTCGGTATCAATTCAAAGGCTATAAAAGCACTTGATTTGGTTCGGGAAGAAATGTGTGTAGAAAAAGGATTCAAAAGAGATAATGGAACGGATTACTACAACCATTGCGTAGATGTAGCAAATACTTTGATTTCTTTTGAAATTAAAGATGAGGATGTTATCTGTGCTGCTCTTCTGCATGACATTATCGAAGATGTTGAAGGATACAGACGAGTTACTATTGCTAAAATGTTTAATGACAATGTTGCTAGATTAGTAATGCTTGTCACTAAAAAAGAAGGGGTTGATTATAAGCAACCTGAAGCAATTAAAGAGTATCTTGATGCTATATCTACAGACATGAATTCAGCAGCCATAAAAACTGCTGATAGGATGCACAATATGATGACACTTGACGAGAAAACATTTGAAGCTCGTTATAGAAAGGCGATGGAAACCAAAACGTACTATTTACCTTTCTTCAAACAGTGTAGGTATATGTATCCTAGATATGAAAACCTTTTCTATGCAGCAAGGGCAGAAATTGAACCTTTAATTTTTCACATTGAATCTTTTTATACAGAGATTCAAAAACAACAGAAAGAATTGGACGAACTCAGAGCAAAACTTGAAAATTCATAGACGAGTGGGTGTCCTGCAATATGGACACCCTATGAATAAAAAATGGAGGAATTGTAAATGGAATTAATTGTTGATGATGAAATAATATTAAAAACAGTACAATTAGAGGATGTTGAAAATAGGTATAAAGTAATTGAAGAAAACAGAAATTTCTTAAAAAGATGGTTGGGATGGCTTGATTTTTATGAAAAGTCAGATGATTTATTAGAATATACTAAAATTTGTCAAGAAAGAGAAAAAAACAAAGAAGCATATGCATTTGGTATATATTATTTAAATGAATTTGTAGGATGTATAGAAATACAAGAAATAAATTATAGAAATAAAAAATGTGAAATTGGATATTGGTTATCAGAAAAATATAATGGAAAAGGAATTATGATTAGAAGTTGCAAAACAATTATAAATTATATTTTTGATATTATAGAATTAAATAGAATTTCAATTTTAGCAGCTACAGAAAATTATGCAAGTCAAGCAATACCGGAAAAATTAAAATTCATTAAAGAGGGGACTTTAATGGACAATGAGTGTTTATATGGAAAATTTGTTGACAATTATATTTATGGAATGACAAAAAAAATATGGGAAGAAAATAAGAATGAAAAAAATTAAATTATTAGATGGAACAATTATAGAAACAACTGAAAAATGTAAAGGTTGTTTCTTATTAAAGAATGATATATGTGAATATCTTGAACCAATTCACGAAACAGAAGATATAATAGTAAGTCAAGATATGGAATATCCTATTCCGGCATTTTATATTATAAGTACTAAAAAGCATATTGCAAGTGTGTATGATATAACTGCAGAAACTAGAAAACAAATTTCAGATACTATTTATCTTGTTAGAATTGCTTTAAAAAAATGCTTGGGAGTAGAAAGAGTAACTATTATACAAGAAGAGAAAGACAATTCATCACATTTTCATATATGGATGTTACCAATATGGAAGGATATTAAAGAAGATATAAATCCAAGAATAATAAAAAATAATCTTGAACAATATATGAATCTTTTTGATTTTGAAAATAATAAAGAAAGAATAATAGAATGCAATAACAAAATGAAGGAGTTTTTAAATTCGTATACTTATTAATATATAGTATAAATAAAAAAATAAGGAGGAAAAAATGGAAGGAATCATTAAAGAACCAAATACTTTTAAAAAACCTAACACACATTACATTGAAGCTCTAAAAAATAATTGGTATAAACAATTAGTTTTATTAGAGAATTTAGTAACTGAAGAAACAATGAAATTTTATGCGGATAAAGGAATTATTACAATGCACTTACCAGTAACAACAGGGTCAATATCAAGTCCAATGGGAAGAGGAAGCGATTCAAGTCCTGTAAAAGTTAATTTAGAAGGAGTAGATACATATTTAGCAGATTCAATGCAATTCCTTTTAGAATATGGTTGTAGACTTACAGAAAAAGGTTGTTATTATGTAATGCCATCATTTAGAGGAGAAAAAGCAGATGAAAGACATTTATGTCAGTTCTATCATAGCGAAGCTGAAATTCCTGGTACATTAGAAGATGTTATGAACTTAGTTGATGAATATGTAAAACATTTATCAAAAAAAGTTATAGAAAGAATGGGAGAACAATTAAAAGAAACAGTTGGAGATATAAGTCATATAGAAAAAATCGCAAATTATGAAGGAAAATTCAAACAAATAACATTCAATGAAGCAGAGAAAATATTAAAAGAAAAATTCCCTAATAATATTAACGAATATATAGAATATGAAGATGGTTGGAGAAATATAACAAGAAAAGCAGAGAAAGCATTAATAGAAATATATGGTGGAATAGTATGGATAACTAATTATGATGAATTAGCTGTACCATTTTATCAAAAGTTGGATTCAAAAATTCAAGGAACAACAAGAAATGCTGATTTATTAATAGGAATAGGAGAAACTGTTGGATGTGGAGAAAGGCATAAAGATTATAAAGAATTATTAGAAGCATTAGATAAACATTGTGTATTACCAGAAGAATATGAATGGTATATAGAAATGAAAAAACAATTCCATATGCAAACAGCAGGCTTTGGAATGGGAATAGAAAGATTTTTAATGTGGGTTCTTAAGGCAACAGATATTAGAAATATGCAAGTTTGTTTAAGATTTAATGGTGAAAATATATTGCCATAGGGGGAAATTATGATTGAAATAGAAAATAAATTATATATTAGACCAGAAAAAAACGGTATTACAGTTTATGAAAAAGATACCAATTTATATAAATTTTATGAAAATTTAGAAATTAAAGAAATAGAGAAATTAAATACTTATAAAGAAATTCAAGAATATTTGGATACAAAAAGTAATTTAGTAAATACAAATATTGATTATTCTCAACCCTTTAGAATAAATTGGTTAATAGAAGAAAGATGTAATTTAGATTGTATTTATTGTTTTGCTGATGACAAAATGGAAAATAATGAAACAAGGGAGAATATCTTAGAAACGGCAAATCATATTTTGGATTTAGGATTTATGAATGTAGGACTATCTGGAGGTGAACCTACAATAAGTCCATATTTAAAAGATGTTATAGAAACTTTTAAAGGAAAATGTTCTATTAATATAGATACTAATGGTACAATTAATCAATTAGGAGATATGGCTAAATTATTAAAAGAAGCTAATGTTTTAGTACGAATAACAATAGATAGTGTAAACCCAGAAATTTTAAGTAAAGTTAGACCTTGCAAAAATAAAAATTTAAATCAATTAGAGATTATAAAAGATAATATAAAAAAATTACAAAAAGAAAATGTTCCTATAATGATACATACAGTTGTCACACAAATAAACAAGGATTATTTATTTGATATTGCAAAAGAATTAGTGAATTTAGGCGTAAAAAGATGGCATATGTATGGAGTAAATTATGCGGAAAAATGTAAAGATTTTTATGAAGATATAAAATTAACTAATTCTGAATTAAATGAAGTTTATTTGGCAGTAAAAAAAGGATTTGGAGATAAAATAAATATGTCAGTATATTTTGATGAAGGAAATTATAGTGCAAATTCAGTTCTTTTAATAAACAGTGAAGGAAAATTTTATTTAGATTCAATTAAAAATGGAATTCATTATATAGGAAAAAATCCAAAGTTACCAACATTAGAAGAAATCAACAATGATTTGGATACTAAATTACATTGCAAAGGATATTTATGGACACCTAACTTGTTGTAAAGTAGGAAAATAAAAAATTACTAAAGATTCTATATAGAAATTACAAAAGTTTAAACAAAAAATTAACAATAGTAAAATTAATTAATCATTAAATATAGAATTAGAGGTAATATAAAATGAAGGAAAAAATTGATGCAGTAAATAGAGCATTTATACAATGCTTTAGTGAGAGAGGCTATAAAAGAGAAAGAAGTGTAGATATTTCATCTGGAATAGATGATAGTGTTACATATATTGGTTCTGGAATAAGTGTATTAAAACCTATATTATTAAATGGACAGATAGATTCAAAAGGAAATTTCATAAAACAAAAAGCTATAAGAACACAATCATTTAAAAATATAAATGATCCTAATACAATTACAGAGTTTACAAGCTTTTTTGATGCACTATGTGTTTTATCAAATTACGAACAATTAGAAGATTTAGTAAGAGATTCTTTTTCATTTTTTCAAGATTATTTACATGTAAAACCAGAAGAAATAATGTTAAGAATAAATAGTGAAGATGAAGATTTGATAAGAGCAACAGAAGGATTAGACCCAAGAGTAAAAAAAGAATTTGATACGAGACCAACAGCATATTACAAACATAAATATGGTTTAGATAAACAAGGAATTTTTGGTAGAAATATGAATTTTGCATTTCTAGATAAAAAGAGTGGTGAATATTTAGATGTTGGAAATATTATAGCTTTAGAATCAAGTAATAAAAAGTATGGAGCAGAGTTAGCTTTAGGTGTTCAACCAGCAGTAATGAGAATGCATGGAATACCAACATCATTACAAGCTTCATATATTGCAGATGTTGTTGATTTAGATTCACCAGAAAAATTTAAGTATGCAGAAAGTTTAGTAGTAGTAGCTAACCTTAACAAAGAAAGAATAATGGAAAATACTAAAAAAAGATATCCTATTTATCAGTATAAAAGATATTTAAAGGCATTAAAAGATTGGCAAGAAAAGTTAGGAATAAGCAAAGTAGAACTAATGACTCAATTAGAAAGTTATGTGAGTATGGAATATAATCCAGAATTTGAATTTAGCGTACCAACACAAATACAACCAGAAGAGAAAATAAAAACAGGTGAAGAAAGGGATGATTAATAATATGTATCCTCAAAGATTAAAAAAAGGTGATGAAATAAGAGTAATAGCCCCATCAAGAAGTATGGCAAGATTAAGTGAAGAAACTATTCGATTAGCAACAAAAAGATTAGAAGACTTAGGTTTAAAAGTGACTTTTGGTAAGAATGTAATGAAAAGTCAAGATATTTATGAATGTGCAACTATAGAAGAAAGAGTAGAAGATTTACATGCAGCATTTTCAGATAAGAATGTAAAAGCAATTCTTACTGTAGTTGGTGGATATAATGCAAATCAATTATTGAAGTATATTGATTATAATATTATTAGAAACAATCCAAAAATATTTTGTGGTTTATCAGATATTACAGTATTACAAAATGCAATATATGCAAAGACAGGATTGGTTACTTTTTCAGGAGTTCATTTTTCAAATTTTGGTATGAAGCAAGGTTTTGAATATTCAGAAGAGTACTTTAAAAAAATGTTTTTGGACGATAAAAGTGAAGTTAAAGTTGAATCTTCAAAATATTATAGTAGTGATGAATGGTTTATGATGCAAGAAAATAGAACATTTATACCAAATGATGGTATGGTAGCTATAAATGAGGGAGTTGCTGAAGGAGTGATTGTTGGTGGTAATTTGTGCACATTAAACCTACTTCAAGGAACTGAATTTATGCCAAATATAGAAGATAAAATATTGTTTTTAGAAGATACAGGAAATTTAAATAGCAATTTTTTACTAGAATTTGATAGAAATTTAGAATCTTTAATGCAATTAAAACAATTTTCTAGAGTAAAAGGAATTGTATTTGGAAGAGCGGAAGAAAACTGTGAAATGACAATTGAAAAATGGAAAATGATGCTTGCTAATAAACAAGGATTAGAAAACATTCCTTTAATTGTGAATGCAAACATAGGACATACAACACCAATTTTTACATTTCCTATCGGAGGAAAGTGTAAAATAAGTGCAAATAAAACAAAATGCGAAATTGTACTAAAAAAAGAAATAGAAAAGGAAGATATGGAGAGATAAAATGAGTATTTTTTCAGTACCAGTTTCAGTTCACTTGTTATTAATAAAAGAAAATAAGATTTTGTTAATGAGAAGAAAAGATACTGGTTTTGCAGATGGATTTTATAGTATGCCTGCTGGAAAATTAGAACCAAAAGAATCAGTAGAAAATGCTATAATAAGAGAAGTTAAAGAAGAAATAAATATAGATATAAAAAATGAAACATTAAAAACTATTCAAGTAATGAACAGAAATGGAATTGATAGAGAAAGAATAGATTACTTTTTTACAGTTGACAGATGGAACGGAGAAATAAAAAATAATGAACCAAATAAATGTGACGATTTAAAATGGTTTGATTTAGATTACTTACCAGAGAATATTATTCCATATATCAAAGAAGCTATTATTAACTATAATAAAAAAATCAACTTTTCGTTATTTGGTTGGTAATTTATGAAAGGAAGATATAAATGAATAAAGAAGAATTGTTAAAAGGTAATTATGCATATTTAATAATAAAAAATGATGCTATCACTAGAAAAATTGACCAAGAAATATTAAAATATTTAAAAAATAGAATAATAATAAAAGAGCCAATAAGAATGAAATTGACAGAAGAACAAGTAAAAATAATAAAAAAAGAAGAATGGGAAAACAAATGGACAGAGCCACCAACAGGATATATATTGGATTTAGTTCTTAAATATGAAGCACAAGAAGTTCTTGTTGTTCCTTGTGAATATATGGGAGAAGAAACTTTTGAAATATTACACAAATTGAAAGGAAATCATCACATACCTTTTATGTGTAATCATGATAGTGTTAGATGGATTTTTAGAGATAAAAATCAGATAGAAAGACTTTTTGAGTATTCAGATGATATACTATTAGAAAAAGATAAAGATGGAAATATATCTTTCCCTGAGTGCATAATGCATACACCAGATTCGAAATATGAAAATGATAAATTGAAAGAATGTTTGTTTAATTAAAGAGGTGAAATAATGGATAATTTAAATAGTAAATATAACATAAAAGAATATCAGATATGTATTGATAAAAATAAATGGAAAATAAATTGGCAAGATACATATGAGAAAAGTTTATTATTATTTATTACCGGAAAATGTAATTTGAATTGTAAAAATTGTTTCAGTTCTAGTACTAGAAATTCAGTAGAAATGACATTAGAACAAATAAAAAGTATACTAGATGCAAATAAAGAATTTAAGAAAGTAGACTTAATGGGAGGAGAGCCACTTTTACATAAAAATATAAAAGAGATAATACAAGAAATTAGAAAAAGAAATCAACAGCCATCTATATATACTAATGGAATAAAATTAAATGAATTATCAGAAGATATTATGCCTATTAGGGCATGTGTAAGTTTTCACGAAATAGAAGCTGATAATCCAAGTAGAAAACCATTAAAACCAATAATGAATAATTTATCTGAATTTGCTAAAAAAGGAAACAAATTGAAACTTGTATTTTTAATGGACAAATATAATGTCGAAAGAGCATTAGAGATTGTGAATTTTGTTGATAAAAATATGCCTTTTGTAAATAAATTAACTATTGGCCTAATGAGATATGAAAATGATTATTGGAATGATAATCATGAAGGAGTGTTATCTTTTGATAGGTATGCAGAGAATGTGCAAAGAATAATAAATGAATATGTAGGAAGATTAGATTTAGATGTGTTTTTAAAAGGAGTATTAAGTTTTGAAGGAGATCCTGGAAACTTACCAAATCGTGTGAACAGGTTTAAATGTGTTTTTCAAGATTTAACATATTCAGATTGTTTATATAATGCATGTGATTTAAAACATCCAAAATTGGCGGAGGATTATAGACTACCAGAAAGTTTATGTAATTGTAAACATACAGGAAAGAAAAAGTGTTTAGCTGATAAAGTAAGACTTACAAAAGTAAAAAAAGTAGGAGGGAAATATGAGTAAATACACACGATTTTTTGAAGCGGTTAGTCCATCGTTTTTATTCGAATCAATTTATATTAATAGTTATAGTGATTTGGACTGCTATGTAATAAAAGAAAAAGAATCAGTTATTGTATTATTTAAAGATTTAGAACAAAAGAGATGTCAGGAAAATGCTCTAGAATTATTTAATGATGAAGATAGATTTAAGGAGTACTATAATAATTTTAGAAATTTTCTAATTACAGCTAAAGAAAATTCAGAAGAGTTAGTAAAAAATAATAAATTAAAAGAATTAATTGAGTTATTTTTAGAATTTTTAAAATATTATAGATATACAGAAGCTTTTTATACAGAATTATCATATAAGACTTTTGAAATAAATAATAATAAAGTATTAGGTGAGAATTTGAAAAAATTAGAAACAATAAAGACAGATGCAAGAAAATATCTTAATTCATTTTTTAATGGACAAGAAAGCTATCTATCTAAAATTATTAATAAATCAAATGAGACACAATTATTATTATATTCTTCAGTTGAAGAAATAAGAAGTGGAAAGAAATGTTCTACTGAAGATATAGAAAAAAGAAAATCAAATCATGTGTTAAGTAAAAATGATATAATATATCTTGAAAATTCATTAGAATATCAAGAACTAAAAAAATGGAAAGAATCTTTAACAGAAAATACTAATATTTTAAAAGGTACAGCAGCGTCTAAAGGGATAGTAGAAGGAGAAGCATTTGTTTTGTCTTCTGATTTTACAAATTTTGATGAATTAGATAGTATAATAGAAAAAATGCCTAATAATATAATACTTGTATCTGAAACTACAGCACCAGATATAGTAAAGGCTTGCTTCAAAGCAAAAGCTATAGTTACTAATCAAGGTGGAATGGGTTCACATGCAGCCATTATAAGTAGAGAGTTAAAAATTCCTTGTGTAGTAGGATGTAAAATTGCAACAAAAGTTATAAATACAGGGGACAAGGTAACTGTAAATGGAAATAAAGGTGAGGTAATATTAAATGGTAAATAAAAAACTAAGTTATATGAAATATAATGATGCATATAAAAGTGGTGTTAATGAAATAGGTGGAAAAGCATATTCTATTGCAAAGTTGAGTGAATATAATATAGAAGTTCCAAAAGGTATTATATTACCAAAGCAAATATGGAAATATTATGAAAAAACAGAAGATAAAGAATTTTTAAGAAATATAATTAAAGATGTATCTAATTGTATCAAGGCAAGAAGATATGTTGTACGAAGTTCAGCAATTGGTGAAGATTCAAAGGATTTTTCTTGGGCTGGGTGCTTTGAATCTATATTAGATATTGAAGAAACACAACTTGAGAGTGCCATTATAGAGTGTGGAAAATCATTAAATGGTCAAAGAGTACAAGTATATCAAAAATTACATAATAATATAAATAAAATAGAACATATTGCTATTTTAATACAAGAATATATTGATGCAGATTGGAGTGGAGTTTGTTTTTCTTCTAATCCTGTTACTGGAAATGAAGAAGAATGTATCATTGAATATCAAAAAGGAAAAAGTGGAAGTGTAGTTGGTGGATACGGAGAACCAATTACAGTAATAATTGATAAGAATAATAAAACAGTTAATGAAGAAACAGACATGCCAGTTAATTATATAAGAAAAATATTTGAAAAAGTAAAAGAAATTTATAATATTTGGAAAGTACCGGTAGATGTTGAATGGGTCATTAAAGATGAAAAGTTATATATAACACAAACTAGACCGATTACAACAATTTAATTAGATATAGAAAGGGTGTTTTTTATGAAAGCAAAAAACCAATTATTTATTCATCCAACAGATAAGTGTGGAATGAAATGTGAATTTTGTATTTATTCAGATAGAAGAGAAAAGGGGATTGAGTTTCCTCATTTGGATTTAGATAAAGGACATGCAAGGGAAAGTTTAAAAAATTTAATTGAAGGAGCAGAACATACAGCATTTAGTGGTGGAGGAGAACCTCTATTAAATATAGAAGCAATAGAAGGAGCAATTTCAACAAATCCAGAGAAAAAATATATGATTACAACAGGATTAGGTATGAGTTTAGAAAAAATTGAAGAATATTTTTCTAGGATTAATGATATTTGTGTTAGAGATGATTCACGATGTGTTATAAGAATTAGCGTAGATTCTTTTCATAAAAATTTAGAATTCCCAGATGATTTAAAAACAGTGTTAGGGTGGTTTATTGATAAAAGATGGAAAAGAGTTAGAACTTGTTTTATAAGAGGGACTGTTGCAGAAGGTAAAATTTTATTAAAAAATTTAAAAAAATATTGTAGAGAGAACAGATATATGTGTTTTATTAAAAAAGTAAATAAATATACATATGCTGTAATCATAAATAAAAAATTTTTCCAAGTTATTCTTAGACCTACAATATATCCAACAGAGGAAGTATTAAAAAAAGAAGAAACTATGTTACAATACATAGATAGAATGTTAAAAATTGATACTGAAGAAATATATTTAGGAAAACCACGTTCTTGTAGAGGTTGTAAAGGATGCGATTCTTGGAAGAGTGGACTACCAAATGGATTAGATATAACAGTAAATGCTAAAGGAGAAGTAACTCTATATGGTGCAGAAATTTGTGTGCTTGCTAATATTTATGATGAAGTAGTTACATACGAATTGTTAAATGAAAGAGTTAATAAAATTCCTGAATTTGAAATATTACATACTAATTGTGTAAGAGATGTTATGGAAGCGTTTTTAAATGATGAAAAATTGGGAGAAATAACTAAAAAAATCAATTATCCTTTTGCTGTAATTAGAGAAGAAATGAAAGAGCATAAAGAGGATGTATATAACGTAATAAGAAATATAAAAAATTAATATAATTAAAGGAGAAAAAAGATGAGTAAAAAAGATATTGAACCAAAACCTTTTTGTATTCAGCCATCACCACAAACAATAATTACTTGTAGAAGTAAAAAAGGTGAAGATAATGCATTAGCAGTTTCTTTTGCAGCAAATGCTAGTTTTGATAAGCCAATGGTTATAATTGGAATTGTTCCATCAAGATATTCGTATTCTATGATTAAAGAAAGTAAGTGTTTTGTTGTAAATATTCCTGATGAAAACTTGAAAGATATATATTATTATTTAGGTTCTGTTTCTGGTAAAGATGAAAATAAAATTGAAAAAGCTAATTTGACTAAAAAAGAATGTGATAAAATAAATTGCTTTTATTTAGAAGAATGTCCTATTTGTATCGAATGCGAAGTTGTTGATTCGATTATGCCAGGTTCACATGAACTTTTTGTCGGAGAAGTAAAGAGCATTCACTGTAAAGAAGAATTGCTAGATGCAGACAATAATATAATATGGGATAAATTAAAATTATTATAAAAGGAGAAAAGAAATGATTGCAAGAAATAAATTATTTATATTGCCGACTGATAGGTGTGGATTGAATTGTGCTTTTTGTTCGTATGCAGAAAGTCGAAAAGAACATAGTTTTCCAGAAATAGACATAGATAAAGGACATGCAAAAGAATCAATTCAGTCTCTTGTGAATGGAGCACAGGCAGTTGTATTTAGTGGAGGAGGGGAACCTTTATTAAATATGAATATGCTAAAAGAAACAATGAATATGGAAGAGAACAAAAGATTTATTATAACAACAGGAATTGGAAAATCTTTAGAAAAATTGGAAGAAGATTTTGAAACAATTAATGCAATATGCAAAGAAAAAAATTCTACATGTGCGATACGAATTAGTTTAGACCATTTTCATGCAGACCAAATTAATTATGAAGAAAAACTTTCAAAAATAATCAAATGGTTTGCAGACAATAAGTGGGAAGCATGTAACCGATGTTTTTTCAGAACAACTTTTGTAGATAAAGAGTTTGTTGATAATGTTTTACGTACAATAGCAGGAAAAGAAAATTGGGAATATAAATTAATTGATGAGAGTACAATAGTAAGTAAAGCAATCATTAACGGAAAAGAGTTTAGAATTGTAATGAGACCAACAATTAATCCAGAAAAATTTAAAGTAACAGATAAGTATAATCTTAAAGAATATTTAGATGTTATGGACAGCCTAAATAGAAATTCAAAATTTCATTTAGGTAAGCCACAAGGCTGTAGAGTTTGTAGAGGATGTTTTGGAAAAGAAGATAATGGACAATGTGATTTGATGGATGATTTAGATATTACGATTACTGCTAAAGGTGATGTTTATTTATATGGTGCAGAATTAAGTGTATTAGGAAATATATATGAAGAACATGTTACATTTAATTTAATAAAAGAAAGAATGAAGTTAATACCAGAATATGATATTTTACAAAAATATACAATTAGAGAAGTAATTGAAAGATTATTACAAGATGAAAAGATAGGTCCTTTAGTAGAAAAAGTTAATTATCCATATGCAATAATGAGAAATTTATTAAAAGAACATGAAAATGAAGTAAAAATAATATTAAATCAATTAAATAATGAAAAATAATTGATTCAAATATTTGACAATTTAATAAAAATATGATATTTTAATAGTGCTATGAGAAAGAAGAAATATATTAAAAGGATTAACAGAGAGTAAGCGGTGCTGGAAAGCTTATAATTCAAAATATATGGTGGAACTTTTGAGCATATTATGTATAAGAATTAAGGTGGATATATATTTTATATATCAATTAGGGTGGAATCGCGGAATTTAACTTTCGTCCCTAGCAATATTATTTTGCTAGGAGCGAAAGTTTTTTGTTAATATAACCTAGCAATAAGAAGGAGGAAAAAATGGTAAATTCAATGGACAAAATCGTTAATTTATGTAAAAGTAGAGGATATATATATCCTGGTTCTGAAATTTATGGAGGATTAGCTAAGACGTGGGACTATGGACCTTTAGGGTCAGAACTAAAAAATAATGTTAAAATGGCTTGGAAAAGAAAGTTTATTCAAGAAAACCAATATAATGTTGGGTTAGATGCAGCAATATTAATGAATCCAGAAACATGGGTTGCTTCAGGACACGTGAATAGCTTTGCAGATCCGTTACTTGATTGTAAAGAGTGTAAGACAAGACATAGAGCTGATAAACTAATTGAAGAATGGGCTCATAATAAGGGGCAAGATATGATTGCAGATGGAATGCCTGATGATGAATTAGTAAAATTTATTCAAGAAAATGAAATTCCATGTCCAAATTGTGGAAGTAAAAATTTTACAGGAATTAGAAAATTTAATTTAATGTTTAAAACATTTCAAGGCGTTACAGAAGATTCAAAAGCAGAATTGTTTTTAAGACCAGAAACTGCACAAGGAATATTTGTTAATTTTAAAAATGTATTAAGAACAACTAGAAGAAAATTACCTATGGGAATAGCACAAATAGGGAAGGCTTTTAGAAATGAAATAACACCAGGTAACTTTATTTTTAGAATAAGAGAATTTGAACAAATGGAATTAGAATTTTTCTGTAAACCAGGAACAGATTTAGAATGGTTTGAGTATTGGAGAAATTTCTGTAAAGAATGGTTATTAAATTTAGGAATAAAAGAAGAAAATATAAGATTGAGAGACCATGAGCAAGATGAGTTAATATTCTATAGTAAAGCTACAACAGATATAGAATTTTTATTCCCATTTGGTTGGGGAGAATTGTGGGGAATAGCTGATAGAACAGATTATGACTTATCAAGACATATTGAACATTCTAGACAAGATTTATCATATCAAGATGTAGAAAATAATGAAAAATATATACCATATGCAATTGAACCATCATTAGGTGCCGACAGAATGACTCTAGCATTATTATGCAATGCATATGAGGAACAAAAGATTAGTGAAGATGATACTAGAACAGTGTTGCATTTACATCCAGCTATAGCACCATTTAAAGTTGCTGTATTACCATTATCAAAAAAATTATCAGAAAAAGCAACTGAAATTTATCAAGAATTATCAAAAGAATTTATGTGTGATTACGATGAGGCTGGAAGTATAGGAAAGAGATATAGAAGAGAAGATGAAATAGGAACACCTTATTGTATAACAGTAGATTTTGATACATTAGAAGATAATATGGTAACTATAAGAGATAGAGATACAATGGAACAAGTTAGAATTGAAATAGACAAGGTAAAAGATTGGGTAAATGAAAAATTAAAATTTTAATATATAATAAAAAATAATAGATATTTTATCTATTATTTTTTTGCGAAAAAACCGCTAAAAATAGACAAAAAATTGACTTTTGTGTAAAAATGTGGTAAAATTATTATGTAATATTCTTTATTACGTTTTGGTGTGGAGCGAGTTTCAATCCACGACTAAATACTTAATAGGAGTAATTTGCGAATTGTGTTCTCATAGTCAAACAACAACTTTAAAATAAAAAACTGAAAGGATTAGGTGATTAACATGAAGAAAATGACGATTGAGGCTTTGGCAAGTTTTTGTCGGCAATATGGTTTTATTTATCAGGGAAGTGAGATTTACGGCGGTTTAGCTAACACTTGGGACTATGGTCCTTTGGGTTCTAGACTTAAGAACAATTTCAAAGATGCATGGAGAAAACGCTTTATTCAGGAGAGAAGCAATAGCTTCGAAATTGATGCAAGCATTCTTATGCACCCCAGAGTCTGGGAGGCAAGCGGTCATGTCGCATCGTTCTACGATCCGAAAATTGATTGTAAGCATTGTAAGACCAGATTCAGAGCTGATAACTTCATCAGTGAGGCAACTCAGGGCACAGTAAGTGCAGAAGGTATGACATACGAGGAAATGCAGAATTTCATTCGTGACAATCATATCAAATGTCCTGTTTGTGGCAGAGAAGACTTTACTGATGTACGCAGATTCAGCCAGATGTTTGAAACCTATCGCGGTACGGTTGATGATAATAAATCTGTGATTTATCTGAGACCGGAAAATGCACAAGGTGAGTACGTGAACTACCTTAATGTGTTGAGAACGACAAGAACAAAATTACCCTTCAGCATTGGTCAAGTAGGTAAAGCATTCAGAAATGAGGTTACTCCTGGTAACTTTATTTTTAGAACAATTGAGTTTGAGCAGATGGAATATCAGACCTTCTGTAAGCCTGGTTCAGATTTGGAACTGTATGAATACTTTAAAGAGTATGCAAAAAAGTTCTATATGGATTTGGGTTTGCCCGAAGAAAAGCTGAGATTCCATGACCACGAAAAGCTCGTGTTCTATGCTAAGGCGGCTTGCGATGTTGAATACGAATTCCCCTTTGGTTTCAGTGAACTGAATGGTACTCATGACAGAACGGATTACGATTTGTCGAGACATCAGGAGTTCTCTGGCCAGAAAATGGAGTACATTGACCCTGTTACAAATGAAAGGTTTATTCCTTACATTGTTGAATCAACAGTCGGTGTTGACAGAGGTGTTTTGGCACTTCTCTTTGAAGCATATCATGAGGAAGAATTGCCTGATGGTACTACAAGAGAAGTAATGAAATTCCATCCGTATCTTGCACCGTACAAAGCTACAGTGTTACCGCTTATTAAGAAGCGTCATGCTGAAAAGGCTACTGAAGTATATCAGAAACTCTCTTCCATCTTTATGGTGGATTATGATGAATCTGGTAGCATTGGTAAGCGTTACAGAAGAAGCGATATTTGTGGTACACCGTTTGCCATCACTGTTGATGATGATACACTTTGTAACAATACTGTAACAATCAGGGACAGAGACACAATGCAGCAGATTACTTTGAGCTTGGATGAAGTTGCTGATTATATCAGTGAAAGAATCAAGTTCTAAAGAACTAAACTCCGTTAGGTATTTGGGCCTAGCAACCGTATTGGTTGCTAGGTTTTTTTATGCCTATCTAAGTTGACATAACAGGAAAAATATGGTAAAATATTAATGCAATCCTAATAAGGAGAGTTGAAAGAAATGACCATTAAAATTTTTCTATAATACACAAAAAAGGAGTGACTTATATGCAAAAAGAAGAATTTATAGGTAGAGAAGTAACTATTATGACATGCTCAAATTGTAATGCAAAATGCAAACATTGTTATATAAGTTACAAAGGCAATTTTGAACAAAGAGATTTGTATAGTCTCTGTGAAAATCTAACTCAGAAATATCGGGTATTGTTAAATGGAACGGAAATCTTATTACATCCAGAATATTTTGAAAGTCTGAAATTGGTAGGACAAAATTTCTTGTTAACTAATGGAATAGAATTAGAAAGAAATCCTGGTATAATTAAACAACTTGATGAAGTTGGAATTAAGTATGTTGGGATGTCATATCATTTCGGAATCCATAGTGATATTTCCACAGTAAAAGAACAAATTGTTGAAGGAAATATATCTAGGTTGCAAGAATATGGAATTGGAACGGATTTAAGAGTAACCATTAACAGTCAAAATTACAGGTTAATACAGCATATGTGCGAAAAAGCAATTTCACTAAAAGCAACAGGAATAAAGTTTACAAATTATATGCAGATGGGTGCTGCTCTTCAGTTGGAAAGAGATAATATTCTTTCTGAAGAACAGATATCAGAATTCTTTAAATTATTTGAACAAGCAAGAAGAATTTATCCAAAGGACCAATTACTTATAAGGAGATGTGGCTCTTTTGGGAAAAACTGTGTAAACTGTAATTCTAAATTTTCTTGTACTGCTGGAAGAGAATCTGTTGTAATAACACCAGACTTGAATGTATATCCCTGCTTCTTCTTGGCGAAAAAAGGAATGGAGATAGGATATGTAGAGAATGGGAAGATAATAATTGATTATCCGATAGAACATGATGGAAAAAAATGTTTGGCAAAAGAAGTTAATAACAATGGTCATAAACTGAAATAATTTATAAAGGAAAAACTTGTCTTAATTTAGATGAGTTTTTTCTTTTTATAATTGATTGAAATCTATAAAAATATATGTTAAAGTATAATAAATTAATCGAATTATATAGAGTGAATTTTTGAAGCATATTTTTTTCGCAAACGTGTTTCGAAATGGAGCCATTAAAACAAACTCTTTGGTATAAAAATACTAAAGAGTTTGATTAAAATTAAATATAGATATGTTATGAGAAAGAGGAAATATATTTAAAGAATTTATAGAGAGTAAGTGGGTGGTGAAAGCTTATAGTTCTAAATATATGGTGGAGCTTTTGAGCATATATAAAAATGAAATTAAGGTGGATATATTTTCTAATATATCAACTAGGGTGGAATCGCGGAATTAAACTTTCGTCCCTAGCAAAGTATTTTGCTAGGAGCGAAAGTTTTTTTGTTAATATAACCTAGCAATAAAAAGGAGGAAAATATGGTAACTTCAATGGAAAAAATCGTTAATTTATGCAAAAGTAGAGGATATATATATCCTGGCTCTGAAATTTATGGAGGTTTAGCAAATACTTGGGATTACGGTCCTTTAGGTTCAGAATTAAAAAATAATGTAAAAATGGCATGGAAAAGAAAATTTATTCAAGAAAGTCAATATAATGTTGGACTAGATGCAGCAATATTAATGAATCCAGAAACATGGGTAGCATCAGGACATGTTAATAGTTTTGCAGATCCTTTAATAGATTGCAAAGCTTGTAAAACTAGACATAGAGCAGATAAATTAATTGAAGAATGGGCACATAACAAAGGAAATGATATGATAGCTGATGGAATGTCAGATGCAGATTTAATTAAATTTATCAAAGAAAATGAGATACCATGTCCAAATTGTGGAAAAAATGATTTTACAGATGTTAGAAAATTTAATTTAATGTTTAAAACATTTCAAGGTGTTACAGAAGATTCAAAAGCAGAAATCTTTTTAAGACCAGAAACAGCACAAGGTATATTTGTAAACTTTAAAAATGTATTAAGAACAACTAGAAGAAAAATGCCTATGGGAATAGCTCAAATAGGAAAAGCTTTTAGAAATGAAATTACACCAGGAAACTTTACATTTAGAACAAGAGAATTTGAACAAATGGAATTAGAATTTTTCTGCAAACCAGGAACAGATTTAGAATGGTTTGAATATTGGAGAAGTTTCTGTAAACAATGGTTATTAAATTTAGGAATAAAAGAAGACAATATTAGATTAAGAGATCATGACCAAGATGAATTAGTTTTTTATAGTAAAGCTACTACAGATATAGAATTCTTATTCCCATTTGGATGGGGAGAATTATGGGGAATTGCTGATAGAACTGATTATGATTTATCAAAACATATAGAACATTCTAAACAAGATTTAACTTATCAAGACCCTGAAAACAATGAAAAATATATCCCATATGTTATAGAACCATCACTTGGGGCAGATAGAATGACTTTAGCATTATTATGCAATGCTTATGATGAAGAAAAAATAAGTGAAGACGACACTAGAACAGTATTACATTTGCATCCAGCATTAGCTCCATTTAAAGTAGCTGTTTTACCATTATCAAAGAAATTATCAGAAAAGGCAACAAGTATTTATCAAGAATTATCAAAAGAATTTATGTGTGATTATGATGAAGCTGGAAGTATTGGTAAAAGATATAGAAGAGAAGATGAAATAGGAACACCTTATTGTATAACTGTAGATTTTGATACATTAGAAGATAATATGGTAACGATTAGAGATAGAGATACTATGGAACAAGTAAGAATAGAAATTGACAAAATAAAAGATTGGGTAAATGAAAAATTAAAATTTTAATTAATAATTTTATGAAAATTAATTTATAATTATAAAACAACCATATAAAATAGAAATATTTTATATGGTTGTTTTTATAAAATTAATAAAATTTTTATTGTAAAAAAAATATATTTATG
>JAZROJ010000125.1:0-3758 GCA_045648625.1 Candidatus Scatovivens sp.
TAAAGTTAAAATTAGCAGAGATGTTTATAGATTCTTTATGCCTAGAAATTGATAAAAATCTAGTTTTAACAGCTTGTCTAGTCTTTTCTTTAAACAAAATTGATACAGCAGCTGAAAAACAAAGAGTTAGACAGAAAAAATACGAAGATTATTTAGTGTTGCAAAATTTAGGTTTTGAAAAAAGATTTTGCAAAATTTGTTTAGAGTATAATCGTATTCATGAATCAGATACTTATAAGAGAGAAAAAGAAAGTGATATTTTAGAATTAGTAGAAAACTTTGGTGGAATGTTATTACATAGAGAAGAAAGACTTGCATATTCTGTAGAAGAAGCGATGGATCTATTGGAAAACAAAAATTTAGCAGGAAAACAAAATATTTATTTAGAAGATTTTAAATTGTTTGTAAATGTAATGCAACAAGCTTCAGCAGAAGGTTTAATAACAGATTTACAAAAACGTATAAATAAAATTAGCAGAAATGATATATCAGCTGGAATAAGAGCAATTTATGACCATCAAGACAATCTAGAAAATACTTTTTTAGAAAAAGAAAATGAGCTTTTTGAAGAGCAAATGAAATTTTTTAAATTGATGAAAATAGCAACTTCAAAAACAGAAGTGTTGATGGAATATAATCAAAAGATGAGAAAAAATGGAATAAATTTATTAGGAGGATTACTTATCAAATAAAGTAATCCTATAAATTATAAAAAAGAATTTACTACAAAAATAGATTTATATTATGGAGGCAAAAAATGTATAATATATATGCAGATTTACATGTACACATAGGAAGAAGTGAACAAGGAAAACCAGTAAAAATTACAGGAGCAAGAAGTTTAAATTTTGCTAATATTGCAAAAGAATGTGTAGAAAAGAAAGGTATTAATCTTGTTGGAATTATAGATTGCGCATCTCCTTATGTTATTGAAGATATAGAAAGATTTTTACAAACAGGAGAAGCTTATGAAATTCCAGAAGGTGGAATTATTTATCAAGATAAAGTTTGCATTATTTTAGGAAGCGAAATAGAAACTTCAGAAATAAATGATGAAGGAAGTACCGGAAGTGCCCATAACTTGTGCTATTTTCCAAGCTTATCAGATATAAAAGCTTTTTCAAATGAAATGAGCA
This sequence comes from Candidatus Scatovivens sp., assembly GCA_045648625.1. GTDB lineage: Bacteria > Bacillota > Clostridia > TANB77 > CAG-508 > Scatovivens. Next base: position 1,137 of record JAZROJ010000125.1, read on the forward strand.
CACATATCAAAAATATTACTTTAAGTTCTCAAAGAGCAGATATTTCAGTATATGAATTAATTGATATAGTAGAAAAATATCATGGTGTTTTAATTCCAGCACATTGTTTTACACCTCATAAAAGCTTTTATGGAAATTGTACATCATCTTTAAAAAGAATATTTAAAGAGAAATTCGAAAAAATTCCAGCTATAGAATTAGGATTAAGTTCAGATACCTTTTTAGCTGATGAAATTAGTGAGCTTGAAACAAAAACTTTTTTAACAAATTCTGATGCTCATTCATTACCTAAAATTGCTAGAGAGTATAACAAAATGTTAATGGAAGAAGTTAATTTCAAGGAATTTTTAATGGCTTTAAAAAATGAAAATGGAAGAAGAATTATTGCTAATTATGGTTTAGATCCAAAACTTGGTAAATATCATAGAACATATTGTGAAATTTGTAATAAAAGGATTCCAGGAGATGCTCCTGTAACAAAATGTGATACTTGTGAAAGTAAAAATATTACAATGGGAGTTTTTGATAGAATAGAAATAATTAAAGATAAAAATGAAACAAAGAGTCCAGAAATAAGACCACCATATGTTTATCAAATACCATTAACTTTTATACCAGGAGTTGGTGGAAAAACAATAGATAAATTATTAAATCATTTTGGAACAGAAATGACAATTTTGCACGAATTATCAAATGATGATATCGAGGCTGTAGTAGGCTCTAAAGTCGCAAAAAATATAATAGATGCACGTGATGGAAATATGCATATTGTAGAAGGTGGCGGCGGAGTTTATGGAAAAGTAGAATAATTAAACAGATTATAGAATACACTTTACTATAAAATTATTATAGGTCAGGAAAAGAAAATGAAAAAGCAAAGTGTATTATTAGAATATGTGTTAAAAAATAAAAAAAGTTTTTTATTAATATTAGTATTGTTCATATTAGGAGTAATGTTTGGGATAGGATTTATCAATAGTGCAGATTCTTCTCAAATCGATGAAATTAAAAAATATGTAACAGAATTAGTAGAAAACATTAAAACTTATGACAATATAAATAAAACAGAATTATTTTCACAAAGTTTAACTCAAAATGCATTAACCATATTATTAATATGGTTTTTAGGTTGTACAATAATAGGAAGTATTTTCATATTTGTAGCTATAGTGTATAGAGGTTTTTCTTTAGGATATACAGTAGGAGCAATAATTGCCTGTTTAGAAGTGAAAAAAGGATGTGCATTTACCTTTTTAGGCCTATTACCACAAAATCTACTTTTTTTACCAGCTTTTTTTATACTTTGTGAAAGTGGGATAAAATTATATAAAGGAATACGTAAACATTGTATCAATTTAAAAATGGAAGTAATAAGACATACACTAGTTATGTTAATTTCAATGTTCTTAGTAGTAATCTCAAGTTTTATAGAAGTGTATATATCAACAACCTTTTTAATATTTTTGAAAGATTTTTTATAAAAGCCTTTACTTTTTAAAGAATATTTGATATAACATATCTAGTTTATGTAAATTGAGAAGTTTACAAAAAAGGTATAAATAAAATGAGTAAAATGGATTGGAGAGTTATGTAATGGAAAAACAAATCAAACTTTTTTTAGAATTTCTTGAAGATGATAAAAAATTATCAACAAACACCTTACAATCTTACAAAAGAGATATTACGCAATATCAAGATTACATAGATAAAAACAGATTAAATTATTCAAAAATAAGTTATTCAGAAATTGATAAATATTTTGATTATTTAAAAACAGAAAACAAAAAAACATCAACAATATCTAGAAATTTAGCAACAATAAGATCTTTCTATCAATTTTTGGTAAAAACCAAAAAAATCAAAAAAGACCCAACAGTTGGAGTTCATTCACCAAAAGTTGAAAAGAAGATACCTAATATATTAACTTCTAAAGAAGTAGAATTATTATTGGACCAACCAAAAGAAATGGATTTAAAAGGAATAAGAGATAAAGCAATGTTAGAATTTGCTTATGCTACAGGAATGAGAGTTACAGAAATTATTTCTTTAAATATGAGAGATGTAAATTTAAAAGAAAGCTATGTAGTATGTCATACAGGCTTAAAAGAAAGAAACATACCTCTTGGTTCATTATCATTAAAAGCATTACAAGAATACATAGAAAAAGCAAGACCAATATTAATAAAAGATGAAAAAGTTGAAGCGCTTTTTGTAAACATAAACGGAAAAAGATTAACAAGACAAGGATTTTGGAAAATAGTAAAATATTATAAAGAGCAAGCACATATCACAAAAGAAATTACTCCACACGTTTTAAGACATTCTTTTGCAACTCATCTTTTACAAAATGGAGCAGATTTGAAAGCAATACAAACAATGTTAGGACACTCAGACATATCTTCAACTCAAGTATATATGCAATTTCAAAATGAAAATTTAAAAGATATTTATAAAAAAGCTCATCCAAGAGCATAATTTTAAATTGGAAAAGGGGACGGTTCTCTTTTCCAATTTTTTTGCTATTTTGGAAAAGAGAACCGTCCCCTTTTCCTATTTTTTGTGCTCTTTTACCAAAATAAACACTTGACAGTTTACAATAATACATATAAAATAGTAATGTAG
>JAZROJ010000126.1:0-8705 GCA_045648625.1 Candidatus Scatovivens sp.
AATAATAATAAAAAAAAGAAGCTAAGCTTCTTTTTTATATTATTAATACATAATGCAAAATAAACCAATAATGACAAGCACTACCTAATAAAACAAATATGTGAAATATTTCGTGAAATCCAAAGTTTTTAAAATTAAGAAAAGTTTTTTTCAGTGCATAGATAATACCTCCAATGGTATAAAAAATGCCACCAGCTAAAAGCCATAGTAGAGCGTGCCCTAAATTAGCTTCCACGAAAACTTGTATTAGTGGATAAAGAGCGATAAGAACGGTCCATCCCATTGCTAAATAAATACTAGTAGTAAGTACCCTAGGAGCTTTTATCCATAGTGCAGTTAGAATAATACCAAGTATAGTAAATCCCCAAATAACTCCAAAAATACTCCACCCCCAAGGACCTCTTAAAGGTCCTAAACAAACTGGGGTATAAGTAGCTGCAATTAAAACATATATCATCATATGATCAAATTTTTTAAAAATTAAAATTCCTTTTTCACTAATATTTAGCCAATGATACAATGTGCTAAATAGATATAAAAGAACAAGTCCTACTCCAAAAATTGAAAAAGATACAATATCATAAGCATCTCCCCAAATAGAAGAGAAGACTACTAATATAACTAAACCTATAATCGATAATCCAGCACCAATACAATGTGTTAGGCCATTCATAAAATCACGAACTTTTGCCATAAATTTCTCCTTGAATAATATATAAAATAATATAATAATTTTTCTTTAAAGTCAACAATATAGTATGTGTCTTAATATAAATAAGTGATGTACTTATGACTTGAGTAAAATTAATCATAAAAATACAAGAATAGAATAGTATGTACAAAGGAGGAAAAACTATGCAAAAATGGATAATTTTAGGAGTTGTATTTTTGGTAATTATACTATGTGGAGTCGTTGCTATGAATTCAAAAATAGAAACAGAATATATTCCAGAAGCTGAAATAGAAGATAAAGAATTAAGAAAAACTATTGTAAATCTTTATTTTCAAGATAAAACAACAAAAGAGATTGTAAAAGAAAGTAGATTAATTGATTCAAAAAATTTACTAAGAGAGCCATATGTCGAATTATTAAATATGCTAATAGCAGGACCAGAAAGTGATAATTATGAAAAGACAATTCCAGAAGGTACTATAATAAAAGAAGTAAAAATGAGTGGGAATGTTGTCGTTATTAATTTTTCTAATGAATTTGTTGAAAAAAGTATAGATGATAAACAAAGATACAATTCTATAGCAACAATTGTAAAAACTTTAACAGAACTAATTGAAATAAATGAAGTTAAAATAATAATCGATGGAAAAGAAATAGATGGTTTTTTAGAAGTAGGGTTGGATTTTAAACAAAATTTTCAAGTTAAAAATTTTTATTGATAAGTAAGTTTGCGATTTTTTCTAAAATATGTTATTATATAAATCGGGAGAATTAAGTGTTATGTATAATTTTAATAGAATTTTAGAAAAATCATCGAGAGATTTATCAAAAGATCTAACATATTCGGAGTATGATGCTCAATCTTTTTATAGATTAGTTAAAAAATTTTATGAAGAATATCCAAATGCTTCTGAAGAAGAAGTTTATGATTATTTTTCAAATTTATTTTTAGAGATAAATTTTGAAATAGTTAAATTGCCAATGACAAAGCAATCCACTTTAGAATTTAATGTTTGTAGATATTTGAATAGGGATGAAAAAGCTCGTAGACAGATTTTTGAAGATGTAATTCTTGAAGAAAGAGAAAAAGGGGAAAGAATTTATGAAGATGCCATGACAGAATTATATACTTCTAATAAGTCGGCATCTGCGGTGATATTAACAAAACAAATGATTAAAGAGCTAAGAAATTATAAAAAACAATACCCAGAAGAAGAAATAAAAAAATTTGAAAATTTTTTTAAAGCTCCTAAAAAAGATCAAGCAGAATACAGAAAAACACTTTCTTCTCAAGAAAGACGAGATTTGAAGTTATTAGAAGATGTATTTGCTAAAGATGAATTTACTCAATTTTCTAATTTTTTAAAAAAGTGCGAATCGCATGCAGAAAGGAATTTAAAAGAAAGTTATATAAAATCATTAATGACATTAGGAAACAGATTTAAACAATTTGGATTATTAGATGTTTACTGTAAAAGACAAGATAGAATTTTTGAAAGAATGGGAATAGAAGGATTGAATTATCCATTAAATTCAGAAGAAGAGACTTTAGGCGTAGAAGACTTATTTAAAGAAGAGACTTTAGAAAAAATGCCATTAAATCAATTAGCTATGTTAAATGTTTTTTGGGTAAATCGTTTTACAAAAGAATTAGAAATGATGAATAAATCTTTTTTTATAACAAAAGAATTAGGATTATTAGAAGAAATAAAAAATGCCAAAACGGAAGGAAAAATGGAATATATAAGGGTTCCAATAGATGAGGAAAAATTAAGATATTTATATTCTAAAATTAATTTTTTACATCAAGTTACAACTATTATTTTTAAAGAATTTGATAAAGAAAAATATAACGATGAAATAGAAGAAATTAGAGAAGATGGTCAAAAACGTCTTATAAAAAAAGTTGATATAAATCCTTTTTTAGAAAAATTAGAAAAAGATATAGGTGAAGATTATAAAAAATATTTTTCTCAAATGCAAGATGAAATAGAAAATAATTTTAGTGAAGATATAGATGATTACAGAATAATGGAAAATGCTATTCATAATACGTATATGGCAAAAGACTTAAATTTAGTAGCTATATTATCAAATTTATATGAAAATGGCTATGTAAAAAACTGGGGAATTATTTTGGGAGAAAAAGATTCAAGAAGAATATTATTAGGAATAGATTTTGAAGGATTAAATATGCCAATTAGACTTCATGTTGATAAATATTTGGTACAAGACTTTTTGATGTCATATCAAAATAATACTATATTTCCGATTTATGAAGGTGCTCAAGATTTTAGATATGCAGGAGAAGTATTAAGTACACAGCTGTTGATGCCTGTATGTGGAAAACAAAAAAAGGCTTTGAAGAATCTTTTAAAAGCACAAAATTCAAATAAAAAGAATTTATATGAACATCTTAATTTTTTAGCAGAAGGAACTTATCCAGAACATTTAAAAATAGAAGATGTGAGGAAAAAGAAAGGAAAAACTAAAATTGTAAAAAGAGAACCGCCGAGAAGATATATTGATTTAATAACAGGTGAAGAATATATACAAGACAAAGATGTTTTTATAAAAAAAGCAGATATAAAGAAAGAAAAAGAGGAACGATTACATGAGTGATTCAATTAAAAAAAGATTAGTAGAATACATAAAAGAAAAAAATTTTTTTCAATATAATGATATTTTAAGAAATGAAATTATAAAATTCTACGTAAATAAGATGCAGGAAAAAAGACAATCCTTTATGTATTCAACTTTACCAGAATTATTAGAAAATGTAGAACAGAATTTAGAAACAGATGATATTAATAATTTTAGATATTTTTATGATTTGTTTAAAAAGGATTACGAACCAATAGTTTTAGCAAAACATTTAACAGAAGTGTATGGAAAAATCTTTGTGTAATGGAGATTATATGGAATTAAAAGAAAATGAAAGAATAGATGATTTAGAATATAAAGGTTTAAAGATTATTCAAAATTCAGAAGGTTTTTGTTTTGGAATAGATAGTGTGTTGCTTTCGGATTTTGCTAAAGATATTAAAAAGGATGTTACTGTGGTAGATTTAGGAACAGGAACAGGTATTATTTCTTTGTTATTATGTAAAAAGACTGAACTTAAAAAAATATATGGAGTAGAAATTCAATCAGATGTAGCTGAAATGGCGAGCAGAAGTATAAAATTAAATTCTTTAGAAAATAAATTTGAAATAATAAATAAAAATATGAAAGATATTTTTGAAAATATAAATTCGAATACAGTTGATGTTGTAGTAACAAATCCGCCATATATGAAATTAAATACAGGAGCTAAAAGTGAAGAAACAAAAAAATTAATTTCAAGGCACGAAGTGGAGTGTACTTTAGAAGATGTTATTTCTATAAGTTACAAACTATTAAAAGACAAAGGCGAATTTTATATGGTACATAGGGCAGAAAGAATTGTGGATATATTATATAATTTAAGGAAATATAAGTTAGAACCTAAAGTACTTAGATTTATACAATCTAGCCAAGAAAGAGAACCAAATCTAGTTTTAATAAAATCAATAAAAAATGCAGGTAACCATTTAAAACTACAAAAGCCACTAATAGTATATAATGAAGATGGTACATATACAGATGAGATATTAAAAATATATAACAAAAAATAATTTCAGAATAATATTATAAAAGTGAAAAGGTAGAAGTATGAAGGGAAAATTATATTTAGTAGCAACTCCTATAGGAAATTTAGAAGATATAACGATAAGAGCTTTAAATATTTTAAAAGAAGTTGATATAATCGCAGCTGAAGATACAAGACATACTTTAGGATTATTAAATCATTTTGAAATAAGTAAACCTCTAATTAGTTATTATAAAGAAATAGAAAAAGAAAAAAGTAAAGTTTTGATACAAAAGCTTCTAGACGGTAAAAATATTGCCTTAGTTTCTGATGCTGGAACACCAGGTATATCTGATCCAGGAGAAGAAATTGTAAAAATTGCGATAGAAAAAGAAATAGAAATAATTCCAATTCCTGGAGCTTGTGCTTTTGTAAATGCTTTAATAGCTTCTGGAATGAATACAAGAGAATTTTCTTTTATAGGGTTTTTATCAGCTAATAAAAAAGAGAGAAAAGAAAAATTAGAAGAATTAAAGTATGAGACAAAAACACTTATATTTTATGAAGCTCCTCATAAAATAAAAGCAACACTGGATAGTATGTTAGAAGTCCTAGGAGATAGAAATATTGTACTTGCGAGAGAATTGACAAAACTACATGAAGAATTTCTAAGAGGAAAGTTATCCACAATTTCAGAACAGTTTGTGGACATTAAAGGCGAATTCGTAATTATATTAGAAGGTAATAATGAATCAAAAAAAGATATAGAGCTTGCTGAACTTAATTCTAAAAATTTAGATGAACATTATGAATTTTATGAAAAACAAGGTATGGAGAAAAAAGAGATTATAAAAAAAATAGCAAAAGATAGAAATCTAAGTAAAAATGATATATATCAATATTTTTTAAATAAATAAAGTTGACTTTGAATAAAAAACATGCTATCCTTACAAACAGAAAGGAGAGCATGTTTGTTTTATTTTATTCTATTTATTTCATTATTTTTTATTATCAAAAAAATAATCATAAAAATTTTTTCTATAATTATAAAATCCAGAATTAATTCTAAAAAATTATAAATTAATTATTTTTGTTGGTGCATTTCTATTTGCAACACTTAATTTTATTGTATTAATATCACTGTTTGAATTCATTAATTCTTCAGCTACTGTTTGATAAGCAAGTTCAGGAAAATTATTCTCTTTGCTTAAATGACCAAGCATAACCTCTTTTAGATTTTTTTTCATTAAAGCTGAGATTGTTTTACCAGCAGTTTGATTTGAAAGATGTCCTTTAGGTCCAGAAATTCTTGTTTTTAAGTGAAAAGGATATTTTGATATTTTTAATATTTCTGGATCATAATTTGACTCTAATAATATAAAAGAACTATCTTGTAATTGAGATAAAATGTTATTATCTATATGGCCTAAATCTGTTGCAATGCTTAATCTCTTTTTTCCATTATGTATGTTAAAACCACAAGGGTTAGCAGCATCATGAGGTGTGCTAAAAGGATGAATTGTTAAATCATTTAATAAAAAATCCTTATCATTTTCAAATATTTTAATATTTTCATTTAATATTTTTTCTTTTTGTTTTTCCATTGAATTCCAAGTTTCTAAATTAGCATAAACAGGTATATTAAATTTTTTAGAAATATTTCCTAAACTTTGAACATGATCTGAATGTTCATGTGTAACTAAAATAGCATCAATTTTTTCAATTGATGAATTAATTGATGCTAATCCTTCACAAATTTTTTTGGAACTAGTTCCAGCGTCTATAAGAATTTTTGTTTTATTAGATTCTACATATAAACAGTTTCCAGAACTACCACTATATAAACTACAAAATTGTAACATAAAATATTTTGCCCCTATTCTTCAACTACTCTTTCGATTTTTGCTCCTAATTTTCTAAATTTTTCTTCTATATTTTCGTAGCCTCTATCTATATGATTAAGATTATATATTTCAGTTTTTCCATTTGCTACTATACCAGCAATTATTAAAGCAGCTCCTGCACGTAAATCTGTTGCATAAACTGGTGCAGCTGTTAATCCTTTTACTCCTTCAAAAACAGCAGTTTTCCCTTGGGCTGTAATACGAGCTCCCATTTTATTAAGTTCTGCAGTATATTGAAATCTAGACTCCCATATACTTTCGTTAATAATGCTTGTACCTTCAGAAATAGATAGTAAAACACCAATTTGAGGTTGTAAATCTGTTGGGAAACCAGGATAAGGTAGAGTTTTAATATTTGCTTTATGAGTTCTTTTATCATACCATACTCTTAAATGATCTCCATTTGCATCAATGTTTCCACCCATTTCAACAATTTTTGCAATAATAGATTCTAAGTGTTTGGTTATACAATTTTTTATAATAATATCACCTTTTGAAGCTATGGCAGCAATCATAAAAGTACCAGCTTCTATTTGATCAGGTACAATCGAATATGTAGCATTTCCTTTTAATTCTTTTACTCCGTTTACTTTTATAATATCTGTACCTGCTCCACGTATATCTGCTCCCATTGTATTTAAAAAGTTAGCTACATCAACAATATGTGGTTCTTTAGCAGCATTATCTATAATAGTTGTTCCTTCTGCTAGTACAGAAACTAAAATAGCATTAATAGTAGCCCCTACAGAAACAACATCCATATAAATAGAAGTACCTTTTAATTTTTTTGCTTTTGCTGTAATTTTTCCATTAGATACATCAACATTTGCTCCTAGAGCCTCAAAAGATTTTATGTGTTGATCAATAGGTCTAGCTCCTAGATTACATCCACCAGGACTACTTACTTGTGCTTGTTTACATCTTCCAAGTAATGCTCCTAATAAATAATAAGAAGCTCTAAATTTTCTAGTTGTTTCTAAAGGAACTTTTTTCGGATCAATATTTCTAGTATCTATTGTTATTTCATTTTCAGATTCCCAAGTTATTTTTGCTCCTAATTCTTTTAATATATCGCAATATGCTCTTACATCACTAATATTTGGTAAATTCTCAATTCTACAAATTCCATTTATTAATAAAGTTGCAGGGATTATGGCAACTGCCGCATTTTTTGCTCCACTTATTACAACTTCACCTTTTAAAGGAGTTTTTCCAGTGACTACTAACTTTTCCAAAATATATACCCCCGTATTTTGTATAATCATAAGCGAAATTCGCTCAATATGACTATATCATAAAAAGTAAATATTGACAATATGTTTTTATATGTTATTTTTCATTAAAAAATTCTATAATTTTAAATTTAAATTTTATTTTTAAAGAATTTCCAGAAATAATTGAAAATTCTTCATGAGATAAATTTTCTTTTAAATATTCTTCGCCCTCTGTATCTATAACTCCTGATGAAATATCAACAAAACATAATGGTGGGAATAAAGAGCACCACCAATTTTGTCCAATTGCATTACCTATTTCTATTCGTAAGGCATCATATTTTCCAGATGGAAGAGAGATGTTGCCATAATTTTTGGTAGGAAAAGAAAATTTTCCTATTGTAATATTCACATCATAAGAATAGCCATTTTCTAAAATTATATTTTGAGCTATTTTTTCCAGATTAGATTTATTTTTTTTACATAGTTCTATAATTTCGTTTTTTGACATATTTTCTTTAATTATAGAATTCATATATCCAATAATTGCATCTCTAACCTTTAATTTTAATATTTGATCTTCTTCAGAATCACTATTTGCTAATATATGAAGCCTAAAGAATGTATCTGATAGTTTTTGAGAAATAGAATTCGCATAAGAATTAACAGTTATTATAAAGAAAAAAATAAACAATATAGAAATTAATATAATTTTTTTAAAAATTTTCATTACTTATAAATCCTTTCTTTAAAAGTATATTTTTGTCATTAATTTAAGTATTAACCAAATTTTTAAAAATATGCATAATAAAAATTATTAAAAATAAACTAAAAAATACAAAAATATAACAAAAATGTAACAAAAGTGTAACAAAAGTGTCGAAAAAGAGTGTACGAAAGTGATTGACGATAAATATAGTAGATGATAAAATTCAAATATGCCAAGCAGAGATTGCTGCAAAAATAAATATATGGAGGTAAATTTATGAATAAATCAAGATACTGTAGTTTTTATGTTAGTGATATTCATTTAGTTACAATGCTTTTACCATATATAAATGAAAAAATAAAAGAAAAACAAGAAATTATAACAATATTTGAAACAGATATTAGTGAAAGCGCAAAAAAAGTTATTAAAAGTATTTCTTTAAAAAGAAGAGAAGAATTAAATTTAATTAATATTGGTTGGAATAATAAAGAAAATTTTGAAAATATGAATTTTGAAAATAAATATGTTATTGTTATGGGAAGCGATTCTTTTATAAAAAAAGTAAATTTAATGATAGAAAATAAATATAAAAATG
>JAZROJ010000127.1:0-7713 GCA_045648625.1 Candidatus Scatovivens sp.
TAACCCTCCAAATTTTAATGTCATTGTTGGGGCTGTTCCAGATAATGCTTCATTATATGTTGCTACTATTGTTACTTGTTGTCCTGCTTTATATTTTCCTTCTGCCGGACTTGTTACTTTTATGTGTCCCAATGTTGGAGCCTCTGTGTCTGCTGTTATTGTACTTCCTGTATTTACTATTAAATCCTCATCATTATTAACCCATGTATTTCCTGCTATATCAGTTAATTGTGAACCTTCCAATTCATCTATTTCTAATTTTCCGTTATCTCCTGATATTATTTTATATGTGTATGTTATTGTATTTTCACTTATTAAGCCACCACTTACAGTTCCTTTTGCCGCTTTTCCTCCAAATGTTAATGTCATTGTTGGTGCCGTTCCTGCTAAAGCTTCATTAAAAATTGCTAATATTGTAATTTCTGCATTTGCTTTATATATTCCTGACCCTGGATTTGTTACTGCTATAGAAGTTAATAGGGGTGGTGTTGAGTCTGCCGCAACTACTGTTATAGACTTGCTAGCACCAGCTTCAAATGATATCCCCGTAAAATCAAAACAACAAGCTGAAGGTACATTTACTGTTTGAGTTCCGGCTACAGCATCTGTTACCATTAATGTATATTTATCATTTTCACCACTAAATGTTCCTTTTGTTCCATTTGTTACTGTTATATCTGATGCATCAAAATCTATTACCGTTTCTGACCATTTAAATATATATTTTACACTGTTTCCTTCTCCTATTGAATCTACCGTTTTACTTTCGTCATAACAATCAACTGCAGTTATTGTACATGTTGGTCTTCCTTGTACTGATTTATAAATATAAGGCAAATATACAGTTAGACTTGGAGTTGTTACATTTCCTCCTCCATCTGCAAGATACCAACTAGCCATTGGACCAGACATTCTATAAGCTTGAGAAAGTAAATATCCATATTCATCTGCAACACATATCGAAACACTTGCATATGTTTCTGACTGCGCATCTGTTGGAGCAAATATTGTATAAGGGATAGGTAATATATTTCCATCTTCATCAAAAAAAGTAACTGTACCTGAAGTTCCTTTAAAATTTGGTGAAGCAGTCCATGTTGTATACGCTTCCAAACCTATTCGATATTCATTATATTCTTCATACCAAAAATCTCCATCCCCAATAAATCTCCATCCTGTATTGTTCATACCCCCTTCTTGCAAAGGATCGGCCATAGTAGTTCTTCCTGTTGATGCTAAGTTATAAATATCTTCATCATCAACAATACTATAACAACACTCTTCTGGAACTGTTACTACAGATTCGCACCATTCGTTACTCATCATACGTTCTACTGTAAGAGAATAGGTTGTTCCTTCCGAATTTCCTTCTAATTTTCCCCATTTTCCGACTGGTAAAGATATGTCACTTCTATCAAACCCTATTACTGGCATGTTCCATGAAAATATCCATGTTCCATTTTTATAATAATCATTTCCACCTGTTTGACTAAATGCTATATTACATATTGGTGGTGATATTACTGTTATTGATTTACTTGTTGCTGCATTATAGTTGTTAGCTGAATCATAACATGCTGAAGCTGCTATACTTACTGTTTGAGTTCCACCAACAGAGTTTGTTACTGTTAATGTATATTTTTTGTTTGAAGTTACTGTTGTAAATGTTCCTTTTGTTCCGCCTGTTACTGTGATATCACTATTTGCAAATCCTGTTACTGTTTCATTCCATTCAAATGTATATGTTACAGTTTCTCCTTCCATAGGATTAGTTTTATCAGCTGATATTGTACAAGTTGGTACTGTTCTATCTATTGTTACGCTTTTACTTTGAGTTCCAATATTTAAATTTCCATAATTATCTGTACATACGCCAGGTCCTACACTTATTGTTTGTATACAGCTTCCTGTGTTTGATACTTTTACAGTATAAGTATCTGCTGTTCCCATAACAAAACTTGTTATTTTTCCATTTGTTACTGTTATGTCTTCTTGTGTAAAACCTTGTACTTCTTCACTCCAAGCAATTACATATGTAACACTACTAGCATTTGTTTTTGTTTCAGTTGTATTAATTGTTAAGATTTCTGGTGGTGTTGTGTCTGTGTTAAAACTTAAATTTGTTGCTATATAAGGTTCTATTTTAACTTGAGAAAGATTAGAAGGATGCGCATGCCCAACACAATAACTTAATTCTAACTCTATTCTCGCATTATTTAAAAGACCACTATCATACAAATCTTGAAGTGTATATGTATCAAATCCATTTTCAAAATTCGTAAAATCGGAAGTTTCAAGAATTATCTCTAATTTGTCCCAGTTGTTATCATCATCATCTACTAATGCATAATCTATATAACTACTAGTCCATACACATGACCCTACATTACTTATATTCATGTAAGCATAAATGTCTGGTTCTTTGTAAAAATACGCGTTTTTTAAACCGCCGCCTTCAAAACCTTCAAGAGATAATGTTATTTTTATTTTATCTTCTTCGAACACTTCACAACTATCGAATTCCCAATAGCATCCTGTGTAATCATAATCTTGTATTGTTAAAGATTTAGTAGCCCCAGTAGTGCTATAACCATTAATATCTGTACATGAGCCATCTGGTACTGTTACTTTTAATGTTCCTGCAGACGTAGGTTTAATTACTAATGTATAAACTGTATCTCTAGCACTACCTGTCCAAGTAGAAGAATTATAAGTACCATTTGTGATTTGAATATCACCTGTATCAAAACCTTCTACCATATCACTCCAAGTGAATGTGAAAGTAATTTCTTCTCCTGGTCCAAATGGTCCTTCTGGACTTGTTGTGATTGTACAGGTTGTTGAATTTGAAGCAGAACCACCCGAAATTGCTGGATTAATCCACCAAGATGAAGTATAGTCTCCTCCTAGAAAATCTGTTGAAAATTCAGTAACATATATTTGTTCTAGATTAAAACCATTTGGATAGCTCGCATATTCCTTAGCCACAAAAAAACTTATGTCTATAGCAGCCCCATAACTATCTATTGCTATTACATTGAAATAATTAAGCCAAGACCATATATCAGAATCACTATTACCTATACTTTCGAAAAAACCCATATGAGAAAATGTTTCATCAATAAAGGTTCCAACATAATCCTCATCTATCATGCCATCATCTGAAGTAATGTCTAACGTGAAATCAATCTTGTAAGCATAATATGCAGTTGAAGAAAGACCACTTGGATCATAAATCCTTCCTTCATCTGAATATCTTTCATTATATGCACTAATACTTGCTTGCGCAACTTCTCCACCTTCACTATCTGTTGGTATTGAGATTGTTTTTGCTGTATTAGAATTTCCTGTTGTATCTTTCGCTATTTCTTTTGCAAAAATTAATTGAAGTGGATCACCATATATTGTTTCTGTTCCTTCTGCTTTTTTAGCTTCTAATGCTTCTTCTACTTTTTGATAATTTGCAATATCTAATTGGTATCTTTCACCAACTTTTTTAGTTGTTCCATCAATTGTTTCTTCTAAGTCTGATAATTTTGTTAATGTTTTTTCTACTAATTCGTCTGCCTCTGGAATATCCATTTTAAATATTTTTATATCTTCTGTTTTCAATGTACTTTCTTCGAAATATTTATCTACTACGTCAAACATAACTGATACTATTTTTTTGTTTGATTCTTCTGATGTCATTGCAAATTGATAAATTATTTCAGGTTTTATTCTATCAATAAACATTTTGTTTGGTTCTGGTATTTCTGTTTTTTCGTCTGCAATAATTGTTTCTATACTAACATTTCCATAGATGTCTGTTAAAGTTCCTGCTGCTATTTTTAAACCTACATTTCCACTCCATTCTAGATATCTTTTATATTCTTCGTCTTCAGTTCCTTCTGTTCCTGGTTTGAAGTGTTTTTTGTTTTGTTCAAAATTTGATAAATTAACTACGTATCTTGCACCTTTTATTACTACTTGTTCATTTACTAATTCACCAAAATCTTCTTTTTCTGATAATTCTACTAAAATTTTATTTTTTAATTTTTCTTTTCTAATATTTTCTTTTGTTCCATTTGCTTCTAATGTTGCTTTTTCTTCTTGTTTTTTCGCTACTTTTTCTTCATCTGTTAAAGTTTCGTCTGCATCTATTCTTGCTTCTATTTCTGCTATTTTTGCTGCATATTCTTCTGCGACTGCTGCTTCTAATTCGCTAGCTGATATACTTTCTGCTATTTCTCCATCTACTAATACTTCGATTTTATTATCTTTTAATTCGTCATATCCCCAGTTTGCATCATCTGTTCCTATAATTCCTATTTCTATTCCATTTTCTTTTATTTCTGAAAAATCTTTTGTCCATACTGGTGCTGTTTTATCTTCTGTTGGTTGATTTACTGTTTCATCTGTTGTTTCATTTGTTACTGTGTTTGTTGTATTTTCTGCAGTTGTATTTGTTACTGTATTTGTTGTATTTTCTACTGTTGTGTTTGTTGTGTTACTTATTGTGTTATCTGTATTTTCATTTATTGTATTATCTACTGTGTTTGTTATTTCTCCAGTTGATTCTTTATTTTCAGTTCCTATTAGGTAATATGAAAACTCGGTTGCTGTGAATTTTATTGTTTTTCCTTCATATGTGCTATCTATTTTTGTAACAGAGCTTGTATCTGATACATGATACACAATTGGAGTTTCTTTTGAATCATAAATGATTGATACATCTACAGATTCGCCATATGCATTTGGCTCGTATTCTATATCTCCATAGCTAATTTCTATATCATAAGCTTTATCGATTGATACGTTTGAATCTGGTAATGTTATTTCTTCTAGTGCTGTTTCATCCACATCTTTAATATTCAATTTAGCATTGTCTGGTACATATCCATTTACTGTTACTGGGCTTGTTGTTAATGTTTGGTTATATATTCCTAATGTTAACTCACCATTTGTAACTTGTTTACTATCATACTCTACTTGTACTTGGATTTTCCCTTCTGTGATATCTGCTTCTGTTAAAGTAATTATATTATTTTCAACTTCTACTAGCTTGCTTTCGCCTGTTGTATCACTCTCTGCCATCGTATAATAATATTTATTTACTTTCTTTCCATCGACTAATGATGATAGCTGTAAACTATATGTGCCATCTTCATTTTTCGAAGGCGTTATCCCTACCTCTCTGTTAGATAGTAGCTGATTTTTATCTACCACCTCAACATTGATTATATCTTCTGCTTTGGAATCTCTAATTGTATTATTATAAACTCCCAGCATAATTATTAGGACAAGCCCTAATATCACTACATTTCTCAATCTTTTTAAAGCATTTTTGTTTCTTAGCATTTTTCTTCCTCCAAATTGTTTCTCTGTTTTATTTTTTTCTTCTTATTTTCTACCTCTTATTTATATCATATATCCTTACTTTTTTCAACATTTTTAGCCATTTTTTTTACTTTTTTTTGCTTTTTTCGCATTTTCGCAAAACCCTTGATATTAGCGGTTTTCCCGTTTTTCTTTTGTAGTCTTTTTGACATTTTTTCCAGAAATTTTTTCAGTTGTAAAAAACATAAAAAAAAACCAGTTTTTTCAACTGATTTTTTGAGTTTTTTTGACTTATTTTTTTCATTTTTTCACTTGCTCATTTTTATCTTGCAAGCATGGGTGCAGTTCATTTTTTTTTACCAATCCTGTTACGCCTCTTTTTCGATTCCACCTGACAATTACGCATAAAAAAAACACAGTACTTAATTTATAATACTGTGTTTAAGTGGTGGCTCGAAGTGGAATCGCGAGCCGCGTCGGGAAAATAGTCCACTGGACTATTTTCTTATTCCTCCTTTTCGATTCCACCTGACAATTACGCATAAAAAAACACAGTACTTAATTTATAATACTGTGTTTAAGTGGTGGCTCGAAGTGGAATCGAACCACTGACACGGGGATTTTCAGTCCCCTGCTCTACCAACTGAGCTATCGAGCCTTATATAAAAAATATCTAGTCGAGTCGACTAGATATCTTTTATGGCGACCTGGAACGGGCTCGAACCGTCGACCTCCGCCGTGACAGGGCGGCATTCTAACCAGCTGAACTACCAGGCCAAAAATGGTGGTCGCAATAGGGATCGAACCTATGACCTCCTGCTTGTAAGGCAGATGCTCTCCCAGCTGAGCTATGCGACCATGTTTATTTAATTGCTATCGACGAAATTAATTTTACTATGTATTTTATATTTTGTCAACACTTTTTTTAATATTTTTTAAAATATTTTTTATTGTTTTTTTGCCCTCGATTTAGAGCAAAGTAATATTATCATTTCTATAGCATAAAAGTCAAGTCTTTTTTATAAAAAAGCAGAAGTTTTTTACAACTTCTGCTTTTCCTTTATTTCTTAATTAGTTCCCTTTAATATTTCTATTGCTTTTTCCATTTGAGAATCTATTATATCTCCCTTTTCATCTTTATTTTCTGGATCTATAACAACTTCTTCATCTGGAGTTATACCTCTTTTATTAATAGTATTTCCATTTGGTGTTAAATATTCATTAACAGTTAATTTTAAAACACTTCCATCTGCTAATGGGAATGCATTTTGAATTACACCTTTACCATATGTTTTTTCACCAACTATTGTAGCTTCTCCATGATCAGATAAAGCTCCTGCTAATATTTCTGATGCACTAGCTGTATATTCATTTACTAAAACAACTATATCCATATCTATTTGTTTTCCATTTTCTGTTTTAGTTATCTCTTCATTTCCATCTGCATCTTTTGTTATTAATATAGTTTTATTTTTATCTAACATATAATCAGCTATTTCTAAAGCTTCATATACCAAACCACCAGTATTATATCTTAAGTCTATAATTAATTTTTCAGCACCTTTTGATTTAAGTTCTTTATATTTAGCTAAAAATTCATCTGCACAACCTTCATCAAATGTTTCTAAGAAAATATAACCTATATTATTTTCTACCACTTCTCCTTGAACATGATAAATTTTTATTTCTTTTCTTTCTATTTCAAAATCTAGATATTCTTCTCCTCTTGCAACTTTAATTTTTACTTTAGTTCCGGCTTCACCTTTTACTTTATTTGCAACTTCTTCCATAGATAGACCAATTACATTTTCACCATTTACTTCAACTATAATATCTTCTGGTTTTATTCCTGCATCTTCTGCTGGTGTACCTGCAATTGCAGAAACTATTACTACATTATTATTTTTATCTGTAGACATATATATTCCTATACCAACATAATTTCCAAGCGCATTAGTTTCAAATTCTTCCCAATCTTCTTTTGTTAAATATTCAGAATATTCATCACCTAAACCTTTAACATATCCTTTTATTGTTTCATCAAGAATTTGTTTTTCATCTATTTCACCTAAATAATACTCATCAATTAATCTTCTAAAATTTCTAAGTGTTACTGCTATAGAACCTATATTTTCACTAGAATCTTCCGAAAATTCTTCTTTTGCCAGTATAATTCCATCTTCTAAACAATTCTTATATGTTATTCCTGCAGTTATAATTACAGCAATTGAAACTACAAAAACAAGTATTAATATAAATTGATAAATTAATTCTCTTTTTTCTCTTGAGTCGATATACCCTCCAATATTCTATAAATATTCTATACAAATATTTCATATACCTTTTTTAAATCCTTTTTAATTATATATTTTTTATCTAAAAATATCAATAAAA
>JAZROJ010000128.1:0-8041 GCA_045648625.1 Candidatus Scatovivens sp.
TTAAAGAACAATTAATATTCCCAGAAATCGAATATGATAAAGTAGATAAATTAAGAGGTATGGATATTATATTTGTAACTACAGCTAAATCAGATGAAGAAGCTAAAGAGTTATTAACACTTTTAGGAATGCCATTTAGAAACTAATTTAAAAAGAAAGGAGAACAAAATGGCTAAGAAATCATTAAAAGTAAAATGTGCAAGACCACAAAAATTTGCAACTAGAGAATATAATAGATGCAAAATCTGTGGAAGACCACATGCTTATATAAGAAAATTTGGAATATGCCGTGTTTGCTTTAGAGAATTAGCTCATAAAGGTGAGATTCCAGGTGTAAAAAAAGCAAGCTGGTAAATTTTAATGAAAAACATCGTCTTACAGCGTTAGCCATCATTAAAAATTAAAATTACATACACCTCGTATGCTCATTTAATTTTTAATAATGTCTGCATTGTAATACTCGTTTTTGATTAAAATTGTAAAATTAATAATTAAAGTAATGAATAAAAATATTAAAAAAGGAGGGTAAAAAACGTGAATACAACTGACCCAATAGCAGATATGTTAACAAGAATAAGAAATGCTAATAGCCAAAAATTTAAAACAGTTGATGTTCCAACATCAAAAATGAAAAAAGCTATAGCAGAAACTTTACTTGAAGAAGGATATATAAAATCTTTTGAAGAAATCGAAAGCGAAGCTCAAGGAATGTTAAGAATAACATTAAAATATGATGAGAAAGGTAATAGAGTAATTGATGGATTAAGAAGAATCAGTAAACCTGGTTTAAGAATCTATGCAGCAAAAGACGAATTACCACAAGTATTAAATGGATTAGGAATCGCTTTAATTTCTACTTCAAAAGGAATAATGACAGATAAAAAAGCAAGAGAATTAGGTATAGGTGGAGAAGTTTTAGCTTATATCTGGTAAAAAATCATAAAAAGGAGGGAAAACTGAAATGTCAAGAATAGGAAATAAACCTATTACAGTACCAAATGGTGTTGAAATTAAAATAGATGGTCAAATGATTACTGTAAAAGGACCTAAAGGAACATTAGAAAAAGAATTTCATAAAAATATGAAAATTACTTTAGATAATAATGTTGTTACAGTAGAAAGACCTGATAACGAGCCATCAAACAGAAGTTTACATGGTTTAACAAGAACATTAATTAATAACATGATCCAAGGAACAGTTCAAGGATTTGAAAGAAAATTAGAAATAAATGGAGTTGGATATAGAGCAAGTAAAAAAGGAAATAATTTATTATTAAACTTAGGTTACTCTCATCCAGTAGAAGTTGAAGCTCCAGAAGGAATTTCTTTTGATGTACCAAACCAAAACGAAATTATCGTAAAAGGTATGGATAAAGAATTAGTTGGTCAAACAGCTGCTAATATTAGAACAAAAAGACCACCTGAAGTTTATAGAGGAAAAGGTATTAAATACGCTGAAGAAACTATTAGACGTAAGGAAGGTAAAGCTGGTAAAAAATAAAAATTTTAATGAAAAGATTCGTCTTGCGTTGTTAGCTTTCATTAAAAATTTGAATTACATACCTATGTATGCACATCAAATTTTTAATTCGGCTGCTTAGCAATACTTGTTTATGATTAAAATTTGAAGAGATACAGTGATATAATAGAAAAATCATTAATTAAGGTTAAACAGTAAACTTTAGGGGGTATATTTAATCCCTTAAAGGTAAATTAAATAAGGGTTTAAATATACCCCTAGAAGTAAACCTAGAAAGGAGAAAAAATGATTACAAAAATTGATAGAAAAGCAGAAAGAGAAAGACGTCATGCAAGAGTTCGTACTAAAGTTAGTGGTACAACAGAATGCCCAAGACTTGCAATTGCTAAATCTAACAAAAACATAATCGCTCAAATTATAGATGATACTAAAGGAGAAACTTTAGCATATGCTTCTACTTTAGATAGCAATATAAAAACAAAAAAAGCAAATAAAGAAGCTGCAAAAGAAATCGGAGCTTCTATTGCAAAAAAAGCTTTAGATAAAAAAATCAAAACAGTAGTTTTTGATAGAGGTGGATATATATATCATGGTGTTGTTAAAGAATTAGCTGAAGCAGCACGTGAAGCAGGATTAGAATTCTAAGAATTAAAAGAAGGAGGAAAAAAATTCTCATGGAAGAAAGATCAGTAGAATTAAAAGAGACAGTTGTTGCTATCAATAGAGTTGCAAAAGTTGTTAAAGGTGGTAGAACATTTAGATTCAGCGCTGTAGTTGTTGTTGGAGACGAACAAGGACACGTTGGAGTAGGAAATGGAAAAGCTGCTGAAGTTCCAGATGCAATCAAAAAAGCTATTGAAGAAGCTAAAAAGAACTTAATAACAGTTCCAATCGTAGGAACAACTATACCTCATGAATTTGTAGGTAAATTTGGTAGTGCAAGTGTTGTATTAAAACCAGGTGCTGAAGGTTCTGGAGTTATCGCTGGTGGTAGCGTAAGACCAGTATTAGCTTTAGCTGGATATAAAGATATAAAAACAAAAGTTATTGGAACAAACAATCCAAGAAACGTTGTTTATGCTACTTTAAATGCTTTAAAAAGTATGCAAACTGTAGAAGAAGTTGCTAAAAAAAGAGGAAAAAAAGTTAGCGAAATTTTATAATAAAATAATAGAGAAAACTAAATCTTTTTTGATATTAATTTGCAAAAAAGATTTAGAAAATCTATTTTAAATTTTATTTTATAATGATATAATCAAATCGGAAATATAAAATTAAATCAGAGGAGGTGCAATCAATCGTGGAATTAGGAAATATTGGACCAGCTGTTAAAAAACAAACTAAAAAAAGAGTAGGTCGTGGTATTGGTTCTGGACTAGGAAAAACAGCAGGAAGAGGACATAAAGGACAAAAAGCAAGAAGCGGTGGTGGTGTTAGAAGAGGATTCGAAGGAGGTCAAACACCATTATATAGAAGATTACCAAAAAGAGGATTCAATAATATTCATGCAAAAACTTATACAGAAGTAACTTTAACAATGCTTAACAAATCAGAAGCTAAAGAAGTTACAGCTGAAAGTTTATTAGCAGAAGGAATTATTGGAAAAATCAATGATGGAATAGTTGTTTTAGCTACTGGAAACTTAGAGAAAAAATTAACAGTTAAAGCAAAAAGATTTACTAAAGCTGCTGCAGAAAAAATTGAAGCTGCAGGTGGAAAGATTGAGGTGGTTTAATTGTTTAAAACAATAAAAAATGCATTAAAAACTCCAGATGTAAGAAAAAAATTAATATATACATTAATATTAATTATTGTATTTAGATTCGGATGTTTTATAACAGTTCCTGGTGTAGATACTATTGCTTTAGGTGAAGAAATGAAATCTGCTACTGGAACATTAGTAGGACTTATAAATACAATTTCTGGTGGAGCTTTTTCAAAATTGTCAATATTTTCAATGACAATAACTCCATATATCACAGCATCAATTGTTATACAATTATTAGCTATGATAATACCTTCATTAGAAAAATTAATGAAGGAAGGTGGAGAAGCAGGAAAACAAAAAATTAATCGTTATACAAAAATTGTAACATTAATATTAGCATTAGTTGAAGCTACAGGTATATATTTATCATATACTGCTACAGGAATTTTTATAAATCCTGGATTTTTAACAGCTTCAATAGTTGTTCTTTCATTAATGACAGGTACAGCAATATTAATGTGGTTAGGAGAACAAATTACTAATAAAGGAATTGGAAATGGTATTTCTATGATAATCTTTATTGGTATTATCTCTGGATTACCAGCAGCTATTGTTGATATTGCTAAAATGATAGTTGTAAATAAAGCAATAAGTACAACAGGATTATTAACAGCTTTAATAATTCTTGTTGGAGCAATTGTACTTATAGCAGGTGTTGTATTTGTACAACAAGCTGAAAGAAAAGTACCAGTACAATATGCTAAAAAAGTAGTTGGAAGAAAAATGTATGGAGGACAAAATACACACATACCACTTAAGCTAGCTATGGCAGGTGTTATGCCAGTAATCTTTGCTTCATCATTTATGACATTTCCAGCAATGCTTATTCAAATCTTTGCTCCTGATGCAATAACATCAGGTACAGGATTTTTATATGGATTATACCAATTTTCTATAGCTACATCTACATCATCAGTTGGATGGGGATATTCTTTAGCAAATGCGGTTGTATATTTATTATTAATAGTAGGATTTACATTCTTCTATACTTATGCAACATTTAATCCTGCTGAAGTATCTCAAAACATCAAACAAAATGGTGGATTCATTCCTGGTATTAGAGCAGGAAAACCAACAACAGAATATTTATCAGCTATATTGAAAAAATTAACTTGGTTTGGAGCTATATTCTTAAGTTTAATAGCAATCTTACCAATGTTAACTAGATTTTCAGCAGTAGATATATCTTTTGGAGGAACAGGAATTCTTATCGTAGTAGGTGTTGCATTAGAAACAGTACAACAATTAGAATCACAATTAATGATGAGACACTATAAAGGATTTTTAGAGAAATAAGATATCAAAAGTTATAAGGGTGGTTTTTGAAATAAAAGGCCACCCATATGCTGTTTATTATAATATTTATGTTAATGAAATAATAAATAATTTATTAAAATACAATAGAATTAAATTTTATTATATTAGTATAATTATTTAATATTTCATTAGCATAAATATATAAAAAATTAGGAGGTATCATTATGATAATTATTATGTTAGGAGCACAAGGCACAGGAAAAGGAACTGTAGCTGGAATTTTACAAGAAGAACTTGGAATACCACAAATTTCAACAGGAGATATTTTCAGAAAAAACATTAAAGAACAAACTCCATTAGGAATTGAAGCAAATAAATATATAGCAAAAGGAAATTTAGTTCCAGATGATATAACTGTACCAATGGTTGTGGATAGATTAAACATGGAAGATGCTGCAAAAGGAGTTATATTAGATGGTTTTCCACGTACAATAGAACAAGCTAAAAAATTAGATGAAATTTTAGATAAATCAGGAAAGAAAATAGATTTAGTAGTTAATTTAACTACTCCTAGAGAAGAAATAATTACAAGAATATTAAATAGAAGAGTATGTTCAAATCAACAATGTAAAGCAACATATAATTTAACAATGCATCCTTCAAAAGTAGCAGGAATTTGTGATAAATGTGGAGCAGAATTAATTCAAAGAGAGGATGATTCAAATGAAGAATCAATTAGACAACGTTTAAGTATTTATGATGAACAAACAAGTCCACTAGTTAATTATTATGAAGAAAGAGGAGTTGTAAGAACAGAAGAAGTTAGCGAAAGAATTAATCGTTTAGGAAAAGATGCGGCAGAAGATGTTATTGAATATTTAAGAAATAAATAATAAAGAACAAAGAATATTAAATAACAAAAATATAACTTATAAAAGGAAGTAATTTTAATGGTTAGTATAAAGTCAAAAAGAGAAATTGAACTAATGAGTGAAGCTTGCAAGATTACTGCAAAAACTTATGAAATGCTTGAAAAAAATATAAAGCCAGGTATGTCAACTTACGATTTGGATCAACTGGCAGAAAAATTTATAAAAGAACAAGGGGGAATTCCAGCACAAAAAGGATATCCAAGTGGTATAAAAGGAGTGCCTAATTTTCCAAGTACACTATGTGTATCCATAAATGATGAAGTAATTCATGGAATACCATCCAAACACACAATTATAAAAGATGGAGATATTGTTAGCATAGATTTAGTTGTTCTAAAAAATGGTTTTCATGGTGATGCAGCAAGAACATTTGTAGTAGGAAATGCTTCTAAAGAAGCTAGAGAATTAGTCGATGTTACAAAACAAGCTTTTTTTGAAGCTATAAAGTTTGCAAAACCAGGATATAGAATTGGAGATATTTCAAATGCAGTAGAATCATATGTAAGACAATTTGGATTTTCTGTTGTTAAAGAATTTCAAGGTCATGGAATAGGAAGACAAGTGCATGAAGAACCAGGAGTTCCAAATTATGGAAAACCAGGAAGAGGCTTAAGGCTTGAACCTGGCATGACAATAGCAATAGAGCCAATGGTAATAGCTGGGAATTCAGATATTTGGGAACTAGAAGACGGGTGGACTATTGCAACACAAGATGGAAGTTTAGCTGCTCACTATGAAAATACAATATTAATTACAGAAAATGAGCCAAAAATATTGACAATTTTATAAAAATGTTATATACTATATAAGCTTATGGAATTTAAAATGTAAAAAGCTTTGAAAGTACCTAGTCTCTAGGTACATTCGGCATTTTCAAGTAAGGAGGAAAAGAACTTGGCTAAAGAAGATGTAATCGAAGTAGAAGGAGTAGTAGTTGAAACACTACCTAATACAACATTTAAAGTAGAACTAGAAAATGGGCACCAAGTATTGGCTCATATTTCAGGGAAACTTAGAATGAATTATATAAAAATTTTACCAGGGGATAAAGTTAAATTAGAATTATCACCATATGATTTAACTAAAGGAAGAATTACTTGGAGAGCAAAATAATTTTAGTAAAAAAATAAGTAAAGACTCAAATATTATACAAAAAGGTGTGTACGGTTATAATGCTTGAAGATTACTTATACCGATAAATCTATATATAATATTTAGGAGGTAAGAAATGAAAGTAAGACCATCAGTAAAGAAAATTTGCGAAAAATGCAAAATAATCAAAAGAAAAGGTGTAACTAGAGTAATTTGTGAAAACCCAAAACACAAACAAAGACAAGGGTAGTAAAACAGATATCGACACAAATATGAAGCGGCTGTCAGGAAACTGATACCATATTTGAGTTCATATAAATCGCTTTTTTAGATTTAAATAACTATTATATATAATAATTAGTATCTATGTTGTGTTATATATAATACATTTCAGGTTTAAAAATAAATAAGCAGAAACAAAGTATAAAGATAAAAATTTGGAGGTGCAAAAATTTATGGCTCGTTTAGCAGGAGTTGATTTACCTAGAGAAAAAAGAGTTGAGATTGGATTAACATACATATATGGTATAGGATTATCTAGTTCTCAAAAAATATTAAAAGCAGCTGGAGTAAATCCAGATACTAGAGTAAAAGATTTAACAGATGATGAATTAGCAGAAATTAGAAAAGCTATGGATGGATACAAAGTAGAAGGTGATTTAAGAAGAGAAGTAGCTTTAAACATAAAAAGACTTACAGAAATCGGATGTTACAGAGGAGTTAGACATAGAAGAGGGCTACCTGTAAGAGGACAAAGAACAAAAACTAATGCTCGTACAAGAAAAGGTCCAAGAAAATTAGTAAGCAAAAGCAAAAAAACAGTATAAAAGTGTATTGAAAAATTGATTTTCAAATTTTAAGGAGGTAAATACCAAATGGCAAAAGTGAATAGTAGCACAAAAAAAGCAGGTCTTAGAAGAAGAGAAAGAAAAAACATAGATAAAGGTTCTGCACATATTCATTCTAGTTTTAATAATACAATCGTTTCTATCACAGATACACAAGGTAATGTAATATCTTGGGCAAGTGCTGGTGGATTAGGATTTAAAGGTTCAAGAAAAAGTACACCATTTGCAGCTGGTCAAGCTTCAGAAGTAGCAGCTAAAGCAGCAATGGAACACGGATTAAAAACAGTAGATGTATATGTAAAAGGACCAGGAGCTGGACGTGAAGCAGCTATCAGATCTTTACAAACAGCTGGATTAGATATCACAATGATCAAAGATGTTACTCCAATTCCTCACAATGGATGTAGACCACCAAAAAGAAGAAGAGTATAATTTTATATTAGAAAATAGAGCATTTTAAATGCATAGATAAAACAAGTATCAGATAGATACTATAGTTAAAAATTTTAGAAAGAGGTGTAATTATCACATGGCAAGATATAAAGACGAACAATGTCGTATATGCCGTAGAGAAGGACAAAAATTGTTCTTAAAAGGTTCAAGATGTTATTCTGATAAATGTAGTGTAGCAAGAAGAAACTATGCTCCAGGACAACACGGACAA
>JAZROJ010000129.1:0-3018 GCA_045648625.1 Candidatus Scatovivens sp.
CATATGTAGAATAAAAATTGAAATTATAATTAAAATACAATAGTAAGAAAAAAGTTAGGAGAAAAACATGAAAAATACTATTGTAAAAGAAATTTTTATCACAATTATTTTAAGTTTAGTAATTATAATTACTTTAAGAATGGTAATTTTTGATTTTATACCAACAGAAAAAATCTTGCCTGAAGCTATTAAATATGAGTCTGAATATACAGTAAAAAATGTTTTAAGAGATATAG
Organism: Candidatus Scatovivens sp.; assembly: GCA_045648625.1. GTDB lineage: Bacteria > Bacillota > Clostridia > TANB77 > CAG-508 > Scatovivens. Next base: position 237 of record JAZROJ010000129.1, read on the forward strand.
AAAATTCGGAAAAAAATGGAGAAGAAGCTCTTTTAAAAATTTATAAAATAGAAAGTTCAGAATTGACAGACTATGTATCTAGTGGTAAAGATAATCCATTTACTTATTAAAAATGCATTATATATAACAAAAGATTAAATAAGGATATATTTAAAATTATAAAATATATTAACAAAGAAAAAACGAGGGGGAAAAATATTTATGTTAAGAGAAGAAAAAGGAATCACATTAGTAGGATTAGTTTTAATTATTGTGGTATTATTGATTTTATCAGGAGTTGCAGTTTCTGTTTTTATACAAAACAGTGGAGTTATAACTGCAAATCCAAAAAATAATCCTAATGCTACTGTATCAGCAACAAATTATTATGATGCAAAAGAAAAGGTAAAATTGATTTTTGAATTATATGAAGAAAAATATCAAACTGAATTAGCAAAAGGTAATATAGTAGATAGAGAAGATGTGTTTACATCTAATAGTATATTAAACACATTAGAAGATTATAGAATAACAGGAAATACTGTAAGTTCATTACAAAATATGGATTTAAATAGTGGAGTAACTATATATTATGGAGAACAATATACTTTTTTAGTAAGAGTTAGCAATACAGGAATTGTTACAGTATTAGAAAAATAGTCATTTTAAAAGCATATGCATAAATTGTATATGCTTTTTTTAGAATAAAAGATAGATAAAAGCATAAATGAAATTTGTAAAAAAGGAGGAATATTAGTAAAAAAACTAATAAAAATATGGTATGAAAATAGGGATTGATTTAGGTGGAAGTCACATTGGAATAGGTTTAGTTGATGGAGAAAATTTATTAGATACAATTGACAATATTTTCACACAAGAAGATAAAGAAAATATTGAAAATTCTATATTAAAATACATAGATGATTCAATTAATAAATTATTATACAATCACGATTTAAAAATTCAAGATATCGAATTAATAGGTATTGCTTCTCCAGGAACAATTTCTAATGGGGTTATAATAAAAGCAGGAAATTTGGGTATTTATAATTTGGATTTGGTATCTAAATTAAAAGTAAAATACCATATGCCAATTCAAATTAGAAATGATGGTAAATGTGCAGCACTAGCAGAAAAAGAATTTGGAGAAATGAAAGATTTTGATGATTGTGTTTTTGTAAATATTGGCACAGGAGTTGGTGGAGCAGTATTTTTAAAAGGTAAATTATTAGAACCAAAAAAATATTCAGGATTTGAATTAGGTCATATGGTTATAAAAAGAGATGGTATACCATGTACTTGTGGAAAAAAGGGATGTTTTGAAAGGTATTGCTCAATAAAAGCCTTAAAAGAAGCTATTACCAATACCTTAGGAATAGAAAGTAAAAATATATCTGGTCAGTATTTAAGAGAAGAACTTATGGTAAAACATTATCAAGAGATTGAAAAGGATTTAGAAGAATTCATAGAAAATTTAACTGTAGGAATTGGAAATTTGATAGATATTTTTGAGCCAGAAGTAATTTGTTTTGGAGGAAGTTTTTCTTATTATGAAGGAAATCCTTTATTAGAAGGTTTTATTAAAAAAATAAATTCAGAAAATACTACTTTTAATTGTGAAAATAAACCTAAAATAGTTACAGCCAAATTTAAAAATAATGCAGGAATTATAGGTGCAACTTTAGAAAATTAAATTTATATAAGAATATATTTTAATATAAATTTAAAATATAAATAAAATGTCAAGTAAAGGTAATTTGACATAATTTACATAAAATGCTATAATATTGAATGTAGACACTTTTGTCTATGCGGTAACTCTAAACTAAAAAAAATATATATCAGGAGGATTTTATGGTTATCCAGAAAACACCAGACACTAGAGTAGCAATTGATATCAATTTTAACAATCAAGAAGGCGGAAGAACTTTTTACGTACGGTTCTTTGAAAAATCTTTAGAGGAAGAATTCATCCAATGTGTTGAAGCACTTTCAATAAGAGATTTGGATCTGAGTATGGGCGTAAAAAATGGTACCTACTTTGTGACAGAAAACTTTAAGTTTTCTGAATCATATTCAGCGTGGGATATGCTGATGCACAAATATTGGAGCCTGTCTAAAAGACTTCGTAGGGATATTGAAACAGGCGAGAAGTACTATCCTGTAAAAATATCGAATTGTTATATTTCACCGTGTGAAAGAAGTGTAGCTGGATGAAAAAACCGCATAAAAGGCGTATCTCAATTCTATTGAACAAGAGAATTCGTCTTTAGGCTCCGCTACTTCGGCGGAGCTATTCTTTTTAAAATAATATGTTTTTAAAAACTTATTGTAAAAGTTTGATATAAATAAAATTTTATAATTATATTAAAAAATGGAGATAAAGTTTGAAAAAGAAAATAAAAATTGTAAAAAAAATAGATAATGAGATCGAAATTTCAGATTCAGATATAGTGTTTGAGGAAATACAAAGAGATACAGTAGGTAGAAGTAGTTCGAATCCAACTTGGGGAAATGTATATTATAATGAAAATGGAATATTGACAAATAAAGGTATTGGATTATATAAAGAATATGATTATGATATGCCTACTTCAGCTTTTGCAGAAAAGGTATGGAGTATTATTGGAAAAAAAGTTTTAACAGATGCTAGAGTTCCAGAAATAGATGTTGTTGAAGAGAAAAAAGATTATCCGGGAGCTATAAGTTATAGATTATTAGATAATGACAAAGAAGATTTAATACATATAACTGATGTTTTATTTCATAAATTTGAAAGAGAAGAATTAAAAAAGAAAAAAGA
>JAZROJ010000130.1:0-9095 GCA_045648625.1 Candidatus Scatovivens sp.
ATAATTTTTTCTTCATTGTTAAATTTTTTTATATCTAATATAATTGTAGACTTATTCTCTTTATTATATACATTTTCTTTTAATATATTCTCTTCTATACAAATGTTACCATATGCTTTTTGAGTTTGCTTGTCTATATACTGTTGTTCTTCTATTGCTATATCAGATAAACGTGTAATTGTATTTATAATATTAGGATTAAATTCCTTTTGAATATAAGGAATTATGATATTCCTCATTTTATTTCTTGTATATATGTTTTCATCATTTGATTCATCATGTCTTGGTTCTAATTTGTTTTCATCACAATATTTCTCAATTTCATTTCTTTCAATTGTTATAAGTGGTCTTATGTATATTCCGCTTTTAGGTTCAATCCCTTTTAATCCTGAAATTCCGCTTCCTCTGATTAAATTCATAATAACAGTTTCTACACTATCATTATTATTGTGAGCTATTGCTATTTTATTAGCTTTTTCTTTTATTAAAATTTCATTAAAAAATTCATATCTTATTTTTCTTCCTGTTTCTTCTATTCCTTTTTTCTCTTCTTCCGCTATTTTCTTTACATTTGTGTGCAATACATAAAATTTAATCCCCAATTTTTCACAAAAGTTTTCCACATATTTTTCATCTAAATCTGCATTTTTCCTCAAGCCATGATGGACATGTGCAACTACCATATCAAATTTAATTATATTTTCTTTTTTAATATCATTTAATATATTAAGCATAGTTATAGAATCTGGTCCGCCAGATACTCCTAATACAATTTTATCTCCATCTTCTATTAAATTATATTGCTTAATAGTTTTTATTACTTTTTCTTTTATCATTTTAATTCCTTCTATCTTATTAAAACGTTAGTTACTATGATTTGCTCATACTAACTAACGTCCATTAAAATTTTATTCTTCGTAATGACCTCTATCTGAATTTGCAAATTTTGTATAACTTGGAAGCCACGCTAAATCAACAGTACCTGTTGAACCACCTCTGTGTTTTGCTAAAATTACTTCTGCTATATTTTTCTTTTCACTATTTTCATTGTAATAATCATCTCTATATAAAAATATAACAATATCAGCATCTTGCTCAATTGCTCCAGACTCTCTTAAATCCGAAAGCATTGGTCTCTTGTCATCTCTTTTTTCTACACTACGAGATAACTGAGATAAAGCAATAACTGGTATATCTAATTCTTTTGCTAAAATTTTTAAAGATCTACTAATTTCTGAAATTTCTTGTTCTCTACTAGAATTTCTTTTTCCACTACCTTGTACTAATTGCAAATAGTCAATTACAACTAATCCAATATCTCTTTCTAACTTTAATTTTCTACATTTTGCTCTTATTTCCATTATTGAAATACCAGCTGTATCATCTATATATATAGGAGCTTCTGATAATTTGCCAACTGTTGAAGCTAATTTAACCCAATCATCATCTTCTATCATTCCTGTTCTAATTTTATTACTATCTACCATAGCTTCACTACATAGAATTCTGTTTCCAACTTGATCTTTTGACATTTCTAAATTGAATATTGCTACCGCTTTTCCACTTTGAACTGCAACATTTGTTGCAATATTAATTGCAAAAGCTGATTTTCCCATGGCTGGTCTTGCTGCAACTATAATTAAATCTGAATTGTGTAACCCAGAAGTTTTTCTATCTAAATCGATAAAACCTGTAGATGTTCCACTTAATTTTCCTTTGCTATTTACTAAATCTTCCAATTTTGCAAAAGATTCTACTAATACATCTTTTATAGCAGTATAACCTTTTGTATTTTTCTTTTTAGATAAATCAAAAATTTTTCGTTCCGCCATATCCATAATAGAATCTACTTCTTCTGTTTCATCATATCCTAAAGCAACTAGTTCATTAGCAGAATTTATTAGATTTCGAAGCATTGCTTTTTCATCTACAATCTTTATATATTTTTCTACATTTGCAGTTGTAGGAGCTTTCTCTGGTAAGCCTGCTAAATATTCTAATCCACCAATTCTTTCAAAACTACCAGATTCTACTAATTCTGCTTTTACTGTAATTATATCTATTGGTTCACTTTTAGAATACAAATTTAAAATAGCTGCATATATAGCTTTATTGTCTTCTCTATAAAAAGCATCTTCTTTTAAAACCTCTATAGCACTTATTACAGAATCTTTATCTGTTAACATACATCCTAGTATTGCTTGTTCAGCTTCTATATCATGTGGTGGTATTTTCCCTAAATCCATTTTTTACATCCTTTCAATTTATAAAATTTTATTTTTTATAAATATATTAATTCAACTATTGCTTTGGTATTACCATTACAGACACACTTGCCATTACACCTTCATTTAGTTTTAAATCAACTTTTGTTACTCCTGCTATTTTAATAGACTCTGATAATAAAACTTTTTTCTTATCAACATCTATTCCGAAATCTTTTTTTAAAGTTTCAGAAATTTCTTTTGCAGTTACTGCTCCAAATAATCTTCCATTTTCACCTGATTTTACTGATATTTTTACAGTAATCTTTTTTAATTTTTCTGCTATTTCTTTTGCTTCTTTTAAATCTTCTTCTTTTCTATAAGCTTTTGATTCATTTTTTGCTTTTAAGTTATTCATATTTCCTTGATCTGCTGGAACAGCTAAATTTTTAGGAAATAAAAAATTTCTTGCATAACCATCTGCTGCATTAATTACTTGATCTTTTTTTCCTACACCTTTTATATCTTGTTTTAATATTACTTTCATATATGTTCTCCTTTCAGAAAAATATTTACTATATTCAAATTTATTGTATTTTATAACAGATTTAGCTTTTTTTCAATACGGTATACTTAATAAAATATAAAAAAACCCAAATATTAACTTTTTTATTTAATATTTTGGGTTTTTTATATTATTTAACTTCTTCTAAGTATTCATTAATTTTATTAATTAATTCTAATTTAGCTTCTTCTAAGCTTAATCCCTCTAATTGGGCTCCGGCTAGAGTTATATGTCCTCCTCCACCCAATTTTTCTAAAATTACTTGAACATTAATATCTCCTATAGATCGTCCACTAATATAAACCTTATCTCCCATTTTTGTCATAACAAATGAAGCTGTTATGTCACTAATTGTTAATAATTCATCTGCAGCTTTTGCACAAATTAGATTTGCACTTTTATCGTTTTCATCTTCATACATAGATATTGCTATACTTTCATCAACAATTTCTACATTTTTAACTATATTAGCAATTAAATTATAACTTTCTAAATCTGCTTGGAACCATTTTTTTACTCTTATAATATCTACTCCAAATTTTCTTAAATAAGCAGCTGCTTCAAAAGTTCTTACACCTGTTTTAAAAGTAAAGTTTTTGGTATCAACCATGATTCCACCATATAAACTTTCTGCTTCTAATACATTTAATCCTATGTCTTCTTCAGCATATTGAATTAATTCTGTAACTAATTCAGCTGTTGAAGAAGCATATACTTCATGAAAAGAAATAAGTGTATTCTCAATATAATCTGGAGCTTTTCTATGATGATCTATAATAATTTTTTTATCTATTTTATCAAGTAAATCTGGAAATTCAACATATGAAGTTTTATGAGTATCTACTATTATTAATAAAGTATCTTCATCAATAATATCAATAGCTTCTTCTTCTGTTATTATAACATTATTATATTCTTCTTGTAGATTAAAATCATTTAAAAATTTATCTAAAGATTTTCCTTCTGGTTCTGATACTATATAGCATTCTTTTGATACGTTTTGTGCTATTCTATATAATCCTAATGCAGAGCCTAAAGCATCAATATCTATATTCTTATGTCCCATAATTAAAACTTTACTAGATTGTTTTATTATTCTTGAAATTGAACCAGCTATAGTTCTTGCTTTTACTTTTGTCCTTTTTTCAACTTCTAAGCTTTTTCCTCCAAAGAATTTATATTTTCCATTTTTTCTAATAACGGCTTGATCCCCGCCTCTGCCTAGTACAATATCCATACCTATTAAAGCTGATTTATACTTTTCATATAAAGTTCTTCCGTCATTTGATACTGATATACTTAATGTAACTTGAGCTTTATTTTCATTATCTAATTTTTTTACTCTATCTAAAATATTAAACTTTTCTTTTTCTATCTCTGATAAATATTGTTGTTCAAAAATGTATATAAAAGAATCTCTTTCTGTTTTTATTATTAATCCATTTATTTCATTTACAAATTCTATAATTTCTTTTTCTATTTTTGATAATAATTCTACTTTTTCTTCTGGCAAAACTCTTTGAACTACTTCTTCGTAATTATCTATCATTGCTACACCTATACAAGGTTTGGAATTATTATATTCATCAAATAAATCATTATATTTTGTTTCATCTATAAAATATAATGTTAATACATATTCTTTCTTTTTTCTTTTATCTCTTTTTTTACTATCAATTACTCCACCACGTACTCTATATATTTTTTTATCCAAATTGAATTGTTTAGAAATTTCTATATTATTATTTTTTTCTAAATCTAATTTTATTTCTTTTATCATTGGAGTTAGATATGTTGACATATCAGTATTTTGAAATTCCTCAACGAATTTTCTACTTCTCCAAATTATTCTGCCATCTGTTTCCATTAAAATAAGAGGTATTGGTGAATTAATTAAATTGCCTTTTGCTCCAGAATTCATATCTGAAGCCACTTCTTGAATATGATTTACAATTTCTAACCTTTTTTTACCGCTAATCCATACAGAATATATTAAAACACCTATAAAAAGTATAATTGACGGAATAAGCCATCTTAAATCATATACACATAATAAAATACACAATACACCTATTATAATATTAAATACTAAATTTCTCGCTATTAACTTTTCTAAAATTTTACCATTTGTATTCGGCATAAAATCTCCTTATATAATTATTAATTTATTAGTTAAGAATATTTTATATATCTTTTAAAATAACAAACACCCTTATATTATACTACTTTCGGGACTTTTTGTCAAATTTACATAATAAAAAGCCTTCATAAATGAAAGCTTTATTTTCTAATAGTTAAATCAATACTTTTTTCTTCTCCTGTGTACTCATCCTCTACTGTTATAGTTACTTTTCCCGTAGAAATTCCTGTAACAATCCCATTTGCATTAACAGTTGCAATTTCTTCGTTACTTGATGTATATTTTAATGTATTAATATTAGCATCTGAAGGAGTTACTTGTAGTTTCATTTGTAATTCCTTTCCCACTCTAATACTCTTACTTGTTGATGTAAAGTTTATGTTTTTAATTGGAGTTATTACTTGTATATCTTTTGTGTCAGTTTGCCCATCATAAATAGCTGTAATAAATACCTTTCCATTTTTTATGGCAACTACTTTTCCATCAACTATTTTAGCAATATTTTCATCTGAACTTTTATACTCTATACCTTCTTTAATTTTCTCTCCATCTACTGTTGCTGATAAAATAGCTTCTTCTTGAGCTTTAGAAGATAAATATTTTTTTTCTAACATAAGTTCCAATTTAGGCATATTTTGATTTTTTATTTCTGAATTATCTTTTAAACTTACTAATCCAATTTCGCCAATATGTCCCTTATTTAAAATTAATAATAGAGCACTCATTCCAACAATAATAAATATACATATTGATATAATTAAACTTTTGTTATTAGACATATTTTCTCCTTTTGTACTTTATTTTTTTCTTATTAGAATATAGTTATTATAACATTATTACAATGTTTTCTACAAGAGTTTTACTTATAATTTATATCACTTTTTATTCTAAATTCTATTTATTATAAAATATTATTCTTATTGTAATCTTTGTTTTTTATATACCATTTTTTTCTAAAGTGCTTCTCACTAGCAACTTTATTGATTTTTCATCAATTCTATGTTATAATTTTATTATATAACTAAATAGAATATAGAAAGGAAATTACCATGCTAAAATTTATTGCATATTTCATCGGGATAATTATGCTTATTTATTTTTTAGGAGCAATTCCCATAGTAGGTACTTTCTTGGCACTTGCCTTGTTTCTTGCAATTGTTATCTGCGCTGTAATTTATCTTGTACGGCACTTCGCAGATATTTTATCTACAATTATAGTTATAATCCCACACTTTTTGCTTTGGTTACCCTTAGCAATCGTTTTAGGAATACTATTCTTGTGGCTTTACTAATTGCATAAAACAAAAAAACGACAAGCTTACTGCTTGTCGTTTTTTTGTTATTCTTCTGTTTCACTATCTTGGGCTTCTTCGTTATCTACTTCTTCTAAATCTTCATCATTCAATTCTTCTTTAGATAAATTCATTTTTCTTTCTCTTTGAATATTATTTTCTACTTCTGCTAAAGTTTGTTGTTCTAATTTATTTTCTGTATTGATTTTGATTTGTTGATAACGTTTTAAACCTGTTCCTGTTGGAATTAATTTACCTATAATAACATTTTCTTTTAATCCCATTAAGTTATCTACTTTACCTTTAATAGCTGCTTCTGTTAATACTTTAGTTGTTTCTTGGAATGATGCAGCAGATAAGAAACTTTCTGTAGCAAGAGAAGCTTTTGTGATTCCAAGTAATGTTCTCTTATATGTTGCTGGTTTTTTACCTTGTGCAATCATTTCTTCATTTTTATTTTCAACTTCTAATAAGTCAACTAAAGAGGCTGTATAGAAGCCTGTATCTCCAGGTTCTTCGATTCTTACTTTTTTAAGCATTTGTCTAGCTATAACTTCAATGTGTTTATCATTAATATCAACACCTTGATTTCTATATACTTTTTGAACTTCGGCAATTATATAAGTGTATACTCCTTCTGCTCCTTTAACTGCAAGTAAGTCAGCTGGATTTATAGAACCTTCTGTTAATGGATCTCCGGCTTTTACCTCATCTCCATCTTTTACTTTTAGTTTAGAACCGAAACTAATTGTATATGTTTTACTATTATCATTACTTGTAACAATAACTTCTTTTCTTTTCTTTTCATCATTGATTTTAACAATACCATCAATTTCTGTGATTATAGCTAAACCTTTAGGATTTCTAGCTTCAAATAACTCTTCAACCCTAGGAAGACCTTGTGTAATATCTCCTCCTGCAACACCTCCTGTGTGGAATGTTCTCATTGTAAGCTGTGTACCAGGCTCACCAATAGATTGTGCAGCAATAATACCAACTGATTCTCCTTCATTTACTATTTCTCTTGTAGCCAATCCCATACCATAGCATTTACTACAAGCTCCATATCTAGCTCTACATCCTAAAATTGAACGAACTTTTACTTTTGTTATTCCTGCTTTTACAATTTGTTTTGCAATTTTGTCTGTTATCATTGTATCAGAATCAACTATTAGCTCTCCATTTTCTGGATTTACTAAATTTTCTATTACAAATCTACCTACTAATCTTTCTTCTAGTGGTTCTATTATTTGGTTTCCATCTTTAATATCTTCAACAACTATACCATCATGAGAACCACAATCTTTTTCTCTAATTATAATATCTTGAGAAACGTCAACTAATCTTCTTGTTAAATATCCAGAGTCTGCTGTTCTTAAAGCTGTATCTGCAAGACCTTTTCTAGCACCATGGGCTGAAATGAAATATTCTAATGCATCTAGTCCTTCACGGAAACAAGATTTAATTGGAATTTCTACGGCTTTACCAGCTGTGTTTGCCATAAGACCACGCATACCTGCAATTTGTCTTAATTGGTTCATGTTACCACGGGCTCCAGATTGTGCCATCATGAAAATAGGATTTAAATCATCAAAATTATTTTTCATTGCTTCTGTAACATCTGCAGTTGCTTTTTCCCATATTTTGATAATTGCATCATATCTTTCGTCATTTGTTATCATACCACGTTGATATTGTTTAAATACATTGCTTACATCTTTATCTGCTTGTTCTAATATATCTTTTTTAGCTTCTGGAACTGCAACGTCAGCAACAGACACTGTAATAGCACCTTTTGTTGAGTATTTGTATCCTGTAGCTTTAATATAATCTAGAACTTCTGCTGTTTCTGATAAACCATGTACATTTATACAATTTGCAACAATTTTTCCTAAATTCTTTTTGATAACAGGGAAATCAATTTCTAAATCAAATTCTTTTTCTGGATCTGTTCTATCTACAAATCCTAAGTCTTGAGGAATTCCTTGATTATATATTAATCTACCTATTGTTGTTTCTATTGTTTTGCTTTTTACATTTCCCTCTTCATCAGTTTTAAATCTTTTTACTTTTATTTTACAATGTAATCCAACATCACCATTTTGATAAGCCATCATAGCTTCATCTTCATCTTTGAAATACATTCCTTCGCCTTTTTCACCATCAATTTGAACTGTTAAGTAATAAGCACCTAAAATCATATCTTGTGTTGGTACTGTAACTGGTTTACCATCTTGTGGTTTTAAAAGGTTATTTACTGAAAGCATTAAAAATCTTGCTTCTGCTATTGCTTCTGGTGTAAGTGGAACGTGTACAGCCATTTGGTCACCATCGAAGTCAGCATTAAATGCTGTACAAACTAATGGGTGAAGTTTTATAGCTCTACCTTCAACTAATATTGGTTGGAATGCTTGAATACCTAATCTGTGTAGAGTAGGAGCACGGTTTAACATTACTGGGTGATCTTTAATAACTTCTTCTAAGATATCCCAAACTTCTGGTCTTAATTTTTCAACCATTCTTTTAGCATTTTTAATGTTATGTGCAATTCCTCTTCCAACTAATTCTTTCATAACAAATGGTTTAAATAATTCTACAGCCATTTCTTTTGGAAGACCACATTGATAAATTTTAAGTTCTGGACCTACAACGATAACTGAACGTCCTGAGTAGTCAACCCGTTTTCCTAAAAGGTTTTGCCGGAATCTACCTTGTTTTCCTTTTAACATATCTGATAATGATTTTAACGGTCTATTTCCAGCACCTGTAACTGGTCTTCCACGTCTACCATTATCTATTAATGCATCTACTGATTCTTGAAGCATTCTTTTTTCGTTTCTTACGATTATTTCTGGAGCTCCAAGTTCTAACAATCTTTTTAATCTGTTATTTCT
>JAZROJ010000131.1:0-2619 GCA_045648625.1 Candidatus Scatovivens sp.
TATGAATATCAAGATTATACTCCTGAAGAATCACGAGCAATTGCAGATACTTTTGCCCAAATTTCTGGATATACTGTTGAAGAAGTTCCTTATAATTCTAGCTTTGCAGGATATAAAGATTGGTTTATCTTTTTCTATAGAAGACCTGGTTTTACAATCGAAGTAGGGCTTGGCGAAAATCCTATTCCTATTTCCCAATTTGCTGGAATTTACAGAGAAAATTTAGGAATACTCGTTTTGGGAATGTTGCAATAAAAAACAGACTAAAATTTTGAAATACATCCCATTTAATTTCTAACATTATTCTTGTCGATTATATGGAATGTATTTCTTTTTTGTCTGTTTTTAACTACTTTTGTTATTTTTAAAAGACACCACTATACTAAAATAGTTGGTGTCAGTTATCTTTCTCTATCTTCTAATTCTTTTTTATTCTCATTATTTGCTAAAGTATCAATTCTATGCAAATCTGCCTTTATAAAATTTTTTTCTGGTATATTAGTTTTCACTTCAGGCAAAGACTTCTGAGTATTTTTAATTTTATCTAATATTTTACTCAAAAAGCCTTTTGCTTTATGTTCTCTTTGAAAATCTATTGACAAATTTAATATCTCCATTTTTTCTTCTTCAGAAATTTCATTATCATCGCAAATATTAAACTCGTAGTTATTCTCCCAAAACATTTCATCATATATTATATCAGTAGTTCCGTATTTTTCTTCTATATCTTTTTTATATCTATAAAAAAACATTTTAAAAGAAGAATCTTTCCATTTTGATATAAAATTACTATTATCTCTAAATTTAATTCGATTTAATCCAAACTTTTTTAATTCTTCTAAAAAGACTTTACCTTTTTCTAATGAATCTATATTTTTAAATTTCTTATCAAATTCACTTTCTAATATAAAGTCTTGTATTTCAACAATTTTATTTTTCAAAACTTCTTCTTGCTCTTCTTTTTCTTTATCTGATAAGTATTTATAATTTTTCCAATATTTTCTTTCTATCCTGGCTAAATCTTCTATATTTTCTTTTATAAATACAAAACTTCCTTCTCCATATCTTTTAGCAATTTCTAACTCAAAAAAATTTTCTCCTTTTAATATACTTTTTTCTAACCATTCTCCTCCAATTGCTTCATTTATTTGATTTGTCAAAGCAACTGAAATAAAACTATCTGATATATTATTTGGCATTTTTGCACTTGCATTGTGAAAAAGAAATTCTATTTTTTCTTTTTCATCAATAGCCTTAGCTGAAACTAGTTCCACACCAGCTTCATTAAAAATCGCACTCATTTTATTAAACGCTTCATTTTTCCTACTAAATCCCAATTTATGAATAAGTTCATGTAATAAAGTTTGTGTCATTCTATCCAAAAAATGAAAGATTAATATATTTCCAGTTTTAAATTCATAAAATGCGTTTTCATTATTTATTATATACATTGTATAAATATTGCCTTGTTTTGATAAAATCTCAAAAACCTCATCTGCGTTTATTATATGACTATATTTTTTTGATAATAAATTAGCTGCTTGTCGATAATAAATTTCTTCTTCTGACTTTGAATAAATCTTAGCTATATTTCCCCAATGCATTTTTCTATATCTTTTTGTTAATTCTGATATATCTTCTTTCGCATACTCTTTCATTTATACTAAGTCCTTTATTTTTAATTCTTCAAATCTATTTAATATCTTCTTTATAATTTTTTTATCAGTTATCTTAAAAAAATTTTCATCTTGTTTTGTACAAAAAATCGTTTCTTTTGGGTTTGAAAATTTGTAAATTTTACCAAACTTAAAGCTGTATTCCCCAATATAATAAAACGTTTCGTTATCAAATAACTTTTCTATTATTTTCATAAATATATTTCCCTTTTATATAAATAACTCAACTGTTATTTTTTACATTTGCTTTACAATTAAACTGTATTTTATTTACTAAAACCATCATCTTGCGATTTTGCCTCTTTACGAACTTCATTTCTTTGTTGAGCAGCCATATATTTTGCATTATCTTTCCCCATGGATTCTTGTAATCTATCAAATATATTTTTTGCACCTCTAGCAAAAACACCTTTAATATTCATCTTAGCTGAAGTTGTTCGCATAATAACACCATCTCTTACTTCATTCACTTTATCTTTTGTAACTTCTGCAGCTGTCTGCACAAACTCTTGACCATGTTCTAATCCGTTTTTTAATTCCATCTTTAGCAATCAATCCTGCTGCTACTGTAATTGCCGCACCTTCTTTTGCAACATTGCCTACTGCTTTCGCTCCTGTTACCACACCTTTTCCTACTGTTTTAGCTGCTGTTGCTGCTCCTTTTCCCACTGTTTTTGCCGCAGTCACTACTCCATCTCTAGTCGTTTCTGCCGCTGTCACTACACCTTTTCCTACTGTTTTAGCTACTGTTGTTACTCCTTTTCCTACTGCTTTCACTCCTGTTACTATTCCGTCTCTTGCAACTTCAATTTTGTTTTTTAAATTTCCTTTTACATCTTTAAATTTTCCTGATATTGCATGACCTACTTTTAGTGTACCTTTTTTTATATGTTTTCCTACTCGTTCAGCAGCTTCTGCTGTTATTTGTCCTGCTGCCATTACT
>JAZROJ010000132.1:0-19977 GCA_045648625.1 Candidatus Scatovivens sp.
ATTTTACTTTGTAAAATTGGTGTTCAAATAAAGATTAGCCACATAAATATCTTTAAATGATAAAAGATATTTAATGTGGCTCTTTTGTTATATTATAAGGAATTTTTATAATATAAAGGCTTGGCTAATATTTAATAGAAAAGTTCTTCTTTTTTTATTGTCAAAAAACAAATAAAAAGGTATAATGCTTATGTGAAATGCGATAAATATAATAATTGACAAAAGCATAACGTATTGATACTATAAAAATAGGAGGAATTTATGATTTTATACCCAAAGTTATATTGTAAAAAAGTTACAGATATAGAACTAGAATTTTTAAAAGATAATAATATAAAAGGAATTATATTAGATGTAGATAATACATTAATAGATTTTGATAGAAATTTATTAGAAGGATTAATAGAGTGGAAAAAAAATATTGATAAAATTGGAATAAAATGTATAATTTTGTCAAATAGTAATCAATTAGATAAAATAAGTACAGTGGCAAATAAATTAGAAATTTCTTACATATCTCTTGCTACAAAACCTTTAAAAAGAGGATTTAAAAAAGCTCAAAAACAATTAGATATTCCTGCTGAAAATATTGCAGTTGTAGGAGATCAAATTTTTACAGATGTGTTAGGAGCTAATAGATGTAAAATGTTTTCTATATTAGTAGAACCAATTGCAGAAAAAGATTATCTAATAACTAAAATAAAAAGACCACTTGAAGGATATGTGATAAAAAAATATTTGAATAGCAAACGAATGAAATAAAATAATTTAAGAAAAAGGAAAAGTAAAAATGTATTTTAATAATATACATATATTAATATATGTTGCTATAGCTATAATAGGATTAATTGTAGGGAAATTTGTTGCATGGATAAATTTAAGAATTCCAGAAAAGAAAAAAATATTTAGCAATGATTTTTTTAAAATTAATAAAGAAGGCATTGAAAATAATTATATTATAATGATACTAGTAGCAGTTTTATATGTGGGAGTATTATATAAATTTGGAATTAAAGAAGATTTTGCAAAAAATTTAGATTTAATAAAATTTTTAGCTTTAATACCTATATTAGTTAGTTCATTTTTTATAGATATAAAACATAGAATTTTACCAAATAGAATCAATTTGACAATATTTGAAACAGGATTAATATTTACTTTTGTATATGGTATAACAAATATAAATATGGCGAAAGATATGATTTTAGGCATGTTTGCAGGTGCAATAATTTTCATAGTAATTGCTTTTTTAGGAAAAATAGTAGCAGGAAAAGAATCTATGGGAATTGGAGATGTTAAATTTGTTGCATCTTTAGGATTATATTTTGGAGTTAGCAAAATAGCAGAAATTGCTTTATCAGCATTTTTTATATCAGCATTTTGTTCAATCATAATTTTAATAGTAAAATTTTTAATTTTAAAAACAAAAGATGAATACATACCTTTTGGTCCATTTTTAAGTATAGCAGCTGTTTTAAGCATTTTTTTACCAACGAATTTTGTATTTTCAATTTTTATAGGGTTATGTACAGGAATAAGTGATAAAATAACAAAAGCAATTAATTAGGAGGAATTTCTAATGAATATAAAAATTAAATGGCTTAGAAATCAATTAATACCATTAAAATTAGACGGAATGATAGTGTCTAATCCTGTGAATGTAAAATATTTAACAGGTCTTGAAGAAGAAGGGATTCTTATTATTGCCCCAAAAGAAAATATATTTATTACTGATGGTAGATATATTGAGAATGTAAACAAAAAATTAACTTTAGATGATGAAATAATAGCATATGATTCTAAAAAAGTAACAAAATATGATTATGAAGGATTTTTCATGTTATGTGAAAACATAGGTTTTGAAGAAAAATATGTTACTTATGAGAATTACAAAAAGTATTTACAAATGTTTCAGGTTAATTTGGTAGAAACAGAAGGGTTGATAGAAAATCAAAGAATTGTAAAAGATGAAGAAGAGATTGATTATATACAAAAGGCTTGTGAGATTACAGATAAAGCTTTTGAATATATAATTAAAAATATTAAAAAAGGTATGACAGAAAAACAAGTAGCTTTTGAAATAGAAAGATTTATGATTGAAAATGGAGCAGATGGATTGGCTTTTCCTCCAATAGTTGCTTCAGGACCAAATAGTTCTGTACCACATGCTATACCAACAGATAGAAGAATTATTCCAGGAGATATAATTCAATTCGATATAGGTGCAAAATATAAAGGATATGATGCAGACTTATCTAGAGTAGTATTTGTTGAAGATATGGCAGATGAATACAAACCAATTTATGATTTTGTATTAGAAGAACAAAGAAAAATATATCAAAACTTAAAAGAGGGAGCTAATATAAAAACAGTAATAAAAGATAGAGAAATGGATTATAAACTTAAAAATTATGAAATCTTGCATGCATTTGGACATGGTGTTGGTTTAGATATTCATGAAACACCATTTCTTGTATCAAAACAAGACTGCATATTAAAGGAAAATTCTATTATTGCAATAGAACCAGGGGTTTATATACCAGGAAGATTTGGAATTAGAATAGAAGATACATTTAAAGCAACTAGAAATGGTTGCGTGAATTTAACAAATTCTGAAAAAGGTTATACTATTATAAATTTAATCTAATTTGTAATCTAATATAAGTTTAAAAATTAAATAACTAAAAAATGATAATAGAAAGAGTTACAAAACATTTATCTATTAACAAAATATGGATAAATACTTGATTTACAATAAAAATTATGATAATATATTATGAGTAAAAAATTAAAAAAAGGGGAGAATAAATTATGGCAGACGTATATATGGCAGGAGATTTAAGAAACGGAACAACTTTTGAGATAGAAGGTAATGTATTTAAAGTAGTAGAATTTCAACATGTAAAACCAGGAAAAGGAGCAGCTTTTGTTAGAGTAAAAATGAAAAACGTAATTACAGGAGCTGTATTAGAAAGAACATTTAATCCATCAGAAAAATTACAAGGAGCAGAAATAGAAAAAAGAGATATGCAATATCTTTATAGTGATGCAGACTTATATTATTTCATGGATAATGAAACTTATGAACAAATTCCATTAAACGTAGATCAAATTGGAGATGCATTAAAATATATTAAAGAAAATATGAATGTAACAATGTTAGCTTTTAAAGGAAAAGTATTTAACGTAGAACCACCAATGTTTGTTGAGTTAGAAGTTACATACACAGAACCAGGATTCAGTGGAAACACAACAACAACTTCTGGAAAACCAGCAACATTAGAAAACGGATTAGAAATATCTGTACCTTTATTTGTTAATATCGGAGATGTTATAAGAATTGATACTAGAACAGGGCTTTACATGGAAAGATTATAGGAGGATATAGTGCTAGGTAAAAAATTTAAAGAAGTAATAGCCAATTTAGAAAAACAAATCCAAAATAAAGAAGATTTAGAATTCGCAAAAAAACAAGTAACAGATTTAACTATGGACTATCTAAATGAGTTAGAACAATTAGAGAGAACTTATGATTTAAAAGTATCACAATGTACAGAAAAAATTGATGACATAGAAAAAGACTTAGATGAAATAAAAGAAAAAATAATTAGTGAAGAGATTGATGTTGAACCAATTACTTGTCCATATTGTAACTCAAAATTCTTAATTGAATTTAATCAAAAGCAAAAAGAAATAAAATGTCCAGATTGCAAAAATATTATAGAGTTAGATTGGGAAGAATTCGAAGATGATATGTAAAAATTAAAGCTTATATAAAACTGATAAAAGTTTTATATAAGCTTTTTTGATTTAATAGGAATATGTTGTAAAAAATACGAGCAAATGAATATTAGCACACAATTTTACTTTGTAAAATTGGAGTTAGAACAAAACGAGTCTCATAAATATTTTAAAGGATAAAATGCAATCCTTTTGTTCTATTTAAAAAAATTTAAAGGATTAATAGGGATGCCATTTTCTTTTATAGTAAGATGTAAATGTGGACCTGTAGTAGCTCCATTTGTTGCTTTTCCATTAGAATCTTTATAAGGGTTATTTAAAATATCATTTATGTATTTAGGACCGATAAAACCTATATTTTGTCCTTTTTCAACAATGTCTCCGAACACCAAGTATATAATTAGAAGATAAATGTGAATATTGAAAACTCATATTATCTTTTTCTATTATAATAGTATAACCATTTGCTCCAAAAAATTCAGCTAAAGTAACAGTACCAGATATTATAGAAAAAACAGATGCTCCTTCTGAAGCCGCAATATCTATACCAGAATGATTAGTTGAAGCTCCTGTTGTAGGAGAAACTCTTTTTCCAAAATAAGAAGTTATTGTATGATAACCTGGAGTGGGCCAAGTGTATTCTATGTTAGAAAAAAAGTATTGATTATTAGATGTGTTGTTATTAATGTATGATTCATTGCCATAAGAAATAGAAATAAAACATATAAAACTAAATAAAAGTATAATTATAATAAGTGATATAAAATATGAAAAGAAATTATTCAAGAAAACCTCCGAATTTAAAAAATATATAATTTGTATTTGATGAGTAATGGAAAAATGGGAATTAGAAATTGTGTGAAATAAGATTTGTGTATGGTAAATAAAAAACAGCAACACGTTATAGTGTTGCTGTTTTTTGGCAGGGGCAGTAGGATTCGAACCCACACGAGCGGTTTTGGAGACCGATGTGCTACCATTAACACTATGCCCCTATGTCATCAATGTTAATATTGTAGCACATAATAAATTTGATTTCAAGATTTTTTTGAAAATTATTTTAGATAATAATTTTATTTTTTTTTTAGTAAAACATCAATAAAACTAAAACAGGGAAAAGTAGTCCTAAAAAAGAAAAAATATAAACTCCGATTGCGGCAATTTTATTATTTTTTTCTTTATATTCAAATATAGCATAGAAAATACTTTTATAAAAAGCTAGTAAAAGAAGTATTGAAATAAAATATTTCATTTAGTCCTCCTAAATTATTATTTTTGAAAATTATATATAAATTTTCAAAAAATATTAATTATTAAAAAATATTTATTATCTTATTGTTTATTAAATAAATTGCTAGAATGAATTTCTGTGTCAACATTTACTTTAAAAAAAGAATCTTCAAATATTTTAGAAAAGTTAACTTTAGAAAGTTCTTGTTGTGTTGCTACTTTTTTTCCATAAACTCCAGCAAATCCTACAATATCAGCATTATATTCTTTAGAAATTTCATATAAATATTTTTTTACAATTTCTGTTATATAATTATTTGTAGCTGTTTCAATTTCTTTAATACTGTCATTGGTTGTATAATCGTAACCTTCTCCAGAGCTTAAGATAGACGCTTTGGGGTAAATGGAAATATTAAAAAATGGAGTTCCATTTAAAATTTCAATATCTATTTGGGTCGGTTTATATAATCTTACATCTAAATCTATATGTTCATTTTGTTGCTTGTGGTGTGGCAATGTTAATACACAACTTTTAAGCTCATTAGTCATCATTAAATGGCAAATAGTATCTATTGCAGAAATATGGCCCACCATGATATCTTCTTTGAAAATTGCTGTACCATTATTTTGAATAGTATCAGAGGCTACTTGACAGTAAATTCCTATAGAATCTCTTTGATAATTTTGCATATCCATAAAAAAAGTCCCAAAAGTAGAATCAACAGTATATCCAGTGTAATCTGTTGATGTTGTTAAATAATCATATAATCTAGATGAAAAGACTTTTCCAGAATTTCCAACCTTATCTAAAACATCATATGCAGTAGAAGAACTTATTAAAAATACGCAACTATGTCTAAGTTCTGTATTATTAGCAAGAGTTGAAATAAATTCTTTAATTCCGCTGTTTGCAAAGTTCTTCAGAAATAACTAATACAGTGCAGTGAGAAAGATTTATTTTTTTGTTTAGATAATTGTTTAATGTAGTAATAGCAGAATCTATAGTTTCGGATTCTACGCTATATATACGATATTCACTAGCTTGACTGTTTCCAGAACCAGTTTTTGGTGATTCACTAAGAAGAGTATTAGCAATCTGAATACTTACTTTTAATAGTCCATCTTCAGTTGTATCTAAACCTAAACCAACAATATAAAAATATTTATCCATATCTACATTACTATAACAACCTGTTAAACTAAATAACATAACTATTAAAATACAAATTAAACATATTTTTTTGATCATAATGTTTTTTTGCCTTTCATTTTAAATTTTATATTAGCAAAAATGAGTATAAAAAATTCTACACCGAAAATGATACCTAAAATCAAATATCTGTAAAATGTTTTTTCTAAAAAATGGATTTGTGTAGAATTTATAGGCAATATAGAAAGACCTAATAAAATACTACAAGTGCTAAAAGAAAGCATTCTTTCATTAGATACATTTAATAATTTTTTTAATATTTTATTAATTAAAAAAATTACAAAACTTAAATAGGCTAAAAGAGAAATTAACCATAACAAAATAAACAAAGCATCAGTTCTTTGAATAAAACTACCAAACTCTATTTTTCTAGAAAGTAAATATAGAGAATTTAGAGGTTCATTATCCATATTTACATTAAAAAGAGTCATAATTGGGATTATTGTTAAAAAAAGTAAAAACCATGAAATTCCATACGAAGTAATTACAACTTTTTTAAAATTAATTTCTTCTTTTAAATGGGGTTTTAAAAAATAAAAATAAGTTATAATATACATAGAAAAGCAATTTGAAAGACCTACAATAAAAGTTGAAAAATAACTATTTCCAAAAAATGGAGTAAAACTTTCTATGCTAAAATCATTCCAAACACCCCAAATAGGAAGTATTGCACTAACTAAAATAAAAGGTGCAAGGAAACTCATAATATGAGAAATTCCTTTTAAACCATATAAATTAGCTACTAAAACACCTATAATAAAAAACAATACAATATAAATAATAGAAAAATTTGAAAAGTATACAATTTGTAGCGCATTAGCAAAATCAATTAGTGTAATAAAAGATACAAAAAAAAATAATAAAACAGACATAATTCCAATTATCCATTTTAAGATTTTACCACCTAAAAACTCTGAAACATCTATAATATCTGCATTTTGAAATCTATCAAATAATTTAACTAATATTAGACAAAAAATAAAATCAATAATACCAATATATATAATATTTGCTATAATACCTGTACCAACAGTAGATATTACAAGATATGGTATATTTAAAACTAGTTTGTTCATCATAACAATAATAATTAAAGATATGGCTTCTATTTTTTGTAACTTGTAAGTGTTATTTCTCATTTTGCCTCCATTTCATACTTATTTGATCCTCAGCTTGAGGTTTTTTTGTATTAAATATACGACTTCTTCTTTCACGTTTCCAAACAGGATTCATATAATAAGTATCTCCGTTTTTAGAAGAATGGCTAAATGGAATATATGGAGAAAAATATGAAATTCCAAAAGAAGTGATATTAGATAAAATAATAAAATGTATAAAAAATCCTAAAGCAATACCCAAAAATCCTGCCAGATATCCTAAAAGAATATACATAAATCGAAACATTCGAGCTGCATACCATAGGGAATTGTCTGTAATTGCAAATCCACATATACCAGTAGATGCAACAACAATTATTAAAACAGGACTAACTATATTTGCTGAAACAGCAGCTTCTCCTAAAATTAAAGCTCCAATAATTCCTACAGTTGTACTAAAAGAAGATGAAACTCTAATACTTGCTTCTTGAATTAATTCAAAAGAAAATTCCATTAATAAAATTTCAAAAATAATAGGGAATGGAATAGCTTGCCTTGCTGTAATCATTGCAAAGAGCAGTTCTGTCGGAATTAATTCATGATGATAATTAGTAATAGCAATATAAAGTCCAGGTAAAGTTAAAGAAACAACTAAAGCAACAGCTCTAATTACTCTTAAAAAATTCGCATATAAATAATTTAAATTAACATCTTCAGGAGAAGTTAAAAAATCAATTAACATACCTGGAACAATTAAAGCAAAAGGTGAACCATTTATTAAAATAGCAACTCGCCCAGATAATAGATAGTTACTAGTTCTGTCTGGTCTTTCTGTTGTAATAATTTGTGGAAAAGCACTTTTGGGATTATCAGAGATGAATTGTTCTAATTGTCCAGCAGAAAGTAAATAGTCAATATTTAAATTATTAACTCTATATTTTACTTCTGCCACCAAATCAGGATTAGTAATATCTTTTATATAACAAACTGCAACTTTAGTTTTACTAATTTTTCCTACT
The DNA here is from genome assembly GCA_045648625.1 of Candidatus Scatovivens sp. Taxonomy (GTDB): domain Bacteria; phylum Bacillota; class Clostridia; order TANB77; family CAG-508; genus Scatovivens. The sequence continues at coordinate 8,298 of JAZROJ010000132.1, forward strand.
GAAGTTTCTTCTATAATTAATTTTTCATTGTTTATAATTTTTCTCAGCATAGAAGTATTTGTTCTAATATTTTCAATAAAACCTTCTTGAGCGCCTTTTAAAACACTTTCTGTAATAGGTTCTGAAACATTACGACCTTTAAAACCTTTTGCTTCTATACAAAAAGCAAGAGGAAGAGTGTCAACAAAAAGAATGCAAAAACCACTATTTACTTTAGTTACAATTTCTGAAAAAACGGTTTCTTTAGAAATACTATTTTGAGGAATTAGCCCATTATAAATAAATTCTTCTAAATTAAATTTTTTGACTCTTTTAATACTTGAGTTTTTGGAAATAATAGAATGAGAGTTGTTTTCTTCCATATTAATAGAATTTTTAAGAAGAAGAGGTTTTAAAACAAAATCATTTATATTATCTCCGTCCACCATACCATCTATATATAAAATGAAAGCCGAAAACTCTTTTGATTTAATAGGTAATACAAAATCTCTTATTTTTATGTCAGAATTAATTAATAAATTGTATTTTATTTTTATATATTCTAAATTTTTTGATAATTCTGGTGAAACAGTAGTTGTATCTTTTTTATCAAATTCGTCTTCTGAGATATTATTAGAAGCATCACTAATAATAAATTCATATCCGCTATTTTCTTTATATTGAAATAAATTTCTAAAAAAATTCTTCATAAATACTCCTTTTTATTTAGAATTTACATTTTCTGAAAATTTATTCTTAGATTAATAATAAAACAAAAAAATAAAAAGAAAAGAGGGAGCATTGCTCCCTCTTAAATAACTTTTTTGGATAATTTATTGTTTCTTGAAAATTCTTTTTACAAAATCTGCAAGGTGTTTAATCATCCAAGAGAAGTTAATTCCTATAAAGAACCAGCCGAACGCATTGTTACCCATTAAAAGTAAAAAAGCGAATACTAAGAGAAAAAATCTAAAGATATTTTCTTTTTTACTGTATTTTCTTCTGAAAATACGAAGGTACATTCGTTCAAATTCTCCTATAGTCCGTTTTGCCATTTTGTTGCTGCCTCCTTTTTTCGCGTATGCGATTAATTATATATCAATTATATCACATTTCGGCTGAAAATGCAAAGATACAGGCGTTTAACGTGTAAGTGTTAAAAATTTTGTATAATTTTAGTTCAGAAAAAAAAAGAAAACCTAGAACTTTAAAAGTTCTAGGTTTGGTGCGGATGAGAGGAATCGAACCCCCACGGTTGCCCACTAGATCCTAAGTCTAGCGCGTCTGCCAGTTTCGCCACATCCGCAAATTTGATTTATTATTTATTGACAATAACTATCTTAGCACAATTAAGCTTGAATTGTCAAGATGGAAAACAAAATTTTAGAAAATAAAATTAATTTTTTAGATTTAAAATTAAGTAATAAAAACGATTATACTAACCTTTTAAAAAACTTATTTTATTAATAATAAAATTAATAAATAATGTGAATATAAATCTTGTTTAAAAAAAATCTATATGATATAATCAAAAAAATTAATGTTACATGAAAAAAATTAAGGGATGTAGAAAGAGAGAAATGTTATGTTTGAAATGATTTTATTCAATTTGCTAGCATTTTCCTTGTTTATTATAATATTTTTTAAAATTATTGGGAAGAATGACACAAACTATATAAGTGTATTAATTTTGCAAGCGATAGGTATTACGATTAGTTTTATTGAAATAAAATTACATCTAGTAGAAAATGTTTTTTTTGGAGTGATTCGCTATTTATTATCTATAGTAATACCATTATTAATTATATTTATAGAATTAAGAGGGATTAATTTTTCAGAGATATTAAGCATTGTAGCAGCAATGTTTTGTAATTTTATAGGTGATTCTAAAATGGCAAAAAGTATTTTAGTTAAATTAGTTACAAAATATCCACAAAGTTATTTAGGACATAAATTATTAGCTGAAATATATGAAAAAGAAGGCGGAATGAGAAGAGCAATAGATGAATATGTAACAGCTATAGATATTAAGAAAAATGATTATAAATCTTATTATAAAATAGCAGAATTATTAAGAGATTTAGGCAAAAAAGATGAAGCAGCTGAAATGCTAGAAAATCTTATTAAAAACAAGCCAGATTGTTATGAAGCTTCATGTTTATTAGGAGAATTATTATGTGAGCAAGAAAGATTTAAAGAAGCAGCAAATGTATATCAACAAGCTTTAATTTATAATCCAGCAGAATGGGAATTATATTATAATTTAGGTATTGTTTACACTAGATTAAGTGATTTTCAAATGGCAAAAGAAATGTATGAAAAAGCTGCAGCGATAAATCATAAGTTATATGGAGCTCATTATAATCTTGGACAAATTGCCTTTATTCAAAAAGAATATGAGACTGCGGAAAGATGTTTTGAAAATAGCTTATATGAACCTTTTGAAGCTATGTCTTATTATCAATTAGCTAAAATATATGTTTTAAAAGGAGAAAAGGATAAAGCAATTAATTTTCTAAATAAATCAATAGAGCTAGATCCTAAACTATTAAAAATTGCTTCAAAAGAAAAAGTATTTGAAACTATAAAAGAATATATAACTGTTTCTGTAAAAATGGATGAAGAACGAGTTGTTGAAGAAGATGAAGAGCATGAGGTTAAGAAAAATAATATTTTAGAAGAACAAGAAATTTTAGCAAGAAAATATTTAGAAGAAACTACTCTATTAATAGAAGAAATGAGTGAAGATGCTTCAAAAAGAAAAATAGAAGAAAAATTAGATAAAATATTTAACAAGCAAAAAGAAAAGCAAGAAGAGATTTCTATGTTAAATTTAAAGAAAGATGTGCAAGAGGAAAAAATAGAAGAAAAGGATAAACAAAAAGAACATGGGAATAATTAAAAATACATAAATTACTTATGAAAAAATATAATGAATATATATTATTATAGAAAGGAAATGTGATTATTGTGGAAAAATCAATATCTGTTGTAGGTGGAGACCTACGTATTATTAAACTTATAGAAATGTTAGTAAATGATGGGTATAAAGTTTATACTTATGCTTTAGAAAATGCAGAAGAATTATTAAATTTAGAAAATGTAGAAATGTGTCCAACATTGGAGGAAACTGTAATTAATTCTAAAGTGGTTGTTGGTCCAATTCCATTATCAAGTGATAGAAAAAAACTATCAACACCTTTTGGGAGAAATAGTGTAGAAATAGAAAATTTCATATCAATAATAAAAGATAAACATTTAATTGCTGGAAATATTGCAATAAAAGAAGAATTAGAAAAAGAGGGAATTGCTTTTACTGATTTATTAAGAAGAGAGGAATTTTCAGTTTTAAATACAATTGCAACCGCAGAAGGTACTCTTCAAATAGCAATGGAAGAAACTCAAAGAACAGTACATGGTTCAAATGTACTTGTTATGGGATTTGGAAGAATTGGGAAAGTATTAGCAAAAATGCTAGATGGAATAGGTGCAAAAGTTTATTGTGAAGCAAGAAAAAATGAAGATATTTCATGGATAAAAGCTTATGGATATAATCCGATACATTTGAATGATTTAAATCAAGAATTAGGAAAATTTGATATTATAGTTAATACAATTCCATTTCAAATTTTAGATGAAGAAAGATTGAATTTATTAAATAAAGATGTTTTAGTTATAGATTTAGCTTCAAATCCAGGAGGAGTAGATAGAAAAATAGCTAAAGAAAAAGGAATAAAAGTAATATGGGCTTTATCTTTACCTGGAAAAGTAGCACCTCTTACTTCAGCAGAATTTATAAAAGAAACTTTATATCATGTTTTAAAAGAACTTTAATAAAGATTAGGAGAATATAGATAATGATTATAATACAGTCGATTATATTAGGTATAGTACAAGGATTAACAGAATTTTTACCAGTTTCAAGCTCAGCACATTTAAACGTATTTCCATGGATTTTTGGTTGGGAAGAAATATCAGAATCTTTTGATGTTGCATTACATTTAGGAACTTTACTTGCCATATGTATATTTTTCTTTAAAGATTGGATTAATTTGATAAAAGGTGGAATTAAACAAATAACGAAAAAAGAAAAATCATTAGATGGGAAGATTTTTTGGTACTTAGTAATTGCTACAATTCCAGCTGGAATCGCAAGTTTAGTATTAGATAAAATATCAGAAAAGTTAATAAATGGAAATATGAATATAGAAATGGGATTAATTGCAGCTGCGTTAATTATAATGGGAATAATCCTTTATGTAGTTGACAAAAAATCAAAATCAGAAGTACAATATGAAAAAATCTCATTAAAGCAATCAATTTGGATAGGAATTTCTCAAGCATTAGCAGCAGCTTTTCCAGGAGTTTCACGCTCTGGAATAACAATGACTGTTGCAAGAGCATTAAAAATAGATAGAGAAAGTGCAGCTAAATTTTCTTTCCTTTTAGCAACTCCAATTGTAGCAGCTGCAGTACTAGTTGATATAACTAAATTTTCAATTTCAATACCTTTTTTTGTAGGAATTTTGTGTAGTTTTATTTCAGGACTTATTGTCATTAAATTTTTAATGGATTATTTGAAAAAAGGAAGTTTTAAAGTTTTTGCAATATATAGAATTTTATTAGGTTTAGCTATTATTTTAGCAATAATTATTAAATAAGATGGAGGTAGTAAATGGGATCTGGGAAACATTCAGCAGACAGTACTTTTTCTTTTAACTTTGGAAAAATAAAAGAAACAATTAGCTTTGTAAAAATATTAATAATATTTACTATTGGTTTTGTTATTGTAGGAGGCTTTTTTGCAGTAAAAATGATTGTAGAGAACAGAAACAACCAATCTTCTGGGGATACAGAGGAAGTTTTAGCGGCTGTTTCTACACTAGAAGATAACTACGAGGGATTTGAAGTTCTAGGAAAAATAAAAATTGATAAATTAAATGTAGAACAATATATATTAAATTCTTTAGAAAACAGTGCATTAGACAAAGGTGTGATAAAGTTATATGGAGAAAAATTAAATGATAAAGGTAATTTTTGTATAGCAGGACACAATTATGAGAATGTTTTTGAAAGATTAAATGAATTAATAGTAGGAGATTCATTTATAATTATTGATAAAGATTTAAAAGAAACAGAATATGAAATAAAAGAAATTATTTCAGTAGAACCAGATGATTTAACTTGTTTGTTACCAAATCTAGAAAAAACTGAAATAACATTAATAACTTGTGAAAATTTAGCTACAACAAGACTTATTGTAAAAGCAGAGAAAAAATAGATTTAAACAAAACAAATAAAAAGGAGAAATTTCCTTTAAAATAAAAAGTATAATAAAATTGTAAGAAGTATAGTAAGGAATGGTGAAAATGAAGAAAACAATATCTCAAATTTTATTAATATTATTTATAACTGCAAGTATGATTTCGTTGTTTATTGTAAAAGTAGAGGCAGAGGTAGAATATGAAGTTGGACTAAATGTATCTTCTGCAACAGAGGGAGAAACTTTTACAGTAAGTTTGACATTACCAGAAGGAGCTTTTGGGGCTAATTGTAATGTAGAAGTAAAATATAGTGATGGAACTTCTACTACTGTAGGTACTGGAGGAGAAACTGGAATAGCATACATAAAAGGTATGGAAGCTATGGGGTATGCAAACTCTATTACATTTTCAGCAAAAGTACCTGGAGAAACCAAAATAATTGCAACTTCTATAGTAATAGTTAATGAAAAAAATGTATTTATGAAAAATGGTGCAAGTGTAGAAGAAACTATTACAATAAAAGCAAAAGAAGTAAAACCAGAACCAAATCCTGAGCCTGAGCAAGACCAAAAACCAAATAATGAACAACAACCAACACCAAATCCTAATCCAGCTCCTGATACAACAAAACCAGAACAAGATGATAAAAAAGAAAATAACACAAATAACACAACTAATACAGCAAAAGAAAATACAGTAAAGGAAAATACAACAAAAGAAAATGAAACAACAACACCAAGTTTTAAAGATGTAAGTGAAACAGTATATGCTGCTAAAAATTGTAATGTTCGTTCAAGTTGTTCTACAAAAAATAGTAAAAACAAAATTGGTAGTTTGTTAAAAGGACAATCGGTAAAAAGAACTGGGGTAGAAGCTGAATGGTCAAGAATAGAATTTAATGGCAAAACTGCTTATGTAGCAACAAATTTATTAACTACTGAAAAACCAGAAGAAAATAAAGTTACTAATATAGTTAAAAACGAAGTGGAAGATAACAAAATACAAAATGAAGTAGAGAACGAAACTGCGAATAATACAGAGAACTTAATAGAGAATAATGAAATTTCTGAAGAAGAATTGTTAAACAAAATAGAACAAGAAATTGGGGTATTACCAGAAGTTGGAAATAATATAGCAACAATTTTATTTGTTAGTATTAGTATAATAGCAACAATTGGTATTATAAGAATTCAATATAAAGAAAAAATGTAGATAAAAATAAATAATAATAGAAAAGGATGTACAAAATGGCTGAAATATTAGATGGAAAAGAACTTTCAAAAAAAATAAGACAAGAATTGAGTAAAGAAGTAGAAGAGTTAAAGAAAAATGGGATTTATCCAAAATTAGCAGTAATTATGGTGGGAGAAGATAGTGCTTCAAAAGTATATGTAAAAAATAAATCAAAAGCTTGTGAGAACACAGGTATTGAATTTGAAGAGTATTTATTTGATGAAAATATATCAGAACAAGAATTATTAAATACAATTGAAAAATTAAATGAAGATAATACAATACATGGAATATTAGTACAAAGTCCAGTTCCTAAACATATAAATGCAAATAAAGCTTTCTGTACTATTTTACCAGAAAAAGATGTAGATGGTTTTCATCCAATAAATGTAGGAAATTTATGTATAGGTCAAGATGGATTTATATCTTGTACTCCTTATGGAATAGTAAAAATATTAGAAGAGTATAATATAGAAACAGAAGGAAAAAATGCTGTTATTTTAGGAAGAAGTAATATTGTTGGAAAACCAATGATACAGTGTATGTTAAATAAAAATGCAACAGTAACAGTATGTCATTCAAAAACAAAGAATATTGAAGAAATAACTAAAAGAGCTGATATATTAATTTCAGCAATAGGAAAACCAAATTTTGTAAAAGATGATATGGTAAAAGATGGGGCAGTAGTTATAGATGTTGGTATTAATAGATTAGATGATGGAAAAATAGTAGGCGATGTTGATTTTGAAAATGTTTCTAAAAAAGCTAGTTACATTACACCAGTTCCAGGTGGAGTAGGGCCTATGACAATTACAATGTTATTACATAATGTTATTAAAGCAGCTAAAAATAAATAAAATAAATTATAAAAGGGGCATAGAGAAATTTGTATTCTCTATGTCTTTTTATTTTAGAAAGGAAGAATATGAATAAAATATATGATATTTGGTTCTCTAGAATAGAGATTAATAATAAAATAAAACTAGAATTATTACATAAATTTGAAGTTAAAGAAATTTTTGGTATGAAAAGACAAGAATTAGGTATTATATTAGGAGAAAAACACAATAAAATAATAGATAAAATATTAGATTTAAAAGAAAGAGAAAAATTAGAAAAATATGAGAAATATTTAAAGGAAAAAGAAATTAAAATAATAAGTTTTAAAGATGAATTGTATCCTAAAAAATTAAAAAATATTGACGACAAACCAGTATATATTTTTGTGAGAGGAAATCTAGATATTTTGGATGAAGATAATGTTGCAATAGTGGGGTCAAGAAATGCTTCAGAAAAAAGTAAAGCTTTTACCAGAAAGATTGCCAAAGAAATTGCTGATAAAAACGTAAATATTGTAAGTGGATTGGCGATAGGTGTTGATAAATATGCTCATTTAGGAGCTTTAGGTAGCGATATAGGAAAAACTATAGCAGTAGTTGGAACTGGTTTAGCAGATAATGATATTTATCCATTACAAAATAAAAAAATATTTGAAAGAATTCTAGAAAAAAGTGGTGCTATTGTATCTGAATATATTATAGGGACAAAACCTTTAAAACATCATTTCCCACTTAGAAATAGGATTATTAGTGGATTATCAGATAAGATCATTGTGATAGAAGCAACAGAGAAAAGTGGAAGCCTAATTACTGCAAACTATGGATTAGAACAAGGAAAAGAAATATATGCTGTTCCAGGTAGACTTGAAGATGAAAATAAAAAAGGTACAAATCAATTAATAAAGGAAGGTGCTTATCTTTTTGATGGTGTTCAAGATTTGTTTATTTAGTAAGTTTGTATTTTTTAGATTAAATAAGATGAATTAGAGCTATTTTTGTTGTTTTAAATAATTATTAAAATTTTCATAAAAAGCTTTATCTTTTTTAGATTTTGTAATATAATATTTTTTGTTAAAAAGGTAATAATTTCATTTTGCAAAGGAGAAATTATGGAAGATAATAAAGAAACAAAAAGAATAAAAACTTCAGAATTAAATAAGCAAAAAAAGAAGACAAAGAATAAAAAGGTAAGTAAATTTAAGCAAAAACATCCTAAACTAGCAAAAGGAATAAAAATAGGAATATTAATTTTTATATTAATCTTAATTATAGGTGCTGGAGTTTTAGTTGGCACATTTTTAGGATTTTTTGGAGATGAATTAAAAATTGATGAAGAAAGTCTAGTAGTTGGATATGAAAATTCTACAGTATATGATGCTGATGGAAATTTAATTGCTACATTAAGTGGAGGAACAAAAAGAAAAAGTATAAGTTTATCTGATATGTCAGAATATTTACCAAAAGCTTTTGTTGCAATAGAAGATGAAAGATTTTACACACATAGTGGTATAGATATAAAAAGAACTGTAGCTGCTACTGCTACATACATACTAAATGGTGGAAAATCATCATTTGGAGGAAGTACAATTACACAACAAGTTATAAAAAATATTACTAAAGATAAGGAAAAAACAGCGTTAGCAGGTGTAGTTAGAAAAGTAAAAGAAATTTCTAAAGCTATGCAAGTAGAACACTATTTATCAAAAGATCAAATTTTAGAATTATATCTAAATTTAATATTTATGGGTGGAGATGACATAAATGGTGTAGAACTAGGTTCTATATATTATTTTGACAAAAGTGCAAAAGATTTAAGTATAGCAGAATGTGCTTATATAGCGGGAATAAATCACTCACCTAATGGGTATAAACCATTTGATACTTTTTCTAAAAAGGAAAATCCAGAAGAAGAAAAACAAAAAATGACTGAAAAAATAAATAAAAGAACCAAAACAGTTTTGGCTAAAATGAAAGAAGTAACATATATAACTCAAGAACAATATGATGAAGCTATTAAAGAAGTAGATGAAGGTTTAAAATTTAAAAAAGGTGAAAGTTCAAGTGTTACAACAGAAGTATCATATCTTACAGAAGCAGCAATTGATCAAATTTTAGATCAAATTATGGAAGAAAACGAAGATATGAGCAGAGATATGGCTGAAATGTACTTATACAGTAGTGGATTAAAAATTTACACAACACAAAAAACAGACATACAAACAGTTCTAGAAGAAGAAATAGTAAAAAAAGATTATTGGACAAAATCAACATACAAAGCAAAAAATCAAGAAACTGGAGAATATGAAAAGAAAACTCAATATTCAACTCCAACAATGGTAATACAAGATCATAAAACAGGTCACGTAGTAGCAGCAGCTACTGCAACAGGTGATAAAGAAGAAAGAATCGCAACTACTAAATTAGGGTATTTAAATTTTCCAACAGAAATTAAAAAACAAACAGGATCTTCTATGAAACCTATATCAGTTATAGCTCCAGGATTAGAAACTGGAACTATAAATGCTGCTACAGTATATATAGATCAACCTACAACTTGGGGAACAGGAGAAAATGCATATAATCCAAAAAACTATGATGGATATGATAGAATGTATGTAAATATGCGTCAAGCAATAGGTGTTTCAGCAAATGTTCCTCATGTTAAGGCTTTAACTAATATTGGAACAGAAGCAGCAGTAGAATTCTGTAAAACTGTAGGAATGCCAGATTTTACAAAAGAAGGGTTAAGCTTAGCTTTAGGTGGTTTACATGATGGAATTTCTCCATCACATATGGCTGGAGCTTATTCTGCTATTGCTAATGATGGTGTTTATATAACTCCAATTTACTATACATCAGTAACAGATTATGAAGGAAATGTATTATATGAACCAACTCAAGAAGAAAGAGTTGTAATGACAGAACAAAATGCTTATATATTGCAAAGTATTTTAACAGAACCAGTTATTAGTGGTACAGCAACATATTGTAAAATGGCAAAAATGGATGTCGCAGCAAAAACAGGAACTACTAATGATGATAATGATAGATGGCTTTGTGGATTTACAGAATATTATACAGCGGCTTGCTGGTATGGCTATGAACATAATGCTTCTGTAAAAGGTGTTAGCGGAAATCCAGCTGGAAAAATTTGGGATGCTGTTATGACTAAAATTCATGAAAATTTAGAAGAAGCTCGTTTTGAAGAACCAGAAGGTATAATAAAACGTGCAGTATGTAGAACTTCAGGTAAATTAGCTACAGAAGTTTGCGGAGAAAATGTATACACAGAAGTATTTATAGAAGATAATGTACCAGAAGGATTATGTGAAGGACATTCAAATTTAAGAATTTGTAATGATACTCAATTATTAGCAACAGATTTTTGTCCTAATGCATCAGAAACTTATGCATATTTACCAGAAAAAGAAAGAGATGCAACATGGACTACACAAAATGTAATTTCTGCAATTCCAGAAGGAATTTGTAATATACACGTAGCACCACCAGCGCCACCAGTACCAGAAACACCTTCAGAACCGGTAGATTCTCAACCTAATACAAATACTACACCATCAGAACCTTCTAATGTAAATAAACCTACAGTAGAAGATGATGATGAAAAAACAGATACGAATCAAAAACCTACTGAAGATGATAAAAATAATGAACAAGATAAAGAACAAGACAGTAATCAAACAGATACTGATAAAAAACCAGAAAATGGCGAAAATCCTGAGTTAAAACCAGTTACACCATAATAGGAAATTAGGTAATTTTCAAAGTATTTATTAAAATGTGGCGGAACACATTCCGCCACAAAATATTATACACTTAATTAATTTGGAGGATACAAGTGAAATTATTAGAAGAGAACGACAAAATAAGATATAAAGATTTTTTAGAAAAACATGACAGATGCAATTTTCAACAATCTTTAGAATGGGGAAATGTAAAAACTAGTTGGATAAAAGAAGTAATATTATCAGAAGATGAAAAAGGGAATATCCAAGGAAGTCTTTGTGTTTGGATAAGAAAAATACCTATATTTGGAAATTTAATGTATGCAGCGAGGGGGCCAATTTGTGATATACATGACGAAAATGTAATTAAAGATTTAACAGAAGGAGCAAAAGTATTAGCTAAAAAATATAAAGCTTTTGTATTAAGAGTAGAGCCAGATATATTAAAAAAAGACGAAGAGTATAGAAATATTATTACAAAACTAGGTTATAAAATAAAAGATGATAGTAAAGATTTTAAAGATGAAATACAACCAAGATTTGTTTTTAGATTAGATTTAAAAGGAAAAAAAGAAGATGAAATATTCAAAGAATTTCATCAAAAAACTAGATATAATATAAG
>JAZROJ010000133.1:0-2110 GCA_045648625.1 Candidatus Scatovivens sp.
ATGGAATAAGTGGTAATGATAACGACTGGTTAGTATTCTATCAATCAGATGAAAATGTATATTTAATAGCAAAAGATTATGTACCAACAAGTTTAATGAAAGATGGAGTTGTAGATAAAACTCTAACGGGTAATTGTGCAATATATGGAGTAAATGGACTAAAAACAACAGAAAGCAGTGTAGCAGAAGGAGTAAGAAGTTTATTTTTAATGAATGAATTACCAACAACATCAACAGATAATGATAATTATAAAGCATCAGCAACCTTATTAAAATCAGATAATTGGAGCAATTTTGCAATAAGTGGATATGCCCAGGCAGCAGTAGGAGCGCCAACAGTAGAAATGTGGATGGAAAGCTGGAATAAAAAGTATGCAGGAGAAACAGGCTATACAAGTTTAAGTTATGCATGGGATAGTCTAGAAGAAGGCTATAAAGTAGGAACCACGAGTGCAAATGGATACAATATATCTGTAACGGGCTATGCAAGTGCACCAATGTATTTCCCACATCCAGATGTAGAAACAAATATAAACAATACAGGAAGTAACTGCTATGGCTATTGGTTGGCGTCTCCGTCTGCGAGCGACGCTCGCGGTGTGCTTTGCGTGAGCTACTTCGGCAACGTGAGCCTCAGCCACTATAGCGGCACTCTCTTCGGGGTCCGTCCAGTAGTTTGTCTAACATCTGGAATCTCAGCAAAATGGGAAGATGGAATGTGGAAATTGCGGAGAATAGAGTGGGAGTAGTGCAATAAGAAGCATAGAAAATGCGCACCCCGCCAGGGTCGGTGATCTGGCAGCGCGCCCACAGAGGCTTTCAAAAAAATCTCCAGAGATAAGCTAAAAAAGTGCGCAATCATGCAAAGTGTAACGAACATGATTGCGCGAAAATAAAGGCGAACGCAAGAAGCGAAAGCGGATGAGTGAGCCAAAAATTTTAAAAGAATTAAAGTAAAACAGAGAGCCTTTAGGTCTTAAAGTCCTAATAGGCTCTTTATAATTTTATAGTACTTTTTTTATTGACTCTTTTAAAATATTTAAACTTTTTTCAAAAAAATAGTGTAAAAATAAATAATTTATGATAGAATGATTGAAGTAAAAAAGTAAGAGATATAGAAGTGAAAAATCTCTAATAAAAAGTAATACAAATAAAGTAGGAAGGAGCATATAATACGATAAAACGTATTATACAAGAATTAAAATGATAGCTTATAAAAGAGTATTATTAAAATTAAGTGGAGAAGCATTAGCTGGAAAAGAAGGTCATGGAATAGATCCAGAAGTAATTGGAGAAATTTGTGATAAAGTTAAAGAAATAGTTGAAATGGGAGTTCAAGTTTCAATAGTAGTAGGTGGAGGAAACTTTTGGAGAGGACTTAAAAATGGTAAGCAAATGGGAGATAGAGCAACAGCAGATTATATGGGAATGCTTGCAACAGCAATGAATGGTTTAGCTCTACAAGATTCTTTAGAAACAAGAGGGGTTTATACAAGATTACAAACTGCTATAGAAATGAGAGATATAGCAGAACCATATATAAAAAGAAAAACTTCAAAACATTTAGAAAAAGGAAGAGTGGTAATATTCTCTTGTGGAACAGGACATCCATTTTTCTCAACAGATACAGCAGCAGCTTTAAGAGCAGCAGAAACAGAATCTGAAGTAATTTTATTAGGAAAAACAATAGATGGTGTATATTCAGCAGACCCTAAATTAGAACCAACTGCAGTAAAATATGATGCAATTTCATATAAAGATGTATTAGCTCAAGATTTAAAAGTAATGGATTCAACAGCAACAGCATTATGTAAAGATAACAATATTCCTTTAAGAGTATTTGCAATTAGTGATCCAGAAAATATTGTAAGAATTATTAAAGGTGAAAATATTGGAACAATAGTAAGCTAATTTTAAAATGCTAAGATTTTAAAGGTTTTAAATGAATATAAAAAAACGGGGCCTAATTTACTAAAATAAATAATGAAAAAAATAATTTAAATAATTAAATCAAATATTAAAAATAAATAAATTAAGAAAGGGGAATATGATATAAAAGATATCATATAATAAAAAAATGGAAGAATTAGAAGTAAGAATGCAAAAATCA
>JAZROJ010000134.1:0-2606 GCA_045648625.1 Candidatus Scatovivens sp.
AATTGCATGATATTTACACCACTTGAACCTAAAGCTGGACCTACTGGTGGAGCTGGTGTTGCTTTTCCTGCTTCTATTTGTAATTTAATAACATTTACAACTTCTTTCTCTGCCATTTTGAACTAGCACCTCCTTCTTAACCTACTTTTTGAACTTGAGCAAATTCTAGCTCTACTGGAGTTTCTCTTCCAAACATAGATACTAAAACTTTTACTTTTTGTTTTTCTTTATTAATTTCTTGAACTGTTCCAACAAAACCTTCTAATGGTCCATTAACTACTTGTACAGTATCACTTACTTCGTAGTCAATATTAATTGGAACTTCGTCAAATCCCATATTTCTAATTTCCGCATCTGTAAGCGGAATAGGATCTGTTCCAGATCCAACAAATCCTGTAACTCCTCTTGTATTTCTAACTATATACCAAGATTCTTCTGTTACAATCATTTTTACAAGAACATAACCTGGAAAAACTTTTTTTAAATTAGTTTTTCTTTTTCCATCTTTTATTTCAACTTGTTCTTCCATTGGAACAACTATATTGAAAAAGAATTCTTCTAGTTCTCTGTTTTTTATTGTTTTTTCTAAATCTGTTTTTACCTTATTTTCATATCCTGAATATGTATGAACTACATACCATCTTGGCTCTAATTTATTCTCGTCTTGAGACATATTCTAGCCTCCCTTTTATATTCTTGATTTACTTTAAAAAATCTTATCTCTTCGTAAATCTAGTTGCTACTATTTTTTCTACAGAATTATTCTATATTACCTATTAAAAGAAATAATATTTTATGGTGTTGCGGTATTTGCATCTTCTCCATCAACATTAGCTTCGTCTCCCGCTTCATTTGAAGACTCGCTTTCTATATTTACTTCATTTGTGTTTCCTTCTGTTTCTAAATTTTCGCTTGAGCTAGATGTAACTAGGGCTTTTAGTTTTTCTACACCAAAATTGCTTAAATTTTTAAATATAACATCTAATATAAATACTATTGCAGCTACTAATAATACTATTGCTAAAACTGCTCCTGTATTGTTTACTAGTTGTTTAAATGTAGGCCAACTAACTCTTTTTAATTCTGCTTTAAATTCTTTAAAAAAGTTATTTTTTTCTTTTTTACTTACTTCTTTTTTTTCTTTATTAGATTTATTTGCTTCTTTAGCCATCTTAACTCCTCCCATTAAAGGTTTTAACTATTTTGTTTCTTTATGAGTTGTACGTTTTTTGCAGAATTTACAATATTTTACGATTTCTAATCTTTCTGTGTTATTTCTTTTATTTTTTGATGTCATATAGTTTCTTCTTTTACATTCTGTACATTCTAATGTAATATTTTCTCTTGGTCCTTTTGCCGCCATTCTAACTACACCTCCGTTTTACTTTTAAATGAAGCTAAATTTTTTTTATTTTATAAATTTAACGATGTGACTGCATATATTTTAAATACATGCTTATATACTTTACCACAAAACACGCTATATGTCAACCATTTTTGTGCATTTTTTCAAAATATTTACATATATTTAAAAATATTTTTTTATATGCTTATATGCTTTTTAAAATTAAATTAAATCGGCTAAAAAATATATATATAATTTAAGTTTTATCAATTTAATTTTATGTTTTTTAATTATATAAAATTTAAATTGTACACAATTTAAATTTGAACACATTCTTCATTAATTTTTGCTAATAAAATTTTATCTACTTTCTACGCAAATTTTTCTTCTTTTTTTCAACTGAAAAACCAAACTTTCCTAATTTCTTTCCTAGTGAAAAATAACCACCATTAGCATACGTAATTAATTTACATTTAGATATATCAAATGCTCCTTTTTCATCTATATATTTATCATCTGCATCAATAGATAATACTTCTGCAATAAATGTTGTATGAGAACCATATTCTTTTTCATCTATTACTTTGCATTCTATCGCTACAGGACTTTCTTTTATTATTGGAGCTTTTACAAATTTTGCATTCTCTTTTGTTAATTTCATCTCTTTAAATTTATCGAATTTACTGCCACTTCTTACTCCACACCAATCTGTTGCATAAACTAAATTCTCATTTGTTAAATTAATAACAAATTCTTTGTTTTCTTTTATTAATTGGTAAGAATATCTTTCTGGTCTAACAGAAATATATACTATAGCTGGATTAGTATTTAATATTCCAGTCCAAGCTACTGTTATAATATTAGATTTATCCATATCACCACAAGTAACTAATACTGCAGGTAATGGATATATAAAAGTTCCAGGTTTCCAAATTGTTCTTGACATTTTTATTTTCTCTCCTTTAATATATTTTTTATAATAAGCTTATCTTTTTTATATTTTGACTAGCAAATTATATCATATATACTATGCATTTACAACAAAACCTTTCTTCTAAAATATAATAAAAATCACCTATAATACAAAAAAGCAAAAATTAATAATATTTCTATATTACTAATTTTTGCTTTTTAAAAATAAAAAAACTGGCGACTTCCTATTTTACCAGCAGGGTAACCCACAAGTATTTTCGGCACTAAGGAGCTTGACTTCCGTGTTCGGCATGGGTACGGGTATTTCCTCCTCGTCATTGTCACCAGA
>JAZROJ010000135.1:0-1985 GCA_045648625.1 Candidatus Scatovivens sp.
AAAATATTGATGCTTCTTTCGATGAGTTTATATTAAAAAATTCAAAAGGCGATATATTTAAAGCATATTTAGAAAAGGCGGATGGGGAACACGTTATAACTGATAATTATTATGGTGTTTTAAAACAGGGAGAATATAAGAAAACTATAAAAAATATTTTAGATAACTACTTTTCAGAATATAAATTCTTTACCAGTTTTAATGCGGGTTATTTTGATAATAAATATGATTGCAATTATGAATTAAAATACGCTTTAAAAGACAATAAGCATCAGTTTTTTAGTAACAGTTATATTTTTATTACAGATGAATCAGCAGGGTATATTGATGAATCCAATTATGAAGAACTGTGTCACGAATTAGAAAAAAGCGGTTACACTTTATATATAGCAATTTATAGTGTTTCTGATAAAGAAATTCTTTCTATTGATGAAGAAAAAGATGTAAATTTATTTTTACCAGATGATTACAGGGTAGACCCTGTGTTTAAGAAAACAATTAGGTGATTATTATGAAAAAGTTTTTAGCAGTTTTATTGATATTTGTATCTCTTACTGAAATATGTGGCTGTGTAAATTCAAAGCAAGAAACTGAAAATAAAATAAACTCCATGCAAGCCTTTGCTGAGGATAAGTATAATAAAGAATTTAAGTATGAGTATTTTGTAGAAGCATTTGATGAAACATACACTAATATTTTATCTCTTTCTGATGGTGAAGTTATTTTTAATGTGTATAAGGAAGAATCAAGCGATGTTTTTTATGATGACTATGCTTCTGCTATTTTAAATAACAAATTCATTGAATATGTTAAAGACAAAAATGAAATTTTAGATTCTGATATCGAAATTTACAGCAATATAATGTTAATTGGTCGTGAATCGTATACTTATGAATATATTACTGATAACACAATAGATGAGATAATTAAAGAAAATGAGTTTATGAAAATTATCTTAATTGTAAAAGTAGCTGATATAGAAACAAATAAACAACCTATTTTTGAATTATATAATTTTGTTTGTAATTTAAGCCCTGAGCATATTGATTTTCAGATAATTGATGTAAGTGAAACTAACGAAAATCTCGAAAAAATGTTAAATAACTTACCAGGTCATTATAGTAATGATTGGGATAAATATAAAGAAATTGAATCTTATGTTAGCATAAATGAAAAAGACATATCTACAAAAGAAGAACTTTTTGAAAATGTTGTAAAAATTAATTTATAAGTTTATTGGTGGTGTGTTTAATGAGCAAAAAAGTTTTAGCAGTTTTATTGATTCTTACATTTGTTATGAGTTTAGCTGGATGTAATGCTAATAAACCTGATGATCCAGAAAAGGTAAAACAAATCGCCTTAGATTATCTTTACGAGAATTATCCAGACGATACCTTTACTGCTTTGGGATATTCAGGAGAAAATTTTGCTTATGACTATAAAATAATAAATTTTCAATCAGAAAAATATTTAAACTATTTTGAAGTCAGACTTTATGATGAAGATGATGTATCAGAATATATTATCGAAGATGAATACTTCAAATTAGCTATGAAAGAAGATGCGGAAAAATATTTTACTTCTATTGCCTCAAAATATTATGACAAAGTAGAGGTAAAAGTAGAATTCTCTTCATTAGAACTTCCAGAAGAAATTTCTAAAAGTACTGATTTTTCTGAATATGTTGATTCGGAAAAATGTTATATGGAAGTATATTTTATCTCTGATTTGGATTTAATAGAAACTGATATAAATTCTTTATTATCAGATATAAAAGACAGAAAAATTGAGGGGCATTTTAAATTTCTGCTTACAACAGATGAAGATTTATTAAAAAATTATTCTATAAGTGAAATTGTAAATGAAAAATGGGATAGTGTAATGGAAGAAAATAGATATTATATAATGGCTTCTAAAATTACAAAACAGTAGGTGAAAGAAATGAAAAAGATTTTAGCAGTTTTATTAATTCTTACATTTGTTTT
>JAZROJ010000136.1:0-7979 GCA_045648625.1 Candidatus Scatovivens sp.
AAACTTTAATTCTTCATTTTTGAATCTTACAGTTTTATTTAATTCTATTTTATTTATTTCAGAACCATTCTTTTCTGCAATTTCAATTAATTTATTAGCATATTTTTTATTAAAATAAAAAATATCTTTTTCTTTATTAACATTTTTATCTAAATTATCTGTAGCTATTCCAACAGTTATTTCTTTTGAAATTTGTAATAATTTTTCAAAAATTTTATATTCTTGTTTTGTGAAACCTAAAAATTCGTCTATATAAATATATGTGTTTTGAAATATATTAGAATCCTCCAAGTATTGTTCTAATAAATTTAACAAATCATTTTCATCTATAAATTCATTTTGTATTTTTTCTTCATATTGAACATATAATTTAGTAATATCTTCTAATTTTAAATGCAAATATTGTTCTGGAATGTTTGCACTTTTTAAATTATCTATTGATATTTGGTGTTTTTTAAATTCTGTAAACATTCTATCTACAATATCAATATTTTTTTCTGATTTACCTAAAAATTTTAAATTTTTTTTATTTTTTGTTAGCAAATCATATATAAGCATATGTTTTCCAACTTTAGATATCTGTTTATCTATACCACCAATTTCTGTCAAAACACGATGGGCCATTCTGCTTAATGTTAAAACTTCTACATTTATTAAGCTATTTCTTTTAGTTGTTTCAAACAGCTTTCTTTCTGCCGAAAGGTTTGATTGTTCAGGAACAATCATAAAAATTTTTGCATTAGAATTTAATATCAAATCCATTTTTTCTTTGATATCATTATATATATATGTGCTTTTTCCTGTTCCACTTCTACCATATATTATGTTTAATTTCATTTCTTTTCCTTTCGATTTTAATAATCTACCTTGCTTATAATTGGATACTTAACATTTCCATTATTAATTATTTCTCCATCTTCAGTATGATTAACAAAAAAACTATCTGAACCTTTTAAAAAGTATTTATATTTATCTTTTTTAGTAACAATTCCAAAACCAATTATAACAGGATCATCCCAAGTAACATCAACCGCATACCACTCATTATCTAGTAATACATAATTCCAAGCATGATATTCTGTATCTCCAACAGAATTTTTAGCATTTCCGAAAACAAGAACACATGGAATTTGTAAATCATCTAGTATATATTTAAATGCTTTTGCATATCCCTCACATACAGATTTTTTGTTTACTAATGCACCATAAATTGTATAATTATTATAACTTTCAACTTCTTTTTCATATTCTATATTTTCAACTAAATAATCATGTACATATTTTATTTTTTCATATTCATTTTCTGGTAAATTTTGTTTTATTTCTTGTTTTACTTTTTCAACTTCATTTACTGCTATATTTACCGCTTCAAAATTGTCAAATTCTTCATGTAAATAATCAGTTTCACTTTGTCCTATTGAAACTTCAAATGTTTCTGAAAAAATCTTTTTTGTCTGTTTTGTTAATAGATATATTTTTGTAATATCTATATAGAAAATATCTGGGTTGTCATCTAAAAAAGAATTTACAGCTAATTGAAAAGAAGAATTTAATATTTCTTCTCCATTTTCTTGTTTTAGTAAAGAATCAAATTTTTTACCAAAATCAAATGTATAACAACCTGTTTTTAATTGTTCTTTATTTGTTTCTAAAGCTTCATATATTGTTTTGCCATATTCGTCTAATTGATCATAATATCTGAAATTTTTTTTAGATTCTTCTGTTTCAAATAGTTTTTCATCTTCTAAATATACTGTAGTAACTGTGTTATCTTCTAATTCGACAACAAAAGATTCTTTTACACTAGTATTAGATGGTTCGCCATCAATTGCTATTTGCACATAATCTTGAACAGAAGTAATTACCTCTTCCATATTAAAATCTAAAAATTTAATTATACTATATTGTTCTGGAACATTTATAATTTCCAAAACTTCAAGACAAAAATATGTAGTTAAAAATAAAACACAAATTATAATTGTAGTTAAAATAAATGTTATTACTTTTCCTAAAAATTCTATCATTAATTATTTTACCTTTTTCCCTTCTTCTCTTTTCCAATAAAATAAATATTGTTGTGCTATACCAGATAACCCTAAAAATTTTTCTGCCGCCAGTGCTTGTAATTCAGATTTATTTACTTTTTCTTCATCTTCATTATGTATATATAAATCATTCATAACTCTTCTTACCCAAACATCTATTGGAAAAACATCCTCTCTTTTTAGTGCAAATAACATTACACAATCAGCAACCTTTTCTCCAACACCATCTAATTTAAGTAATTCTTTTCTAATAGATTCTGTATCTTTTAAATTATAAATTTCATCTAAATTTACTTCATTTTTTAAAATCATTTGAGTTGTATTATATATTCTTTTATCTCTAAAACCCATTCCTAGTTTTCTTAAATCTTCTATAGATGCTTTTGACAACATCTCAGGTGTTGGAAAAAAATAATATTTTTTCCCATTCCACTCAATTTCTTCTCCATAAGCTTCAGATATTCTTTCAATAATCTTCTTTATTCTTGGAATATTGTTATTAGCAGAAATAATAAAAGAAATAATACATTCCCACAAATCTTGTTTTACAATTCTAATTCCTTCACCAAATTCTATGCTTTGTTTTAAATAACAATCTATTTTTTTTAATTTGTTTTTATAAGACATATAATCTGTTTTTAAATCAAAATAATCAGTCACAATATCTTTTAAATTGCCTTTACAAATACCTTTAAAAACAATTTCATCATTTTGTTTTCTAACATTAATAATTGCATCTTTGATAATTCCTGTATAACTTTCATCATCTTCTTTATTCCATCTAAAACATTGTCCACATTCAAATATATCTTTTAAAATAAATGATTCTTGTTTTTTTAATATATATTCTTGTTCCATATTTTTAACCCTACTTTCCTTTTTTATTTTATCGTATTTTTTAGAAATAATCAATGGAATTTACTAAATAATACAGTATTCAAACGCATACAAGTACACGTATTTGTTTAAATACATGATAAAATAAGAACAAAAGAGCCACATTCAAATTCTACTTTGCCTTTTTAACATTTTATGTGGTTAGTAATAATTATGGAGTAAAAAATGGATTTTAAAAGATTAAAAGATTTAAGAGAAGATCATGATTTAACACAACAAGAACTTGCAGATTTATTAAAAATTTCTAGACCACAATATAGTTTATATGAAACAGGAAAAAGAACAATTCCTATCGATTTATTAAGTAAATTAGCCAAATTTTATGGTACAAGCATAGATTATATAGTAGGTAATACTAATATTCAAACAGCTTATCCTACTGTAAAAAATAGAAAACCAAAAGAAGATTAAATCTTCTTTTTTTATATTATACGAAATTCATATAATATTTCTTATAATATAAAATCTTGCTAATTTTTAAAACCTAGCCCATATACTTCTCTTGCATCTGTAATTACAATAAACGCTTTTTTGTCAATCTCTGTTGCAATATTTTTAATCATCATAATATCTCTTCTTTTAGTAACACACATTATAACTGTTCTTTCTTTATTTGAAAAAGAACCTTTTCCATATAATCCTGTAGCCCCTCTATTTGCCCCTTGATTTATAGCATGTAAAATTTCTTCATATTTATCTGAAATAATATATATCATTTTACAAAAATTAATACCTTCAAAAACAATATCTATCATTTTTCCACTTAAATAAATAGTTATAGCAGAATATAGTCCAATTTCAATATTTTTAAATGCAAGCAGATTTAAAATTACTATTCCAATATCTATTAAAAACAAAACATTACTTACACTAACTTCTTTATAATATTTTTTTGTAAGATGTGCCACTAAATCACTTCCACCAGTTGATGCACTTGCCCTAAAAACTAAACCTAATCCAATTCCTATTAATATGCCTCCATATATACTAGCTAAAAAATTATCATGAGTAAATTCTGCTACTTTTTCAAATAAATTAATAAAATAAGAATATAATAATGTAGCAATAATAGTTTTGAATATAAATCTTTTTCCACATTTTATATAAGCCAATATAAAAATTGGTGTATTTAATAAAATTATTGTAGACCCCATTGGTATATTATAAAAATAATATATTATTGTTGCTATCCCTGAAAAACCACCACTAGACAATTTATTAGGCAATAAAAAACAAGTTGTTCCAAAAGCAAGTAAAGCACATCCTAATATTATAAGAACACCATCATAAACTAATCTTTTTATTTTCATCTATTTATCTCCTAAAAAAAAACACTTATATTTATTATAAGTGTTTTAAGTATTTTTATTCTTTTATTACTTTTTAGTAGTAACTTTTTCTTTATCATCTATAAAATCTTTATATTCTTTAGAAATATTTACATCAATTCTATCTACAGAATATTTTTCATCTTGTTTAATCACAACATCAACATCATACATTTCTTTTAATTTTGATATATTTTCTTTTTTATAACCAACAATATTATTAATATTTTGAGGATTTATTACAATTTCAACTTCTTTTACTTTTGTATTAAATTTTTTAATTTTTTCAACAATAGTATCATAATAAATAGAAGATTCTACTAATTGTCTAAAAGTTTCATGATAAGGACCAGCAACTATTTGACTACCATCTTTTGTTGGAGAGCAGATAGTATCTGTATTTTGCAAACCTATTCTAATAACATTAACTTTATGTTTTCCAAATAAATAGCAAAGCTCTTTGCATCTTTCAACAGCTTGATTTAATTCTAAAGGCTCATATCTGCCTTCTTTATAATCTTTTTCAAGTTCTGTTCCTTTTATAACTAAAACTGGATAAATTCTAACTATTTTAGGTTTTAATTTAATTAAATCTTTTGCTGTATTTAATTCATCTAAATTTGTGCTATCAGGCAACCCTACCATCATTTGATGTCCTAAAGTAAAACCATACCATCTAATTAATTTTGAAGCTCTTATAACATCTTGATATGTATGACCTCTTCTACATTTTCCTAAAATATAATCATTAGTAGATTGTACTCCAAGTTCAATAGTTTTAACTTTATATTTTTTCAATCTTTTTAATGTTTTTTTATCAATATAATCTGGTCTTGTTGAAATACGTATTCCATCTATTTTTTTATTTTTAATATATTCATAAGCTGCATTTAACAATTTTTCTTGTAACTGTTCATCTATTCCTGTAAAACTACCACCAAAAAAAGCTACTTCTTTATATGTGTCTTTATCTTTAAAATTTTGTAAATAATATTCTATAGTATCTTTTACATCTTTTTCTGTTATTTCTTTTACTTGGCCACTTATTTTTCTTTGGTTACAAAATGTACATTCATTAGGGCACCCTAAATGAGGTACAAAAATTGGAATTATATATTGTTTTTTCATTTTATCCCTCCTATTTTAACCAATTAATTCTATTGCTTTTTTTGCAGCTTCCATTTCTGCTATTTTTTTGCTTCTTCCTGTTCCTTGAGCTAACTTCTTACCATCACAAGAAACTTCTGCAGTAAAAGTTTTATCATGATCTGGTCCTTTTTCATCAATTATAAAATATTGTATAAGAACTTCACCTTTTACTTGAAGTTTTTCTTGTAATACTGTCTTATAATCTTTTAACCCTACATTTTTGCTAGCAAATTCTATTTTATCTTTTATATTTTTTAATATAAATTTTTTTGCTTCTTCAATATTAGAATCTAAATAAATTGCTGCTATTATAGCTTCTACACTATCTGCTAACAAGGCTTTTTTATTAGTATTCATTGCTTTTTCACTTTTTCCTAAATATAAGAAATCACTAAAATTATGCTCTTTTGCAATTTCAAATAAGCTATCTTCACAAACAGCTGAAGCTCTAACTTTAGTCATTTCTCCTTCTGATAAATTTTGATAGTTTTCAAATAAATATTCACTACTAATAAATTCTAAAATGCTATCACCTAAATATTCTAATCTTTCATTACTTTGAGTTTTATATTCATAAGAATAAGATGTGTGTGTTAATGCTGTTTTTAACAATTCTTTATTTTTAAAAATATATCCAATATTTTGCTCAAATAATGATAAATTTTTTTCCATATTTTCACCCCTTTCTAAACAAAATATATTGTATATTTTTTTTACTTAATTTACAAGAGCTTTTGAAAAAAAAAGAAAGGTGTTAACCTTTCAAATTTTATACGTATTATACGTTATCTCTGATATAATCAACCACATCTCCTACTGTAACTACTTTTTCTGCATCTGTATCTGGAATTTCTATATCAAATTCTTCTTCTAAAGCCATAACTAATTCAACTATATCTAATGAATCAGCTCCTAAATCATCTATAAAAGAAGCTTCCATTTCAACTGAAGTTTCAGCAACACCTAATTGCTCAACAATAATAGTTTTTACTTTTTCAAAAACTTCCTCTGTATTCATTATAAGTTACACCTCCTTTTCTTTATAACTAAATTTCATATTCTAGTTTTATTATATGTTTATAAAAAAGTCAAGTGTTTATTTACTTTTTTTCAAATTCTTCTTTTAATTTTTCTACTGCATTACTTGCAACAAATTTTTCTGCTTGTTTTAATGTAAAATAAAATAAAAATTCATCACTACTTCCATGTGCTTTTACAACTGGTTTTTTTACGCCTAAAAACAATGCTCCACCATATTGCTTATAATCCATTGTTTTTGAAAATTTATTAATAGCTGGTAATGATGGTAGTGCACAAATTTTTGTTAAAATATTTTTCATTAAATTTTCTTTTAAATTTGTTTTTACTAGTCTTCCCAATCCTTCTGTTGTTTTTAAAAATACATTACCTGTAAAACCATCTGTTATAACAGCATCTACTTCTCCTGAAAATGCATCTCTACCTTCTATATTTCCTATAAAATTAATACCATATTCTTCACTATTTTCTTTTAATAGATTATATGTTTCTTTTACTAAATCATTTCCTTTTGTTTCTTCTGTACCAATATTTAATAACCCTATTCTAGGTTTTTCAATTCCAAAAGTATTTTTTAAATATATAGTAGACATTTGTGCAAATTGAACCAGATTTATTGGTTTGCAGTTTGTGTTTGCTCCAGCATCCATAAGTAAAAATTGATGTTTATAAGCAGGTAACATTGGAGCTATTGCAGGCCTATCAACACCTTTAATTCTTCCTACTAATAATGTAGCTCCAGTAAGTAATGCTCCAGAATTTCCAGCAGATATAAATACATCTCCTTCACCTTCTTTTAACATTTGAAAACCTACTACCATTGATGAATCTTTTTTATGTTTTATTGCAACTGTTGGTATATCTTCCATTTCTATTTGTTCTGTAGCATGTTTTATAGTTATTTTAGAATCTACTTCTGTTATAGAATCTTTATCATAAAATTCTTTTGCTTTTTTATTAATTATTTCTTCATTTCCTATTAAAATAATTTCTGACTTTATCTCTTTAGCAGCTTTAACAGCACCTTTTATAACAGCATCTGGTGCATTGTCTCCACCCATAGCATCTAATAATATCTTCAAAATTTTATCCCCCTTAAACTATATATATTACCTTAGATATTATACATTACTATTTTAATGTCTTTATAAAAAAAAATCAATACTTTTTTGTAAATAAATAAAGAGTTACAACAAATTGTAACTCTTTTATATATAATTACTAATATATAGCTAAAATTAAGCAATGATATCAGAAACTACACCAGAACCAACTGTTCTACCACCTTCACGGATAGCAAATCTTAATCCTTTTTCGATAGCGATTGGTGTAATTAATTCGATTGTCATAGCAACGTTGTCTCCTGGCATAACCATTTCAACACCAGCTGGTAAATCGATAACACCTGTAACGTCTGTTGTTCTGAAATAGAATTGTGGTCTATATCCATTGAAGAATGGTGTATGTCTTCCACCTTCTTCTTTTGTTAGAACGTAAACTTCTGATTTGAATTTTGTATGTG
>JAZROJ010000137.1:0-3056 GCA_045648625.1 Candidatus Scatovivens sp.
AATAGGAAGAGTAGTATATAAAGACATATTTTGTTATATACAACATTGCACAAAATCAAAGTAGTCGGCAATTTTTTATATAAAATATAACATTCGAGAAAATATAAATTTTATTATAGTATAGACATTCTTATCAAAAATAATATATAATTATATTATCAAATACTATTAAAGGAGAAAAAATGAAGTTATTAGAAAATTTCCATGGAACAAAAGGTATAACACTAAATGTCCAACTAGTAGAATTACTTTCAATATTGGATGAAGATATATCAAAAGAAGAACAAGATAAAAAAATTATTGAATATATTCAAATGATAAGAGAAACAAGTGAAAAATACGGTTCTTTAACAGGAACAGATAGATATACAGTTTCTGTAGAAGATGCTATAAGCAGAGTAGAAGGTCTAGCAGAAGAACAAAAACAAATTTTAAAAAACATTTATATATCATCATTAAGAGATTTATCTGTTTGTAATAAACAAGTAATGCAAACAAGATTACAAGAGAACGGTTTAGATCCTAATTTACATACTTCACTTGCAGAAATTAATATCGAAACTTTAGCCAAAGAAGGTATATTAACATTAACACCAGAAAAAGTAAGACAATTTTATGATCATTTATTTAAAGATTCTAATAGATACGATAGAGTTACTTTTGATAATGTAGGAAAATATTCTGGATATGTTGCTTTTGATGGAGAAACTTATAAAACAGATGGAATGGATAAAATGATTACATTTTGCGAAAGACATAATATGAAATCAAAAGTAAACACTTTAATGTTTTATGCAGATTTTCCAAAAACTTTAGAATTATCTTTATTAAATCGAGTTCAAAATGGTGAGATAACAGAAGAGCAAATGAAAGAAACTTTAAAACAAAGTCTTATAGATTATGCAGTTCATTTAGGCAAAAAATATGGAGATAGGATAGATACAATAGATATTTTAAATGAATTAATTTATGATCCTGTCATGAAAGAACCAGGATTTGATGAAGAACCAACTTATCATCCGAGACAAGAAGGATGGCAAAAATATCTAACATTAGAGGATTTGTGTGAAATGGCATTAGCTGCAAGAAAAACAATGCCAAATACAACATTTACATATAATGATATGAATTGGGTTGAGCCAAATAAACGAAAGCAAATTATAGAGATAATAAAACAAATTCAAGCTATAGAAGCAAAATATAGAGAAGAAGGAAAATTAGAACCAGATGAAAGAGGATTAATAGATATAATTGGAGTAGAAGCTCATTTAACAACTGATGTTGAATTAGATGAAATAGATAGAACTTTCGAAGATATACAACGAGAAATAGGCCTTCCTGTTGAAGTTACAGAGTTTGATGTAGCAAGAGTTGGAAATAATCCAGCTTCAAGAAGAGAAGAAGTTTTGCAACAAAAAGTGTTTGAAAGATTTTGGAAAATAATGAAAAGTAATCCAGATTTAAAAGCATTTACAATATGGTCTCAAAGTGATTCTCTATCTTTTATGAACGACAAATGCAATAGAATGGTTTATGCGTCATTATTGAATGATAATTTTGAAGAAAAAGATTTCGAATTAAGTAGAGATGAACAAAACTTCAATTTTCATACACATACAGCACTGTGCGGGCATGCTTCAGAAGATGGAATGGAAAAATATGTAATGGCAGCATATACTGAAGGAATGACAGATTTAGGATTTTCGGATCATGCACCAAACCCATTTGGATATAATCCTAGAAGTGCAATGAGTATAGAACAATTTGAAAAAGAATATATTCCAACATTACAAAAAATTAAAACTCAAGCAGTTGGACAATTAAGTGTAAAAATAGGATTAGAAGGAGAATACTTTGGAGATTTTGGAGAACAACATCCAATCGTCAAGGATTTAAGAAAAAAAACAGAACCACATTTAGATTATATGATATTAGGTCAACATTATTGTTTAGCTAGAGATGAAAATGGAAAAATAAAAATGCCACCTGAAAATTCGAAATATAATTCAAAGCAATATCCATTAGACTATGCTTTTACAGTTGTAGAAGCAATTAGAAGCAGGAAATTTGCTTATGTAGCACATCCAGATATATTTATGGAAAAAAGAGATAGTGTACCAGAAGCAGAATTAGAAGAATATATGCAAAATGCAAGAAAAGCAATGGAGATGATATGTGAAGCATCAAAAGAATGCAATATACCACTAGAAATAAATTTAGGCTCCATATCTGCAATAGCAGCTGGAATACCTGGGAAAACATTAACAAGAGACGGTACTTATCCATATCCAGTACCAGAGTTTTGGAAAATAGCAGAAGAAAAAGGTTGTAAAGTCTTAATAGGAATTGATGCTCATAATCCACAAGCACTTCAAGATAGAACATCTGAACGAATAGCCAGAAAAATTTTAAAAGATGCAGGAATAAATTTAGAATTTTTAGAAAGCTTTGAACCACAAGGAATTGGAAAAGAAGGTGTTAGAAGTAATCTTACATTTCAACAAATTGGACAAGAGACTACAAGAACTTTTAGTTCTAATCCAGAACAAGCAAGCAAAGCTTTTGAAACCTTGGAACATGGAGTTAGAACACAAGAAGATATAAAAGAAGGACAAGCTCAAGGAGAAGAGTAAAATGATAAAAACAAATTATGCTAATGCATATAAAGAAGTTTTAGTTATTTTAGATAATTTAATAGAAGAAGATTATAATAAAATTCCAAGAGAATATATAGAATTTTTAACAATAAATTGTAATAATCATTATGAATTTAATTATGATAATTCTAAAACTTTTGAAGAACAAGAATTATTAGAAGACACAAAATATATATTATTTGGATTGTTTGAAAAATTTGGAGCAACAGAATTACAAAAAGAAAAAATTAAAGATTTTAAAAAGAGCTATTATAATCAATTAGAACAAGAAAAAAGAGAAACATATAAACCTGATAGTGTCTTTAAAACAGTAAATAAAGAAGAACAAATCAATGAAAAAACAAATGAAAACAATATAAATAATAATTTAATTAAAAACAAAGAATCTTTTTTCATAAG